>JAIYDG010000451.1 GCA_027487625.1 Bacteroidota bacterium
AAAGTATCCAGGCGCCTAATTTTCTTCTGATGCAATGTCAACGGTTTTTAGTTTAATGTTGTTTTACCGGCAAATATTAAAATGCGGAAATCCAAAGTTGAGACTAAAAAGAACGTTAGGGTGTATCCAGGCGCCTAATTTTCTTCTGATGCAATGTCAACGGTTTTTAGTTTAATGTTGTTTTACCGGTAAATATTAAAATGCGGAAATCTAAAGTTAACGTTAGGGTGAGTCTAGGCGCCTAATTTTCTTCTGATGCAATGTCAAAAAGTTGTTTTACCGGCAAATATTAAAATGTTGAGACTAAAAAGAACGTTAGGGTGTGTCCAGGTGCGTAATTTTCTTCTGATGCAATGTCAAAAAGTTGTTTTACCGGCAAATATTAAAATGCGGAAATCCAAAGTTGAGACTAAAAAGAACGTTAGGATTTGCATAGGCGCCTAATTTTTTCCTGATTCAATGTTGTAGTGTCAACGGTTTATATGCGGAAACTAAAGTTACATGCGCGCCCAAAAGAAAATAATCTTCCGCCTTATAACATCAATGGTTTATATGCGGAAACTGAAGGTACATGCCCGCCCAAAAGAAAATGATAGAAATGTAACAGAAATCTTCTTTTGGCGGTTGTCATTAAATCGTGGTTGTTTTTTTAAATATAAATTTGGTCTATTCTCGCTATGCTAAGGCGAGCCCTTGACTTTTATATAAAGCTTTGACTTTGATACTCTAGCCGATAGTGTTGTGAGACCCTTGTAAAACACAGGACCAAAGGTAAGAACGTTTTTGACCTTTTATATCTATTTTTAAGATTTAATAATTAATGTCATTTTTACTCGTTCTGTTTTAGATGGAATCTGATGGTGAATATATGTCTGAAGAAGCCAAGTTGGAATTTATGAAAAATGTTCTTTTGTCAAAGAAAGAAAAGAACGAAGAAAAGTTTTTGGATGATTTAATGACATCCTTTGAAAAAAACGATTTTGAAGCTGCCGCCTCGGCCGACCTCAACCAACAAGAGAAACTTCAACAAGCCCAGCTGAAGTTGGCCGATACGTCCATCATTTTGGCACACAGGTTTTCTCCTCTGTTGAAACAGTACGTAGCAAACAAGGAACAAAAACTTCTCAACGAAAAATTTGCAGTCATTAAATCAAAGAAGACATCTACAGAAGAAATGGCTGAAAATTATCGTGTCTGTTTCAACACTTGGATTAATGCCAAAGAAGATGTCCACCTTAAAGTCAGTAAACCAGCGGACCAATTGGGGAAAATAAGTATTGATCATGCCTTTACTTTGATATTTTTTTCCTTTCTGACAAACCGACGTCAGCCAGGCGACAACATGCTGCAACTCGTCATTTCCGGATTAAATTCTTGCGGCAAGACGATGATTTTTGAAAATCCCCTGTTGGAAGTTGCACACATGGTGACGACAGAAAAGGGCGTCTCTCGATTTAATTTTGACGCTAAATCTACCATGCTTATGCACGACGTTAATTTAACCAATCTGGTAAAATCAGCAGACTGCGATCGACTCAAAGCCATTGCCAGGGGGGAACCCGTGCCAACCAAGACTCGTGGCAGCGTGCAAACTGTTCCGTCAGTTTTTTCTATCATCACTTCCAATCAGCACCTATTTACTCATACTTTTCCCATCATAGGAAAATCGAGAAAAAGTTTTGAAAATGTTTTTAAAAGCGATATCGGACCTACAACAAATATTCACCCGAGCGACATTGCAGCTGTTCAGGCCAGGTACTTGGAGGCCTTTGTGCGTTCTCGTCCCGAAATTGAGGAAAGGTTTATTCCTAAAAGTGAAAACTTTCAACGAAAACATGCCATTATGGGACTTTTTGCACAAGTGGTGGACATTCTTTGTCTCTACGAGAAAAAAGATTATAAAAGTGAATATTACTACTTGTACCCGATCGGCGGGTTGTGCAAGCAATTGCACTTGATGCCGGAAGAGTCAAACAAGGAGCTGAGGGAAAACCTATTTTTCCTCATGAATCGTTACGAACTCGACGAGGAACAAATTAATGCATGTTGCAAAGACATGAACATTGGTCAACCTGAAAATGAATTGTCAAAGCAATAAATGTCATTTTAAATAATTGTAGTGTGTAATATCAAATTGAATGAATAATATATAAAGTTTGTTATTAGTGTCAAATTAACTAAGAAATAAATGTGGAAAATATAGGATATGCGAGTTTTATTTTAATTGTTATTCTCTGTAATAGCTGCCTTTTTTTTGATAAAACCTTCCTAGAAGAAGGGCAATATTTGAAACTAAATTATTCCATTCATAAAATACGCGAGAAAATGTGAAAATGGAATTATATTTATTAATTTGGAATTGCGTTATGGCAGACATGTTTTGGTGCATTTAAATCTTTTGAAGTGGTGTGTTGTTCATTTCAAATTCTACCATTTTATTCTTTTGTTTTGTTTTTAACACGCAAACATGACATATATAAATTTTATGTAAGTTGGACTTATATATTTTGCTTTAAACTCTAAGAGTATTTTTTGAATGGTGGGAAAAAGGCGTCATGTGTATGGCGTGATAAACTTGTTTGAGTCCATTCAAATAATATGTAAATATTTGTAATTGCTTAAGTTAATACATTATGAAATCATTTAAAAAAGTAAACGCTGGGTAAAAATGAGAGATTGATTGCAACTCAAAAAGTAAAACATCAGCATTTACCAATTTATTAATTTTATGAAAAGGCATATCTTTAAGATATTTTTTGAATAGCCGCAAAACAACTTTTGGCTGGCCCAAACTTTTTTCTCTTTGCTCATAGGCAATTCAAGGGGAGAATGTGGAAAACAAAATTTGTAACACTTTTTTCATTAAGTTGCTACGTTTGTTTTTACGCACTAATTACATTTTGTTTCTGAAATGAACTGCTCTATTTCAATTGCGTCTTACTTTTGGGCACATGTAAACGGAAACGGCCATCTTGAAATTATTCTTAAAATTGGTCATTTTATACTGGTACTGCGTCGAGCATGGTAAGTATCTTTTGTTTATAGAAAAATAAAAACTTAAAATAATAATATATTCAACTTTGGTTACAAACTTTGAAATATTTTTGCTTCTTCCTATTCTCCGATTTTATAAATTGTAATGAAACCTTTACTTATTTCCGTTTCGTAAAAGTAAAATAAAAATTTCGTAAAATAATTTCGTAAAAGAGAATTTTTTGTCTTTTACGTATTGTAAATTTTTAACATATAGTAGAAATTTTTTTGTAAAGAAAGAGAATTTTTTTTGTTTTTACTTTAATTTTAATCTCTTTTTTAAACAATAATATAACTTTGTGACCAAGTTTAAGTTAAAACATTAATTTATGAATTTTAATTAATCATAATTATATGATATAATTCATTACAAAATATTAATGTAAAATAAAATAAATATTAATGTAATTAATGAGGTTTATAATTTATAGTTTTAAAATTTAGAATTCTTCAGAACAAATATTGTATTAATTAAAAATAATATAAATTTCATATGAAGTTCTGAAAATATTAAGTGTTACAGTAGCGAACCAGTTTACAGTCCAACTTTTGAAATAAAAGGGTCGATTATTATTTTACCTCTTTTTCCAAAATATACAGATGATAAAAGTCCACATAGCAGTAAAAAGTAGGTTGTGTTGTTCTTTTTTTGCCGTTCATGTTTTCTTTCTTTGTAAAATTCATCAAGTCCACATAGTAGTGGAAAACGAGTGTCTGCTAAAAGTGGACACGTCCTTGTACTTGTAAAAGTTGTTTGAAAGGTTTCCTATGAACTTGTCAGGTCAGTGAAGATGTTTTTTGCCATGACTATGATATTAATATTAAAAAATATAATTTTTTAAATATTTTAATTTACATAGAAATTTGTGTTGTATTTTTCTGATAAATTGAAAATCTGAAATGAAATACATTGGCGTAATTGTAATTGTTTAGAACTCAAACAGAATGTTGTTTTAATCGGAGCTAGAATGATAAGTAAGAATACTATAACGCATACTATTTAAATTGAGTTAATTGAAGTAGCCGCCGGGGTTATTCACTACCACACTTCTTACATTTCTCCCAGTGTGTCATTCATTGTAATGTAATTTTTAGAATCGCTAGGTCTTGACTTCGCCGCCATATTTTGTTTCTGAATGATACGATTTGAATTCACACCGAGTTCCAGACTTGGATGAAAATATATTTTTATATCAGTCAATAAATATTCAATTTTTCAAAACAAATGAAACAAATATTTCAGATTTGGAAACAATTTGGAATTTTGAACTTTATTCTCATGATACTGAGCAATTATTTGGTTTTTGATTGAAATAACAACCAAATGTGTGATGTAAAATAGTTACCAGGAAACGAACGAGTTTTTCTTTTTTCAATTCACAATTTACCTTTGTGCTTTGTAATGTCTTCCTTGGTTCAATCTCATAATTTGTTTGACTCTTTGTTTGGTTCTTTGAAAACAAAATCGAAAAATTTGAACTTCTTACAACTTCGACAATGTTTTGAAAAGTTTTGCTGTTGTGAACGTTGTAATAATTCAACATATGCAATGATTCATTTTCAGCATGTGAAAAGTTGATAACACGTTTAGCCAAATCAGATTTCTTTTTGAAGAAAAGTTTTGACGAATACTTTCAATGATTTTACGTCGATCGAGAGTAATGTCAAGTTATATTACTTTTCCTCGGCAGTTTCTTATAACTTCTACTCGACAATCCGAATTTCAATTATTTTATTTTTCTTTGTTTTCGAATGTCACAAATAAATTTAACATTTGCCTGTTTGCGAGAATGTGTTAAATAAGATTTGGATATTTTTGACAAA
>JAIYDG010000485.1 GCA_027487625.1 Bacteroidota bacterium
ATGATCAAATTTATTATTACCATATGAATATTGTAACCCGCCAAGACCGAATCAATTCTGGTGGATCATCATTATTAAGTACATCATTTTTTAATATGCATCATTTATTAAATTTCTTTAATCGTTTCTCCCATCTGTCACTGTAATCAAGTTGTATATGTACAGAATAAAGCGAACAGAATACATAATGTTGGAAAAATATAGAAGAATAACTGTGACCTTTGCATATGTGTATTACTTATTTTCTGTATCTGATAGTATCTGTAGGTGGTGGGTACAGAAGAGGCGCGTAGCAACCAACGTTTTGACTCTTATACGGGAACGCACAGACATTGATAACACTTAGGTGCTCGGTTGCAAAAAAGTCAATGTTGTTATCGTTATGTAATTGTTTTATTTTCAATTATATGTACGATTATGATTATTTAAACTATTGTCGACACTGTTGTCTTCAATTTGGGGTACTAATTTTGTTCTTTATAGATTTAAAATAGAATGACATGCGACAAGCGAATTAATATATTGTCGACCTCCGTCATCTGGATAGTTTTCTTGAATAGTTTCCAAGGTAGGAACAAATCGAGGATGCGCAAAGATGTCTGTCAATCTGCACTTTTTTATTTCATTTTTTATTTTTCGCACTTTTTTTTCTGCTTTGGCACAATACCAATGTTTTTCGTACAATTCCGAATAAGCTGTTGGTCGTACTGGAATGGCCTCCACTCTCAACAAGACCTCCCTGACTCCTCGAAGCAGCGGTTCGTCTACCTCGTCTCCTTCGACATCTGAAGTGTCTGGAGTTGTGACATCCGTCAACACATCCAAAAGTTCCAATGTTAATTGTCTAATTTCTACGTCACAAAGATTAATTTGATATCTAAATTTATCAGCTTCCATTGTAATATTTAGCTTTGCTTCCAACTCAATTTAACGACTGCATGGCGAAAGCACAAAAACCCACGCCAAGCAATGCTCAAACAAGTTTTGAGACAAAAAAAGTAGTCTACATTAATGTTTCCCACAAAAAAGGGTTCAAACAAAACTTGCGCCAGGCTAAGTTTAAACAACTGGAACAAAGCACTGGCGCCTACATGTAGTTGTACAAAAAAGGGTAAAGATAAAAATCACGCTTTTTTAACAAACAAAGACAAAAAGTTTAAATAAAAACCCAGAGTTTAGTTTAACCTTACATCAAATTCAAAGCAAACGTAAGAGGTGTCGTACTTTTACGTTACTGTTAACCATGGAAGAAGATTTTGACACTCGACTTGAAAACTTGGCAAGAAATTTGGTTATTTTAAAGCAGCAGCTTCAAATAGCAACGGATAGAGAGCGTCTCAACATTTTGACTCAAATCAGAGATGCCGAAATGGACATGCTTCAAACTCTTCAACGACAGAGAGATCACATTTCATTACAAAATGCAAGAATGGAACACGCTTTGGAGGTTATTATGAAAAGAAAGGGAAATCCATAAAAATCCATTTGTTTTTTGAAAAAAACTGTAGTCAAATTTAATAGTAGTTGTATCATTTTTAGTTTATACATTGCACATTTTGGTTGTAACGTTTTGTTTTGCATAGTTGCATACTAAAAAAATAAATCAATTAATCTTAAATTTACATTTGGTTTTCATTCATTTAAACTAATACGATAAAATATAAAGAGCAGACAAAAATTAAAAGGTTTACGTCCCACTTGATTTTATTCATCTTTTTTTAACAAAGTAAGTGGGGTACTTTAACTACACAGAGTGTATATTTAAATTTTGCGCGAAAAATAGCCTAGTGCGTTTTGAAATGTAAACAAACCAAATTCAATTTATGTGCGCCTTTAATTCAAATCTATTTAAAAAGGTAAACCAAGTTTTTAAGGTGCATAATGCATTTCTGGGCAATTTTGCTCTCATTTTTACACACATGGACGTTGGGGGTCGCCTATTATGACGTCACGGTAACAGACATTGTTCGTACGTACTGCAACACAATGTCAGGGTCACATTTTTACGTTCTCTACCAACTTGGAAAAAACTGCATTACCAGAGTCGATATTTTTGATAAACAGGTAAAAATTACTTACAGCTTTTATAATTTTATAAAAATAGAACCCATTTTTAATACAAAATAGAAATGATTGTTTTGTGTAAATTTGTTTTCATGTTTTATTAAGGTTTGCGTTGTTAACCCCGATGACGAAGACAAACCTTTGCACGAATCCTGCCGGCCCTTAAAACAGATACAGAGGATTGCTTATTCGTGTTGTTCAACTCCTCCAAATCCTTATGGGGTAAGTTTAATACAAACAGAAAATTGTGTCGTTAATTCTTTTCTCTAAAATAAATGACTAAAATAAACTAGAATTTTGAATTTGAGTTTTACATTGAGTTAAACAATATCTTAAATCTTTAGGGTAAAATTATCACAAACAAAAAATTGTAATGTCGACTCTAAAATAATTAATTACGTTTGTAATTAGAATTTTTGAATTTTACTTTTACATCAAGTCAAACAACAACCCAAATCCAAATTCTAGGGTAAAATTAAAACAGAATTAAAAGAACAGAAAATTGTGCCGTTAACTCTAAGATAAATACTTAGGTTTGTAATTAAAATTTTCAAATTTCAGTTTCACATTGAGTCAGACAAAAATCCAACAACGCGTTCTTCTACACGTCGGGCAACAACAGCTACAACGTCAACGTCTACAACCTCCACCTCTACTCCTACAACCACAAC
>JAIYDG010000020.1 GCA_027487625.1 Bacteroidota bacterium
TAACAGAGGAAGAAGAAGTCTTGAGCCCGAGCACAAGATTAACAACCGCATTCAAGCCCAACAGGTAAGATTGGTTGGAGAAAACATTCAAGTTGGAGTCTATTCCATCTCTGAGGCATTAAAAATTGCTCAGGAGCAGGAAATGGATTTGGTTGAGATTTCTCCAAATGCAGATCCACCGGTTTGTAGAGTAGTTGATTACAAAAAGTTCCTTTATGAACAAAAGAAAAAGAAAAAGGAACAAAAAGCTAATCAGGCTAAACAAGATGTGAAAGAAATCAGGTTCGGACCTAATACCGATGAACATGATTTTGAGTTTAAGTATAAACACGCTGAAAACTTCCTAAGTGAAGGACATAAAGTGAGAGCTTATGTGTTTTTCAAAGGTAGAGCTATCGTTTATAAAGAAAGAGGAGAAGTATTGTTGTTACAATTGGCTCAACGTTTACAAGAAATTGCAAAAGTTGAACAGTTACCTAGACTTGAAGGAAAGAAAATGTTCTTGATGTTAAGTCCTAAAGGAAAAACAACTACAAAATAAGAAAGCCGTTTTAAATCATATAAATAAGGAGAAATCAGAAAGATGCCTAAGGTAAAAACAAACAAGTCAGCTGCAAAGCGTTTTAAAGTTACCCCAAGTGGTAAAATTAAAAGAGCGCAAGCTTACAAAAACCATATCTTAACCAAAAAAACCACGAAACAAAAGCGTGCACTTGCCAAATTGGTAACTGTATCTGATGCTGATATGGGATTGGTAAAGAACTTGCTGGGAATCGGCAAATAACAACGAAAGTTGAGATTCAAATCGGTTTATTTAAATTCAGTTAACCCGAACCAGAGCACCAAAGAATCATTTAACCGAATGATCGCTTAGGTTCAAAAAACACAAAAAAAACTATGCCTCGTTCAGTCAATTCAGTAGCGTCTAGAAGACGCAGAAAAAAACTCCTCAAGTTAGCCAAAGGTTACTGGGGAAAACGTAAAAACGTATTAACCATAGCCAAACATACCATCGACAAAGGTTTAGGTTATGCTTACCGTGACCGTAAAACCAAAAAACGTAATTTCCGTAGTTTATGGATTATGCGTATCAATGCTGGTTCAAGGTTACATGGCTATAGCTATAGCCAATTCATGGGTCTGGTTCATAAAAAAGGTCTTGCTTTAAACCGTAAGGTTTTAGCTGATATGGCAATGAATCATCCTGAAACCTTCAAAGCAATCGTTGATTCAGTTAAATAGATTCAAATAAACGGCTTAATAAAAGCTCCACTTCGGTGGGGCTTTTTTTTTGCTATTTCTGTAAAATAAAAATAATTTTTGGTCTTGCTTATAACTGATTTTAATTGGTTGATATTCTAAAAAAAGGTTTTAGTTAAATTGTATATTTGTTTAACCTTTTACTTATATTATGATTTATTTTTTAAATCAGCCAATGTTTTCAAACTTAACAATATGAAAAATCTACTTTTTTTAGCAATTCCTATTTTGTTTTTTTCTTGTAAAAGAGAAATGCCAAAATCAGATAAAACCAATGATATAAATACTGTTAGCTCAATTTTTGAAATGGAAGTTCCAGATGGTTTTCGTTATGAAAGTTCAAAGGACTATTCATTTCAATTTAGAATTTTAAATGCCAAAGACCAATCTGCTGGCAGACAAATTGTAGAATTATGGACCGATTTACCTGAAAATGGCGGGAAACGTTTGTTTAAAGGTTTATCAGGATTGGATGGGAATATCTCGTTTCCTTTAAAAATTGCTTCAAAATATTCAAGTTTGGTTCTGAATACTTCATTTTTAGGAATTCCTGAGAATTTAATCATCAAATTAAATAATAACAATATTAATTTGGTTTTAGGTGGAAGTGCACCATTAAAATTAGAAACAAAGAATCCAATATTTAATTTTTCAGGTGTTCGTTTGTTAAAGAATTTATCGAAAATATCGAATAAAATGGTGCCAACATGGAATGCAGATGGAGTGCCCAATAATTTGTTATCACCAAGAGATGTAGTTCCAAATCAATTGGTAAATGATATTTGGTCGATGTTACCTTCAAGAGTTGCAGTTCCAACTACACATCCCGAATTATTGAATGACAGTATTACCAAAAGAACCATTGTTTTAACTAAACGTGCTGATGTTTTTGTAACCTTTATAACAGAAGGCGCTGGATTTAGAAATACTTTGTTTTACTACCGTTACAATAAAAATAATCCACCAGCAACAGCTGCTGCTATTGATACTTTATTTTTGATTTTCCCAAATGCATCTCTTAAGAATTCAAATGGTGGATTGCTAACAGGTGATAAGGTTTATATTGGAACTTTCGGCGCTGATACAGTTATTGAATACGGAATTATTTCTCATGGTTATGATATAAATACAGGTACAATTGGAGCTGGAAACTGGTTTTTATACGGAAACAAAAATTTCAATCCTGAACCAAATCCTTCAATTAGACAGCATATGGTTATGTTGTTTGATAATGTTGGTCAACGTTATATCATGGGTTTTGAAGATATCATAAGAACTGCTAGTGGTTGCGATCATGACTTTAATGATGTTTTGTTTTATACAACATCTAATCCTTTGGATGCAATTTCCGATGATGATATTGCTGTTTTACCTCCTGCTAATGATACCGATGGAGATGGAGTAAAGGATGTTGATGATGAATATCCAACAGATGCAGCGCGTGCTTTCAATAATTATTATCCTTCAATCAATACATCGGCCTCAGTTTCGTTTGAAGATTTGTGGCCTTATTATGGCGATTATGATATGAATGATGTAATGGTTGATTTTAGATATAAAATTATAACCAATGCTTCAAATGCAGTTAAAGATGTTCAAGGGAATTATACTTTAAGAGCAAGTGGAGGTCAGATTGATAATAGCTTTGCAGTTGAATTTCCAACTTTAAGAAGCAATGTTCAAAATTTTACAGGTGCAGTTTTAGAAGCTGGACAAACCAATGCAGTTGCTAAAATTATTTCCAATATCAGAAGTTTACAAAGCAGATGGAATACCATTCCAACAGATCCGATTTCGGATACTTTGAACTATTCATTGAGTTTTAGTTTGATTAATCCGATAGCAATTTCAACATTTGGACTGAATGAGTACAATCCTTTTATTTGGGGAAATGATAATGGAAAAGATAGAAGTAAAGAAATTCATTTACCTGGAAAAACTCCTACTACTTTAGCCGCAGATTCATTATTTGGTACCGGTAATGATAGAACAAGTAGATCAAATAATAAGTACTATTTAAGCGAACACAATTTACCTTGGGCAATTTTGACTCCAGAAAGATTTGATTACCCAATTGAAAGAGTTGATATCGTTAATGCACATTTGAAATTCGCATCATGGGCACAAAGTAATGGAACATTATTTCCAGTTTGGTATAAAGCTAATTCAGGTTATAGAGACAATACAAAAATTTATAATAAACCTTAAGATTTATTTCAATAGTAAAAAGCCGCTTCATCTTAATTGGAGCGGCTTTTTTGTGTTTTAAATTATAGTTTCATTATTCCTGAAATGATAAAAAGTAGGAATTTTTTTCCTGTTTTGGGACAAATTAATTGATTCGAAATTTTATCAAAGTGTTGGTTTTTAGTTGTTTGATTTCTTTGGCATTTTCTTAGCTATTACCAAATAGTTATAAATATCATGAAAAGAATATCATTAATTTTAGTTGCAGGTATCATTAGTTTAGCATCTTGCAAAAAAGATCTCGAAAAGAAATTTGAAACAGGTCAGAATTCTGCTTCAGAAATTGAAGTGAGTAAAATGTCGGAAATTAAAGTTCCAACAAACTTCAAATGGGAATTAACTAAATCAGTTTCTGTAAAAGTTAATTTAGAAGACAATTCATTTGGTGCTTTAAAACACAAAATTCAAATTTATTTAGAAGATCCAGCTACAAATGGAATTTCTTTAGCAGAAGGAGCATTATCATTGGCTCAAGAATTTGAGTCAACAATTTCAGTTCCATCAGCAACTAAAGAATTATTTGTAGTAAGAACAGCACCTGATAATTCAAAAATGATTGAAAAAGTAACAATTTCAGGAAGTAATTCTGTTTTGTTGAATATCAAACCAGTATTAAAGAAAACCTTTTCATTAGGTAAATCAGCTAGTCCAAATTGTAATACCGGTTGCACTCAAACTATTTCTACAAGTAACCAAAATTTGAATGTAAATAATGGAGATGTAATATGTGTAACAGGTAATAATATCACAATTGGATTTAATGCCAATGGCGGAACAATTAGAATTTGTGGAAGTAATGTAACTGTTCAAAATGCAAACTTGAACAATGGTTCTAAATTAATTGTTACATCAACAGGTTCTGCATCTTTTGGTAATTTAAATATGAATGGTGCTACAACTGAATTTTTAAATTGGGGTACAGTAAGCATGAGCAGTTCATTCTCTCCAGGTGGAAGTATTATTAACCATGGAACGATAAATACTGGTGGTGACTATAATTTAAATACACAATCAACTCAAACCAATAATGGTACTATTAATGTTGGTAAAAGTATGAATGTAAATGGTAACACAACTTTAACAAATAATGGTTCAATTGTAACTAATGATGATTTTAAAGTAAACGGAACAGGTTTGTTTATCAATAATTGTAAACTTTGGACTAAGAAAAAACTACATAACAATAACAATATTAAAAACTATTCATATATCAGAGTTGATGATGAAACAGTTATAAATGGTGGTGCAGAATTAGGCATGTACAATGGAGCA
>JAIYDG010000322.1 GCA_027487625.1 Bacteroidota bacterium
CTTTGTTATCAGCATCAAGTTTAGCAGAATTTAAGCGTACAATTTCAACCTCCTTTTCAGCATTTTTGTACTTTTCTTCTATCTCTGTAATTTGTGAAAAATTGTTGGTACTATCAATATAATTCTTGAGTTCTAAGTATTCATTTTGTGCCTCATATGCCGATTTAAAATCTTTGCTTTCAGCATACAAATCACTTAGCAATGCAGAACCTTGAAGAATAAGTTCTTTATGATCGATTTCTTTTGCTTTATTTAATCCCTTTGAAACATAAAAAATGGCTTGTTTTAAATCACCCTTTTTAAAATAAAACTGACCAACACCCATATCAACCATAGGTGGAACTGAGCCAGTTTCCGTTAAATCTTGAAATACCTTTAAGGATAATTGGTAATAATAATCAGCACTATCGAGTTGAGGCATTCCTAAAAAAGCTTCTGCTGTATTGTAATAAGCATAACCTAACCAATAATAATTTCGGTTTGCTTTGCGCATTTCAATTGTCTTTTTGAAATACTCAATGGCTTTGTCGAATTTTTCTAATTCTACATAAATAGTTCCCAGATTATTATAAGCAACATCAACTTTAACGCTATCATTTAACCTTAAATAATAAGATAAAGATAGATTCACATATTTTATAGCATCGTCATACCTTTTGTATCGTAGATTAACAATACCAATTCTATTAAAAGTAAGTGCTAAACCAATAGAATCATTCACACTTTTATGAATGATTTCAGCTTCTCTCAACAACCTTAATCCTTCTTCATATTTGCCATCATAGTTTTTAAACCAGGCTCTTAACGACATTGAGCGAGCTCTTCCGAAATCAAAGTTTTCATTTTTACATTCATCTTCATATATAAGAAGAAGTTTTGCTGCTGAATCTCTTTTTTCAGCAGACAATTTATTTATATAAGTTAGATACTTTTCACTGTGTTTTTTGGGTTCTTTCTCTTGCAAAGCATCCTTCAATAAACTATCTAAACTGCCTGCTTTAAGTGAGGTAAAATCAAACAGAAAAAAACAGAAAATTAGTAATAAACTTAAGTGCTTGAAATAAGAAAACTTGAATTGATTCATTTTGATTTGATGTTTCATATATACTTATTTCAATGCCAATAATTCTAAAAACTCATCTTTTCTAGTTTTGCTGATGCTGAATTCGCAATTGTCTTCCATAATTACAGAACCACCAGCCGATTTGCTAATTCGTTTGATGTATTTAATATTGATAAAAGTTGAATTATGAATCCTGAAAAACCCATAGGAATCAAGCACACTTTCATAAAATTTGAGGCTTTTAGAAGTGGTAATTTTTTGCTGATTTTTGAGTTGAAAAACCGTGTAACTGCCATCAGCCAAAAGATAAAGAATATCACTCACCTTAATAAAATCGTATCCATCGGCAATTGCAACTGTAATTTTGTGTTCGCTTTTATCGGGCGTTAAAAAGTTACCAAACATCTGTTTCACCTTTAAATTCTCTTCAATTCTTCCTTCTTTATTTTCTAATTTTACTAAAACAGCTTTTAAGTCGGAGATTGCAGGAGGTTTTATGATATAATCTAAGGCCGAAAACTTAATAGCTTTTAAAGCAAATTCTTCGTGAGCAGTAACAAATGCCACATGAAACTGAATTGAATCGAATTTTTCTAATAATTGAAATCCATTTTCGCTTCCCATTTCAATATCTAAAAAAACCAGTTGTGGTTTAGTTTGGTTGATGCCATTAAATGCATCAATTATGGTATTGGCAGTTCCAACAATCTCAACATTTGTAAAAAAGGATGTTAATGATTTACTTAATGTTTCAAGCGCACGAGGTTCATCATCAACAATAAAAACAGATATGCTCTTTTCCATGCTTAATTTTAACCTCTAAATATAAGAAATTCAGTAAAGCGTTTACATTTTTCATAAAATTAAGTTGATTTAAGTAAAAAATATACAACGTAAATTGTCAAGATAAGCAATGAAATTAATAAAGGCGCCTATAAATTGGCAATTGACTTATTAATTATTTATAATTGTTTACGAAGCCCTTCCAAATGGAATTAAATGGTTTCAAAAAAAACAACAATCCCTTTATCATGAGAATACTAGATATTAAAGTTATGCGTGGCCCTAATTACTGGAGTGTACGTCGCCACAAACTCATTCAAATGCGTCTCGATCTTGAAGACCTAGAACAAAAACCAACCAATTTAATTGATGGATTCTCAGAGAGATTGGAAGCCAAATTCCCAAGTATGTACTCACATCGTTGCTCTGAAAGTACTGCTGGTGGATTCTTTAAACGTGTTAAAGAAGGAACTTGGATGGGACATGTTATTGAACACATCGCTTTAGAACTACAAACCTTGGCCGGAATGGATTGTGGTTTTGGAAGAACCAGAAGCGCTTCGAAAGAAGGTGTATACAATGTAGTTTTTAATTACATGGAAGAAAAAGCTGGTATTTATGCGGCTAGAGCTGCTGTTAAAGTTGCTGAATATTTAATTTCTGGTGAGGAATTTTCTTTAGATGAAGACATTCAAACTTTAAGAGAAATTCGTGAAGACGAACGTCTTGGACCAAGTACTGGATGTATTGTTGATGAAGCTGTAGCCAGAGGAATTCCTTATATCCGTTTAAACAAACGCTCATTGGTGCAATTGGGTTATGGTATTAACCAAAAAAGAATTCGTGCTACTATTGCTAGCACAACAGGAAGTATTGCAGTTGATATTGCCTGCGATAAAGAAGAAACTAAAAACCTATTAGAAGCTGCCGAAATTCCAGTTCCAAAAGGAAGAATTGTTTATACAGAAGAAGGTTTACAAGCAGCAATTGAAAGTGTTAAATATCCTATTGTTACCAAACCTGTTGATGGAAACCACGGAAAAGGTGCTACCACCAATATTAGAAATTGGGAGGATGCTGTAAAAGGTTTAGAAGCTGCGAAAAAATATTCACGAGGTGTAATTGTAGAAAGATTCATTACAGGACAAGATCACCGAGTTTTAGTAATTAATTACAAATTTGTTGCTGCTGCCATTCGCAAACCCGCTGCGGTAACTGGCGATGGAAAACACAGTATTCAAGAACTTATTGATATCACCAATTTAGACCCAAGAAGAGGATATGGACATGAGAAAACATTAACCTCTATTAAGGTTGATGAATTCACTATGGATATCCTGAACAAAAAAGGATTGACTTTGGATTCTGTTTTACCTAAAGATGAAGAATTGTGGTTGAAACCAACTGCTAATTTAAGTACTGGTGGAACAGCAACCGACGTAACCGATATGGTGCATCCCGACAATATTTTTATGTGTGAAAGGATTGCCCGAATTATTGGTTTAGATATTTGCGGAATTGATATCATGGCCGAAAATTTATCGGAGCCAGTTTCACAAAACGGTGGTGCTATATTAGAAGTAAATGCAGCTCCAGGTTTCAGAATGCATATCGACCCAGCCATTGGTTTACCAAGAAATGTGGCCGAGCCAGTAATTGACATGTTGTATCCTCCGGGAAGTTCTGCTAGAATTCCGATTATTGCTGTTACAGGTACCAATGGTAAAACTACCACTACTCGTTTAATGGCCCATATGGTAAAAACCATGGGACATAAAGTAGGTTATACCACAACCGATGGAATTTACATTCAAAATCAATTGATGATGCGTGGCGATTGCACAGGACCTATGAGTGCAGAATTTGTATTAAAGGACCCAACCGTTGATTTTGCAATTTTGGAATGTGCAAGAGGTGGAATTTTAAGGTCGGGATTGGGTTTTCACAATTGTGATATTGCTATTGTTACCAACGTAGCAGAAGACCATTTAGGTTTGTCTGATATTGATACCATTGAGCAATTAACCAGGGTAAAATCTGTAGTACCTGAAAGCGTATTGCCTGGAGGTTATGCCATTTTAAATGCTGATAATACATGGACAGCTTCAATGGCAAAAGATTTAAAATGTAAAGTTGCTTATTTCTCTATGGATGAAAGCAATCCTTTATTGAAAAAACACATTGAAGCGGGTGGATTGGCTGCCATTTACGAAAACGGATACGTTACCATTAGCAAAGGAACTTGGAAAATTAGGGTTGAAAAAGCAGTAAATATTCCTTTGACTTATGGCGGAAAAGCTTTGTATAATGTACAAAACATTCTTCCAACCTTATTGGCTGGATTTGTAAGAAACTTCAAAATAGAAGACATGCGCATTGCACTTCAAACTTTCATACCGGGACCAGCACAAACACCGGGAAGGATGAATATTTTCAGGTTCAAAAACTTTGAAGTGATGGTAGATTACGCGCACAATGCAGCAGGTTTTACTGCTATTGCAGATATGTTATCGAAAATTGAATCACACCATGTAGGAATTATTGCTGGTGTTGGAGATAGAAGAGATGAAGATACCATTGCTTTGGGCAAAATGGCTGCTTCTATGTTCAATGAAGTGATTATTCGTCAGGATAAAAACCTAAGAGGCAGAACCGAACAAGAAATCATTGATTTGATGATGAAAGGAATTTCTGAAATTGATCCGAACAAAAAAGTAACTGTGATTAAAAAGGAAACAGAAGCCATTGATTATGCCATTAAAAATGCAAGCAAAAATAGCTTTATAACCATTTGCAGCGATGTAGTTCCAGATGCCCTCGACCAAATTATGAAACTCAAAGAAATGGACGATGCCGGCGAAATGGAATTCGGCAAGTTTGAAAGAAGTGAAGTAGCGGAATAAATGAAAAAGCCCTTTAGTAGAAAAAACTGAAGGGCTTTTTTGTTGGATGCAATTTCCAAGTTTAAATTCAACTAATGGAACCAGATAAGTGGTAAACAAAGAAAAACATCTCTTATTGGGGGAAAATCAATAACTTAATAAAAAAATTCATCTTAAATTAAATAAAAAAAGAATTTCTTATATTCATTAATTTTGAAGAAATACACTCCAACAAATCTATTGACATGAATAGGATAATATTACTTATAATAATCTCAATTTTTACTACGAAATCATACTCTCAAAGTTTAAGTTACTTATTAAAAACTGGAAACGAGA
>JAIYDG010000103.1 GCA_027487625.1 Bacteroidota bacterium
ATTTGTTTCCTTGTGTGTAAATGTAATTTTGTATTTTGCTAGGTAAATATCCATAAATTTCACAAGTAAAATAATTTGTGAAATTTAAACGTAAATTTAATTTATTTAAAATAGTATGATTAATGACCGACAATATAATGCATATGAGCAAGCTTATATTAATCAAATATTAAATGAAGCAATCGGACAACATATTGGGTCAGCAGGTGCAGTCAGAACATCGTTAGGAATACCCGATAATTTTGCAGATAAAACTAGTTTAATATTACTAAAAAATAAGTTAAATGACAAGGATGCTGGTCATCGTAAAGTAATATCTACAATTAATACGGTACTTATTGTGCCTCTAGGAAAGAAACCCATCACAGGAATTAATGATAAAAGGCTTGATAATGTTGATAAATCGATATTCACTATGCCACCTCCACTACCTATGCAACCTCCAACGCCCAGACAAACAGGTCCATCTACTCCAAGTAATCAAGCAGAAAGCTCTGGTTCTCAATCTAGACCTGATATGCCACCGCCCAGTCAAACAGGTCCATCTACTCCACACAATCAAGCCGAATCCTCAGCTTCAGGTGTTCAGGTCAGAAAAATTAAGAAGTTAATTCCAGAAGAGTTTAATGTATGGAAAAGACAAGAAAGAAAAAAAAAAGATGTCATGGAATTCTTTACCAGCAAAAAAATGTTGTATAGTAATTTAAAATTTCATTCCGAAACAGAAAACACTTACACGTACAATTACTTTAATTACGAACCAACAGAAAATTTACAAAATATTGACAAGTTGTATTTTTTGCAAGTTGTAAAAGGAATAACAGATGCTGAAATGATACAAGGAGATAATCCAAACCGAGACATATTTTTCAATGTCGCCTTGCATAAGTTTGTAGATACTAGACAAGAACTAGATAAAGAAGAAACAATCGGAATACCAGAAATTTACATTCAAGCAATTACAGTCAAATACAATAGAGATGAACAAAAGTATCAAGTAGATATTTTAAAAAAACAAGCTCTTTATATATATAGTGAATTAATTAAAGAAGAATTAGAACCCGAATCAACTGAAAACATTCTCAGGGAAAAAAAAAGAAACACAATAACATTATTACAAGGATTGATAGAAAAAATAGAGCATAGAGTCAAATTTAACTCATTGAGTACAGACCAAGGTGCCAGATTAAAAGATTTTGTTAATGATTATGTAAATAGAATTGACCCCAATGTCAACACTCGTTCATTAATGGATCAAAGAGACCGGGATGAAATGGATCAATTAGCAAACGAAGATGAAGGTTTCGGTATTGAAGATGACATTTTTTCAGAAGAAACAACTCAAACTGACCAACCAACCCGACCAAGTGTAAGTAGAAGAGAATCCGTTTTTGGTACCGCAAATCGGCCTTTTGTGGCCCAAGATTCAATAACATATTTGGATAACATAAATAAAATTTATAACGAGCTATGTGATAAAGATTATAGATCAGAAGAAGAATTTGAAAAACATCTAGTACGAATACAAAATATCAGAAAAAATCTAGAAACCCAACATGAGACACTTATAATGAGCGACGACGATTATAACGTAATTGAGCCACGAATATGGCTGATTGAACAAATGAGCACGATAAAGCGTGATATAGAATTGATTTATTATGATGAGCCGGGCAATTTGCAATCATTAACATTAGCAGACAAGTATCTCTTATTTGGTGAATTAGAAAATGAATTTAGAGAATATGAACGGAAACACAAATTAGAATTACAGAAATTAAATGATGAAAATGATGAATATACAATGCCATACGAACAAGTCAATAAATTAAATAGAGCCATAGACTTTTCACTGATGGCACAAGAATACATAAAATTTGAAATGGAGAGATTTGCACAAGCAAATAGAATATCGGGAACTGTTCGATACACGCATCCAAATCAAGAAGAAATGGATGCTCAAATAGTAAATGAACAGAGACTTGATGCTGACGGTGATATGGATTTCACAGAATCAATAAACGTTGGTGCGATTCCAGAGGTTTTTCAAACATTATTAGATTATAAAACAATTATTGCAAGAATAAAGGACATTGAAAGTAATGACCAGGGAGATGAATATTTCTTTTCACAGTCTGTGCACATTTTACTGAATGCAAAAAGTGATATAAATGGTATTCAGGACTATTTTATAAAAATAAATTCTAAAACTGCAGGAGGATTGACTGAAGATGATATTGACTATGGCCGACGGTTGGCACAGGAAATAAATGATGAAATCGACCCTTTACAGGGCATTTTAGAAGGAAAATTAAAAGCAATTCGAGGATTGAAACCAGACACTCCAGTGCGAGGAAAATTACCGACATGGGCAGAAAGAAATATTTTACAAGAACCAATTCAATATCATTTTGTGCATCCCCGTAGTTCTGTTGTGCAAGATATGATTGCTAATTTGCCTAAATTTGATGGAACAACACGAGACGGGGTTACGAGACAACTTTCTTCTTTCGTGTTCAATCCAGCAATTAATTCACCTGCTGTACAAATTCA
>JAIYDG010000719.1 GCA_027487625.1 Bacteroidota bacterium
TTCCGCGCATTTGAATTTTCCGCGAGATCGACTTTTCCGCGCACTCAATTTTTTTGCGATTTCGATTTTAATTCTTTCTGAAACATGTCTGCACATTCACCGAATATGTCGCAACGTTCGTCAAATACTTCAAGACGTTCATCCAGAAGCGTAATTGAAGAAACATTGGCTGAATTGAAGACTGAAAATGAAAGAGCAGAAACTGAACGAAAGAGAATTCTTGCTGAACAAGCAGATCTAGCACGTCGATTGGCAGAACAAGAAGAGAGAACAAAAGCAGAACAGGAAAGGATCCTTGCCAAACTAAACACTGCGAGTTTACGCGGATCATCTCGTGGATCCTCACGAAGAAGTTCAATCTGCTTGACTTCAGCCGATGACAGTTTCAAGTCATCTTTCTCCATACAAAGATTTCTGGAAGACAAAGGGGATGTTTCGAAACTTTCCTCTCCAAACAGTAGTCCATTATTGCAAGTTGATGGAAATGCGACATTGGAAACCGTGATCGACGGAGGAGCGCAGAACCAAACACCGATCAACTTGAACAAGGAAACATTGTTTCAGCATCCAGAGTCTAGTCTAAGGAGAGAACCGACTCAGATCAACACTTCAGACGAAACCGATTCCTGGGGTTTCATGCCAGGAAAACAAACCAAGCATCTGCCAAAAGATGACGAAACATTGGATGCTGACGGAACTGATCAGAACTTTGATTTTGAACCAGGGGAAAATTTGAAAACTGGAGTGGATGACGCTTCAACACCCCTACGACCAAAAGAAGTTCTACTCCCGCCAAAGTTCCAACGAGATCAAATCTTTACCACAGATACAACGACTTTACCCGATTTTGGTCAGATCAGAGTGCCAAAAAATTTGGAACCACAACATGGCGACCACGCAGATGGCGTTCAAGCTGATCAAAAGTCTCCAACTCAAAATGGAGTCACTCAAGAAGATTTGACTAACAGTCTTAACAACATCAACGCATGTGACCAGAATGTGATCACTGATCATACTGGTGAAACCGCAGCGTGCTACAAAAACCGACTACCTTTCCCAAACTACGATGTCCAAGATGAAGACTACGACAAGGTGTTGGGTTCAAAAATACCTTCAGAACAAGCAACACTTCTTAACAACTTTTCGAGTGTTGGAGAATCAAATCTTCAAAAAGTCACCGGAACCAAACCGAGAACATTTGCCAAAAATAATCGGAACACTTCAAACCAAATGGGGAAGGATGAAAGTCAGTCCGATTTTGGAGAAAAGAATCTACGAGCCATTCAGGGAGCAAAAAACTCTTTTCACCAGTACAAGAGCGTTGTCAAAAAGCAAAACAACACCATCATATCTCAAGTACCATTTTCCAGTGTAGAGAACCTGAAGAAGATGCTCACTGAAGTAGAGAATACATCTCAATACTTCAAAAAGATCACCCGACAGTTGTTCCTACATTCGTTGAGTGAAGAAGTAAAGAAGAAGTTTGAAACCTCATACGAAACTTACAATGACTTGCTGGAACAGTCACGAAAATTGATCACACACTACTTGCAACACCGAGTGGATACGCAAGATTGTAATCCGCCAGGATTTGAACAAAACATCCGAAACTTGTCAAACAAGGACATTGCTGCAACAGAAGTACAAGGAGTTGCAAATGGTCAAGTGCCATTTCCTGCACATGTGCCAGCTCCAAATGTTGCTCCGTTGTCAACGGGTGTCGAAAGGGATTTGGCTGGATTTCAGAAAGGTGATGAATCATTTCTGTTCCGCAAAACACCTACTAAAACGAAATACCAAAACAAAAACCGCGTCAATATTCAAGAAGTTGCCCGTCAACAAAGTGACAAAATTCGTAAAGGAATTCGAAATCGTGCTGAGGAAAGGAGAAAACCAGATGAAGATTGTTCCTCAGATGCATCGGAGGCATTGCTTCAAATTCATGAGTTTGCCAAGAAGATGAATTGGTCTCAAGAAAAACTTGAAAAGGAAATCACTGATTACGAAGTTCAACGGGGAATACGTGAACCTTTAGAAAATCAGCGCGAATTCCAACGACCAAAATCTATCTTGAAATCAGCTCAGTGCACTTTCGATAATGTTACGATTTCAAACAAACCAACAGTTGCACAAAAATATGGAACGTCTAATCTTTACGACATCCAAAATGCAACACGACAAAAATCCCGAGTACCGCAACCAACTGGTACAAGCCAATTCAACCGAAAAGATGGTATTCAGGGTCATTTGAATGATTTCCCACCAACAACTGGTTTACCAACTGGTATTCCCCCGTTTGGGCAGAACGCATTCAGAGGTGATAAGCCAAAAGACCAGCCATCAACAACGTCACATTTCACAAACACAAGGAATGAACAAAGTCCAACAGGTGATGAACCTAATGGACGTTCAACCTCATGGAATCTATCTGGTGATGAACCAGATCAAAGACACCAAGACAACCCAAGAGAGGATGACACTCAACAGAGATTTGCTGGACAAAATTCTTTTGGAGCCACAGGTGCTCCTTGGAGTAGTTCAGCTACTGTATCCCCCTCTGGCCCACCACCAATGGGTCCACCAAGGCCACCAATGGGGCCACCAACGGGACCACCAATGGGACCACCAAGGGGGCCACCACCTGGGCCTCCACCTGGGCCACCACCTGGGCCTCCATCTGGGCCACCAATTAGACCAAGTGATCCTTGGTCGAATTTTCAAGGATACAGACCATACGAGGACAAAATTCCGTTGAAATTACAACTGAAAAAGTTTGACGGAAAAAATATTGGAGATGAGTATATTATCTTCAAAGAACAGTTTATGACTCTTTGTGGAAATCGAAGGGTTGATTCAAGACAAAAACTGTGTTTCCTTCTTGCCTATCTTGAGGGACAGGCACTCTCTACCGCTCGTCAAGCCATGGGACGTGGCATCAATGATGATACATTCCGCAAAGTGTGCACTGCCCTTGACAACAGGTATGGCGGCGAAGAAAGAATGAAGCGAAACTATTTGAACGACCTTCGTAATTTCCAGCCTTTAGCTAAGTCTACGTCTGATGATCTTTGGAAATTGCATTTCCTTGTCTCGGATATCAGAGACTGGATGATCAGTGAGAATGAGACTCAGATTTTTGATAAGGGAAGTTTTGTCGTTCAGAGCATCAAAGAAGTTCTTCCAGTTCCCGAACTCGCTCGTTATGTTGACGAACTTGAACAACATGACGGATGGGACTGCATGGATAATTTGCACAAGTTTATCCAACGAAGAGCTCGGTCTGCGCAAAACATGGAAGAAAGTCGCAGAAAGTCTGCACTTCAGCAAAGAAGTTTTTACACGATCAAAGAAGAAGAGACAGATCAACCACCCAGTGAAGATGAGGACTTTGAAACTGTCCTTACCACTGAAGAACAAAAAACTGAAGTAACATTGACTTCTGATCAGAAAAGATTGAGTCTGATAGGACCACAAAATCAGACAACAAGAGACAGTCTCAATAACAAGATTCCAAAATCTGAACCTTCACAAAAACTGCCTGGTTGTCCTTTCTGCAATGGACCGCACGCACTTTGGAAGTGTGAACCGTTCAAAATGCAAAACATGCAGAAACGATACCTAACAGTGAAAAGCAAAAGACTTTGCTATCACTGCCTAGCACCAGGACATGGTTCCAAAACTTGTACTTACAACAAAGACAAGAAGTGTGGGATTGATGGATGTACATTTTACCACAATCGACTTCTACACAAGCCAAAAAATGTCACTTTGGTCTCGATCGAAGATTATGTTCGAGACGAACAAGATTTCGGTTGGGAAAATACTTCTCAAGAAAACATCCACACTGACATTGTCCAACACACTGTTGAAGACCAAGTTCTTGTTAGTGACGAAGGAGATTATGTCTCAGTTCGTACAACAATTGGTGAAATCGGAACAGGAAAAGTCCCCAATAAGCGGATTGTAATTGCTCTTGACAGTTGCGCTAACAACACAAACATTGATGAGGACTTAGCAAAGGAGCTCAATCTACCCATTCTCAAATCAGGGATCCGAAGAGAAGTGAAGAACATGCTTGGCATTGGTGAGTGCAAATCATGTCTTGTCCAGTTCTATTTAAGTCCATTGGGTTGTCCAGAGAAAAAGTTCCTCATAACAGGCTATACTGTTAAAAATCTACTTTCGGGGACACCTATCATTGACTGGGAAAAGGAATCTCACAAGTATCCACATCTTAAAAAAGGAAACCCCGCCAAATCTGAACCAGGAGATAAAATTGGTGTTCTCCTTGGAACTGACTATAGCAAGATCCAATGTTCTGATGCCAAACTTGTCGCAGGTCTTAAAGATCCTTGTGCTGAACGAACTGAACTTGGATGGGTTTTTAGTGGACGTGTCAAGAACGTTCAAGTCCCAAACAGAAAACAAGGAGTGATCGGCATGTCTGTTATCAATCACGTTGTTCTGTCAACATTTGGGGATGACCTAAATGAGACAGATACAACACTATCCAGTTCGGGTGATGAACCCAAACACAATTGTTATCAAGACATTGAGCCAGAAACTTTGAACGAAATTGTTTCACATCTTCGCAGTGATGAACTGTTGGATGAAATTTCAGAGAAAGGTCGAGACACTGCTCTTTTATCCTATCTCCACATGAAAGGAAGACACTATTCAAAGGAGACTGTCCTTTTCAACGACGAGTCATACCTTGATCTTGGAAAAAGAGTGGAACAACTCTGGGAACTTGAACATCTTGGTCTCAAGGAACTTGTTCCTCGGTTCTCAAATTCGATTAAAGCGAATCCATTTGAAAGTTGGACAGATGCTGAGAGAGCATTAGATGAAAAACTCAGGGTCATCTATTTGCCTGAAAAGAAGCAGTATCAAGTGTCTGTCCCTTGGAAAAATGGTCGACCTTCTTTCACATCCAACCGCTTTGAGGTGATTGGTCGTCAACGACGCTGTGAACAGAATCTTGTAAAAAGCGGAGTGCCTCTTGAGGAAGTTCAAAAGATAATTGACGGTTATCTAGAAAAAGGCTACATTCGAAAGCTGTCAAAGGCTGAAGAGAATGATTATGATGCCTTTTATCTTCCTTGGTTTCCTGTTGTTGATCGCAATCGTGATTCAACACCGGTTCGTCTGGTTTTCGATGCTGCCGCAAAAGACAAAACAGGAAAGTCGCTCAATTCAGAAATTGAATTGACCCCAAACCGCTTACAAGATCTCTTCAAAATCGAACTGAGACTTCGTAAGTATCAATGGGTTGTCACTTCTGATGTTTCGGAGATGTTTCTGAAATGTGCCCTTGACCCACTAGACAGACGCTATCATCGGTTCATTTTCAATGGAGAAACCTATGAATGGTTAGTCATGCTTTTTGGCAATTTGTCCTCACCAAATGCTTCGCAGAAAGTCTTGGACTTGAATTGTCAGATGCATGGAGTTGACAAACCTGAAGCTGTTGAGTCCGTTCGAAACTCTTGTTACATGGACGATGTAGGGGATACGAGAGAGAAAGAAGAGAGAGCTTGGCAACTTGTTCAAGAACTTGTTGCACTCCTTCAAATGTGTGGAATGCCTGTAAGAAAGTTCTACACAAATTCCCCATTGGTGATTTCAAGAATTGATCCCGAACTTCTTGCCAAACAGATCACATTCAATGAAACCAATAATGTTGTCTACGAAAACGGAAAAGTTTTGGGCATGCAGTACGATGCTGAAAAAGATTGTCTCTGCTATGTTAGCAAATTCAAGGACATGGATGACTTCATCTCTTGGAAAAGCCGTGGAAATGAGACACAGGTCAGGGAAAACGAGTGGACTAAACGACTAGTTCTACGAGCTGCTGCATCAATCTTTGATCCGCTTGGTCTAATTTCACCATTCACTGTTCGCGCCAAGGTTATCTTGCAACAAATCTGGAAACTAAAGATTAACTGGGACGAACCACTTTCGGACGAACTTGTGAAAGTGTGGATGAACTGGCTCAAGGATGTCTTTGAAATCCCAGAACTCAGGATTTCAAGGTGGACTGGATTGACATCTGAGAGTCATCTTCAGATTCATGTCTTCTGTGATGCCAGTGAAGAAGGATTTTGCGTCGCGGTCTACACGCGTGTTCAAACAAATTCTGAGATCAAAACCACACTGTTGGCCTCAAAATCAAGAGTTACACCCCTCAAGGCAGAATCAATTTCAAGATCAGAGCTTGTTGCCTGTGTGCTTGGAGTTCGACTATGGTCTGTTATAAGTGAGACCTATCCGACAACACCAGAAGACACCTTTTTCTGGACTGACAGTGAGGTCTGTCTTCATTGGATCAACATCACAGCAAAGTCATTCAAGGCCTTTGTTGCGCACAGAGTAGGAGAAATTCAAGGTGCAACTGAGCCTGACCAATGGCATCACGTCCCGACACAAGAAAACCCTGCAGATATTGGTACCCGTCCAATCACTGTTTCAGAACTCAAATCCAGAGACTTATGGTGGCAGGGACCTGATTTCTTGAAAAAAGACTGTTCTGAATGGCCCAAAGGAAAGATCAATCCGAGCACAGATTCAAAGGAATTGAAGCAGGTCAACTTATTCACACTCAGTAATGAGAACAGGGTGAATCTTGATGCTGAAGGTCTAAATAGAATTCATCCAAGAAGGTTCAGAGTTGGATCAATCTACAATGGATATCGCGCTTGTGTTCGAAGATGGGCCACTGTTTTCCGAGCCATCCGAAATTTTCGCCATTCTAACAAGTTTGGAAATGGTCCTCTTAAAAGTGAAGAGGTGGAGGAGGCCCAGAATTTTTTGTTCAAACACTCCCAAACAGAGTTTTACCAGGGTGAGATTGAAGCCATGGAAAAATTCAAAGTTCCTCTTTCGAATTGCAAGGAACCTCGAAGTGACATTCGTCAATTCAATCCATTCATTGATGAAAGTGGTGTGGTTCGCAGCAATTCGAGAATCTCCAATTTCAGAGAGATTTATGGGTTTGACAAGACTCATCCCATCATCCTTCACAGAAAATCCGACATTGCCAGATTGCTCGTTGAAGAGGCTCATTTTGACAAAGAACATGTCATCGGAATTTCAGCAATGAAAGCGAGTGTCAACGAAAAGTTCACAATTCTTGGTCTCGGAACACTTTGCAAACAAGTTCAGTCAAACTGCTACCGATGCAGAATTCGAAAGGGTGTCAGACTTGTCCAACAAATGGCCCCTCTTCCGATCAACCGACTTGAAGAACAAGTTAAGGCATTCGAAAATTGTGGGATGGATTTTGCTGGACCTTTCGAAGCAAAAGTGGCTCCAAGAGTGGCCAGGAAAAAAGTCTACATTCTGGTCATCACATGTCTTTCAACGCGAGCTGTTCACCTCGAAACAACTGGTGGGATGACCACCAATGACATAATCGCAGCTTTGTCGCGATTTTGCGATCTTCGTGGGACACCAAAAACGATCATCACAGACAACCAACCTTCATTCCACAAGACTGACAAGGATCTTCATGAATGGATCAGATCACTTGATTGGGAAAAGATTGAAGAAGAAACCAGTCTAGGATTCAAACCACAGTCCTATGGTATTTCTTGGTTCTTCAATCCTCCTTATGCTCCGCATTTTGGAGGTGTGTTTGAGACCATTGTCAAGGCCACCAAGAGAGCGTTAAATGCGGTTGTCACCAAAGCCGATTTAACTGAAGACGAGTTTCGAACTGTCATCTATTCAGTGATGAGCCGTCTTAACGACAGACCGATTGCACTTGTTGGTGAAGAAAAAATGGACTTGTCTCCATTGACACCAAATTGTTTTCTCACATCGCATCTTGGTTATGTTTTGTTACCTCCAAACAATCTTGAAAGCAAACAAATCAGTCCAAAAGAACGATGGAAATATCTTCTATTGATTCGAAACCACTTTTGGAGACGCTTCAGTGAAGAAATCATCCCTCTCCTCAGAACTCGTTCGAAATGGTCACAAGAAAAAGAAAATCTCAAAGTTGACGACGTTGTCATAGAATTTTCAGAAAATTCTCCTCGACACCAATGGAGAATGCTCAGAGTGACTAAGATTTTCCCAAGTCAGGATGGTCTTGTTCGCAAAGTTGAAGTCGTCAACTCAGGCGGTCAAACATATGAACGCCCAATCACAAAACTAATCCCTATTGTCCAAAATTGAGGAAAAATTCCACCCCAGTGGAATTTTGGAGGGGGGAAGAATGGAGAGAAATGATTTTGTTTACTTTTTATCATGTTTGTATTTGTCTCCTTTGGAAAAATAAAAGTGTGAAGAAATATAAAAATGACTTGTTCTGTTTTTCTTTCAAAAACAAAATCGGGGGATGACTCCTTTTTTGTTTTTTCGCGAGCGTTTGTTCTTGACTGTTTTGTTTTGTGTTTTTTGTTTCTTTTTTCCAAATGTGCTAATACCTTTTGTTTCAGTGGATTACAATATTTGAACAGAAATGGAGGTGGATGAGGAGTCAGAAAATCAACAAGCAAATTCCTCTATAGAAACTGATGCATCCGGATTACTTCAAGCACAGTTGGGGGATTCTCTTCTGGAAGATATAGACGTCGATCTCGAAGAATCAATTCCTGAAACTGGAGAACACCATGGGAATGACCCAGGTGCTTCTTCAAAAAAGATCACACTTCAAACTCAATCATACTCATTGAACGGTGATGAACCAACAAATGAGCAAAGTTTGAGGAAAAGCGAAGAAGACATACCTGTGATTGATCTGGAAATTCTACCTGAGGATTGTTTTGACGAGTTACAGACTGGATCATCAAGAAAAGGAACGACAAGTGAAACTTTTACTGTGACAAATATCATTCCATCGACATCATCAACTACTTCCAAAGATTTCGAGAGAACATTTCAACCAATATCACTTGCTGGACAGAGAATTGTCATCGGTGATTCAAATCTTGAGGACTGTCAGTATTTCGTTTCAGACGTCATCTTCAAAAGAGCTACTCGTTTCAGTGACGGGAAATACAATCTGATGTCCTGCCTTGAAGAAGTTTCAAATTCAAAAGATGTAAGAACTGTTGTTATCTCCGCACTCTCCAACTGCATCAATGATCGAGGAATCCAGTTTTGGAGAAAAACCGTCGAAGACTACATAGGCCTCATCTCTCATTTTGCCAAGAAACGTCAAGATATCAAATTCTACATTCTTGGACCTTTTTTACGAACAAAACCTGAAGATCACCGAAGTCTGCTTTGTCCAATCGTTTCAAATCTGGCAAAAGGTTTCAAGTCAAATGATTGTCAAAATGTCAAGGTGAACAGTGGGTTTTCTGTTAACCATAAAGAATTGGTTTCTGATGGAGTTCATCTCAATCTCACAAGCAAGCATCGCCTTTTCCAACACATTTCAAGTTTGTTCACAAGGAAATGGGATTTACAACATACTACCGTAAATTCATCGAAGATCTCAACTACATTGTCCAACGAGCCACTTAGAGAAGAGAAAAAACCAATTTTTCCTAAAGCTTCAGTTAGACGAGAGGTATCTGGACAAATTCATTCAAGACATCATTCCAGAAGTCCAACTCGTTATTCTAGAAGTCAAGCTCGTTTTTCACAAAGTCCAAGAAAATCCCATCTGAGAAGTCAAAGGAAATCAAGATCCCGAAGTCCAAGGAAGTTTCGTTTGTCGAATTCGAGAGGAGGAAGATCGCGAAGTCCTAAAAACAAGATTTTGGGAGATGGGAGCAATCAAGAGTCCAAAGAATCTTCTCAATCTATCGACACAGAATATCAGGATTATCGCAAAAAATCTACACGTTCTCCGTCAAGACATCCAGGAAGAAGTCCAGAAATCAAAGAGAGAATTGCTGTCCTTGCTTTTGAGGAAATTTCTGAAACAACTGAAACAAGAATTCCTGTCAGTGCGAAATTGAAAAATCTAGAACAATCTGGTGATGAACCAATTGTTGCCTCAACTTCAAAATCTGTGGAAGCTAGATTTGCAAATAGACTAGGTCCGCCAGTCAATTCTAGTTCTACTGGTGATGAATCAGTACGAAAAGAACCTCTAAAGTTTGTTCCTGCCGGATACGAATCGTCTGATGAGGACAGTCTTTTTGGTTTTGAGTTTTGCCAAGAGAACTCAAGACTCATTCTTGAAGAAAGTTTTGACGAAA
>JAIYDG010000382.1 GCA_027487625.1 Bacteroidota bacterium
ACAATTAGTGGAACAGGATGGAACTCAAATGCTCCATCAAATTTTGCGCTTAATGCATCAGGAGAGCAATTATTTGCCTTCCAAGGAACATGGGTAACAAATCATAGACTATTACATGGTGTAATGTCGGGAGCTGCTTGGACAACATCAGGTTCATTAACAAGTCCCTCAGCAAACTCTTATCAGCCTTATAGTTTAATGTTAGTAAATGCAACTGTTCAAATTTCTTTAGCAAACGCCTACTTAACAAACAATAACAGCAATACAGCAGATGAAGCAGCCAATTTGTTTAGCAAAATCAACCTAAATACAAATTGGACAAGCAGCGGAAGTCAAATTGCTACTGTTCCTTCTTATGTATTCAAAATACTAGGTCCGGCTCCAAGCGTTCAACCAACATTTTCAGCAGCAAGTTCAATAAGCCATGGCTCAATTACATTTAACCTTTCAGGTGGGAATGGAGATTCAGTTTTAGTTGTTATTAAATCAAGTTCAGCAATTATTGGAACTCCACAAGATGCTAGAACATATACAGCAAATACTACCTTTTTACAAGGTGATTCAATTCAATCAGGTGAATATGTAATTTACAATGGTCCAACAGGAAGTATCAACATTCCTATTTCAGGTTTAACAGCTTCAACTATTTATCATGTTGCTGCATTTTCTTACAATGGAATTACAGGGTATGAAAACTACCAGATAATTAATCCAGGAACAAGTTCAGAAACTACTGCTGTTACACCAAATTCAACCAGTTCAGATATCATAGCTGATGCCACTTTCACAGAACCTTCTAATATTGATATCAAAACTGCCCTTGATTCTTCAAACTTATCTATAAGTAATAGCGTTGAAGTATTTAAGATTAGCATTCGTGATGGAGGAGCTTCATCACCAGACGCAGATGCTCAATCAACAGAATTAAATTCAATTACTTTTTCAATTAGCAATCCTGGTCCATTAAAAACATTGGCATTGTTTGATGGAACAACTAAATTGGGAGAACAAATAGTTTCAGGTTCAAGTGTAAGTTTCACAGGCTTAACCTTTGTTGTTGCTGATGATAATCAAGCTTCCCTTTCATTGAGGGCTACATTTAAATCAAGTCAGACAGATAATATACAATTCTCATTTACAATTAGCAGTGCTAATGAATCTGCTTCGGGTTCACAATTTATAAATGCCACAGCAGGCGCTGCTTCAAGTTCAGTGAGTGGAGATAGGAACAGAATTGAAGTTACAGCACAGAGACTTTATTTTGGACAACAACCATCAAATTTAGCTGTAGGAGCAATTATGACGCCTGCTGTAACTTTAATCGCTAGGGATACTTTATTAAATACAGACTTAGATTTTACTAATCAAATTAGTCTTTCATCTAGTGGAACTTTCGATCCAACAGCAAGCACAAGCGTATCTGCAATTTCAGGTGTTTCTACTTTTTCTAATCTTATTTTCTCAGGAGCAGGAAATGGAATTAGCCTCCTTGCAAGTGCAACAGGTTTAACAAATTCAAACACTAGTAGCACCTTTAATGTAACAGTTCCAACGCTTCTTCAGTTTGCTAATTCTTGGAGTGGAACACCAGCAAGTGTAAATGCTACGACTAATCCATTGAATTCAGCAACAGTAACTCTAAGTCGTGGTTCTGGCCTTACTGGTTCAAGTAGTAGTGCTAGATTTAGTGCATCAGGATTTGAAACAGGTTCTACTTTAAATTTGGCTAATAATGATTTCATGACCTTTACCCTTCAGGCTAATGCTGGTTATGCATTCAATTTAAATGGGTCAACATTAACTATTTCTTTAAGTTCATCAGGTACTGGCCCAGCTTCTTATGGTGTATTTACAAGTGTAGGTGGCTTTACTCAAAATAATCAACAAATTGGTTCAACTTTAACTGCAACCAACAACCAAACTATCACTTTACCATCAAGTGGTTACAATGGACTTACTAATCTTGAGATTCGTGTTTATGGATGGAATTCAACTGCTACAAGTGGAACAGGAGGTGTTGCAGCATTAACCTTAACAGGTCAGGTTGTAGTAAACACTAACCCAGCAGTAGCATCATCAGTTGCTTCATTTTCAGAGATGAATACTACTTCTTTATCAACTCCTTCAACTTCAGCTGGTCTTAATATTAGTGGTTTGAATTTAACTAACAATATTATTTTAACTGCACCAATTGGATATGAAGTGAGTTCAGATAGTTTAAACAATTTTGGAACTAGTTTGAATCTTATACCAGTTTCAGGTACAGTAAATAGCACACGTGTTTATGTAAGATTTAATCCAGCTGCCTTGTCTGATCAAGGAAGCAAAACTTTAACCATATCTTCAACAGGAGCAAATGATGTAAATGTATCATTAAATGGTGTTGTGAGTAATCTTTCAATAGGCAATATTGCTATTATAGGATTTAACCCAAGCACCACAGATGCATTTAGTTGGGTTGCATTAACAGATATTGCACAAAATACCATCATCCGTTTTACAGACAATGGCTTTAGTGATTCATTAACAGCATTGAGCGGAGAAGGAATTTTAGAATATGTAGCACCAAGCTTAATAAGCAAAGGAACAGTAGTTTCATGGTCAACAGGAATGACAATTAGTGGAACAGGATGGAACTCAAATGCTCCATCAAATTTTGCGCTTAATGCATCAGGAGAGCAATTATTTGCCTATCAAGGAACATGGGCAACAAATTACAAACTATTACATGGTGTAATGTCGGGAGCTGCATGGACAATATCAGGTTCATTGGGAAGTACCTCTACAAACTCATATCAGCCATATAGTTTAAAATTAGTAAATGCAACTGTACAGTTTTCTTTAGCCAATGGATACCTTACAAACAACAGAGTTAATACTGTAGAATCTGCTTCAGCATTGTTTTTACGTTTCAACCAAAACACTAATTGGACCAGAAGCGGCTCACAAATTGTCAGTGTACCTGCTTATAATTTCCAAATACTTGTAAATGCTCCTACTTCACAAGCTAGTTTTGGTCCTTCAACATCAATTACATCTTCAAGTCTAACCTTGAATCTATCAGGAAGTAATGGAAGTTCTGTTTTAGTAGCATTAATGCCATCTTCAAAAAGTTCTGCCAATCCAGATGATGCAATAACCTATGCTGCTAATCTAGGTTATGGTCTTGGTGACACTTTATCAAACGGTGCATTTATAGTTTACAATGGACCAACAGGAAATATTGCAATCCCAGTTTCTGGACTTACAGCTTCAACATCATACAAAGCAATGGCCTTTGCATACAATGGTATTGCTACTGCCGAAAATTATTTAACAGACAACCCATCGGTACAAACAGATTCAACATTGGGAAATGCAAGTAACGCCACATTAAGCCTAACGGCTTTCTTCGAAGGTTTGTATTTGGGAGGCAGCACCATGACACCAGCACCATTTAATTCAGATAATACCTTACCAGCAAGCATTGCAGATACAATTACAGTAGAGTTGCATGTAGCTAATGGCACATTTGATATGGCTTATAGTGTAACAGATACCATTAGTGTAAATGGAACAGCAAGTATAAGCTTCCCAGGCGCTGCAGTAGGTAATTACTATTATATTGTTGTAAAACACAGAAATAGCTTAGAAACA
>JAIYDG010000266.1 GCA_027487625.1 Bacteroidota bacterium
CCTCCGCATTGACAAAGGAGCAGCGTGCCCCGCCCCAAACATTCACCTCCTAACCGATGATCCAGAAGCGCTGGCTGGAGGAGAAAGAACCCTGATCGCTCCGAACGGAACCAGCATCCAATTGCTCCCCCGCTCGTATCAACTGCAGCGTCCAGCTACCCAACACAAATTCGAAGTGCGCCAACTGCAAGACCAAGCCCCCTGGGTGATTGGCCGTGCAGGCATGTTGTACCGCGATTTGATCCCCGACCGTTTGGGTGGCAGCATCATTGCTTCACACATCCGCATTCCCAACGGTGGCCCGGTGCCGGATATGGTGCATTACCACACGATTGGCTTCCAGCTGATTTATTGCTACAATGGCTGGGTGAAACTGGTGTACGAAGACCAGGGGCCACCCTTCATCCTGCATGCTGGCGATTGTGTGACCCAACCGCCGGAAATCCGGCACCAGGTGCTGGAAGCTTCGGACAATCTGGAAGTAATCGAAATTGGGGTGCCAGCGGTGCACATGACCACGATTGACCATGAGATGACCCTGCCTACTGCGCAGCTTCGCCCCGAGCGGGAATTTCAAGGGCAAACTTTTTGCCACCATCGGGTAAAAGAAGCCAGCTGGAAGCCTTGGCGAATCAAGGGTTTTGAGCATCGGGATACGGGGATTCTTCAGGCGACCAAAGGGGTGGCATCGGTGCAGGTGGTGCGGCCTGATCAATTCCCTGAAACGCCGCAATGGTCTAGCCACAATACGGATATCCTGTTCTCTTTTGTGCTGAAAGGTACGCTCGACTTACAGGTCGATGGCCACGGATTGCAGGAGTTGCAGCAAGGAGATGCCTGGGTGATGCCGCCGGGATTGGGGAGTCAGGTTGTGGGGTGGTTGGGGGATTTGGAGTTTTTGGAGGTGGGGGTGAGTGAGATGAGGGAATAAGGTATTGGGCGACCACCGAAATTTATACGCATATTTCACACAAGGGCTGGAATCGGATCAAAAGCCTGATTGATGATTTGAAAGTTTAATAGGTAATTGCTTGTTGGGTAGACAATCGTTTGCTATATTCGCTGGTGAAAGGATTACTGTACTGCGTACATAAACCACGTAGACGAAAGAAAATGATGTGCGGGCTAGGTCAACTTACACGCAACAGACGACTAGGTGAAAGATGCAATGCGGGTTTTTACTTAGTCGTCTGTTACGGTAAAGACTTGTTCTGCACAAGAAATGAGAAAATATAATCAATGAACTTTGAAAAAGTCCTTACATCAATAGCCAGTAGCATAAGCAAATCTCTGCTTCAAAAGAATGATCTTTCAGAATCAGAAGAAAAACTTTTAGCGGAAGCATTTGCCATACAATTACTAGTCGAAAAAAAACCTAAACTTATTGAAGATTTAATAAAAATAGCGAAGGACGACAATCCTGAAGCTCAGATAACGACAGAGTTTGAGGCTAGTGCTTATGAGAATTTTTTACGGAACGCATTTCATGATAATTTTATTTATAGAAGGGCTGAGTCTATATGTGATAGACTGGAAGGGACATTAGATAATCTCTATCAAGCATTTTTTATTGATCTTTGGAATTCGAGTACCAAAGATGATAATACTGTTGACAAATACTGCAATACTCATGACCCATATTTTAATGAGGTTGCCTATTTTTGGAAATTTAGTATCGAAATCCAAGAAAGTTTCCCAGATATTTCAATTTTCTTTGATTGCGTGATAACCTACTTTGATTTTGTTAAAAATTCTTCTAAACCACAGTATTGTAGAGATCTAATTGCAACAAAAATTACCCGAAATGCACTATCTGAAGAACAGCAAATAGTACTACTTGATAATTTGGCTGAATTCCTTTTCAAAAATGATGATGAAAGGCTGGTAAAAATCTATCTCGAAATTATTGATTTACGAAACTCTATTTCCCCGATAGACGATGACCCTGCTCACGATATTGGTTTTTGGACGATTGAGAAGATACGAGAGAGATCACAGGGGCATACAACAATCTTAGAAAAAATAAAATACCTGGAGCATTCAAAACTTGAATATAAAAGACAATCCGATGAACTTGAATATGATATTGGAATTAGTGAGGAAATTGACATTGAAATTGATTATTATAAAAATGTACTCCACGGGATTGAGAAGTATGAATTGAAGAAGGTGTTTAGTAATGAAATATATTCAATCTTATCAATAGAAGGTTATAACCAAATTATTGGTTTTATTGATTTGAATATAAAAGGCTTAGAAAAGCATTCTACTCTAAATAAAGCTTTAGATGAAGAGAGAATTAGAGATTATTGCATACCAGCATTAAATAGTGTAAGCCCTTATCACTCAGTTTCCGGCGAAACCTTTAATAAGGAAGGGAAGGCTGATTTAATTGTACAAGATGCTAATAATGGAATTGTATTTATTGCTGAATTTAAGTTGTGGAAAGGTGTTTCTTACTTGATTGAAGGAGTCGAACAACTTTTTGAGAGATATGTCACTTGGAGAGATCAAAAAGCGGCACTGGTTATAATCAACAAGGATAATAAGGGTTTTACAAGGCTCATAGATGAAGGGATTCAAGCGTTGAAAGGACATTCTCTTTTCATTTCTTTCAATTATCAAAGAAGCGAAACCTCATACTCCTTTAAATTCAGGCATTCGCAAGACGAACAAAGAGAAGTTTGGCTAGAGGTAATGTTTTTCAATTTTGTCAATTAAAGAAAATATGCAGAACTTTGCATGGCCTCACATGGCGACTAAGCGGCCAACGCGCAAAGCTAACCGTGCAGCCGCCACTTAGTCCATGCCCCCGTTGGGCGAAATAAGTAAATGAAATGAATCCAAAAGAGTTTATCAGAATTGTTTTAATTGCAGAGATAAAAGATGTCCTCAATCATCATGCATATTTATCATTTGCTCTAATCTCTCTAGGGGTTGAATTTATAGGGAAATGTATGTTAACAAATTTTCAAGATTGGGATAGAATTAAACCTGATAAGGCATTTAAGAAAGGTTATGAAATGTTAATTGAAGTTGATGAAAGGTATCAATCAATTGATCTTAAAAATGAATTAAGAAATGGATTTGCACATACCTTTTTACCAAAATCTAAAATTGCTTTATCAGAAGTAAAACATGGAGCTAAGAATTTTGACAAGAATTCTCAAGGAAGGACGATTTTGGTTGCGGAGGAGTTTTTCCGAGATTTTGTATTGATTTGCCAAGAAGTTCTTGAAACAGAATTTGATGAAATGGATAAAATGAACAAAGGATTTTTAAGGATTGGCGATTAACCTTCTACAGCGCTAAAAAAGCAAATTAAGCCATAATAAACCGAGAATAATCGCTTATCAAAAATGCTTCCTAAACGTCGCATTTTTGGGGAGCGTAACGTTCGCTAAGATTCAAATCCCAACACAAAAAATTCCCACTTCCCCACACTAAAACATCTTATCTTTGTTAAAAAAATAACCGCAATGGCCAAAAAATTGGTTCGTTTCGACTGGGCGATGAAGAAAATGCTTCGTCACAAAGCCAACTTCGCCATTCTGGAAGGCTTCCTTTCTGAATTGCTCAGCGATGAAGTACGAATCAAACAAATTCTCGATAGCGAAAGCAATAAGGAAACGGACGATGATAAGTTCAACCGAGTGGACATCCTTGTAGAAAACGAGAAAGGAGAATTGGTCATTATCGAAGTCCAAAACACCCAGGAATACGATTACTTCCATCGGATGCTTTTCGGGGCATCTAAAGCCATCACCGAACACATCAAGGAGGGCTCCGCCTACGCTCAAGTAAAAAAGGTCATCTCCATCACCATTGCCTACTTTGATTTAGGGCAAGGGAAGGATTATGTTTATCACGGCACTACCGTTTTTAAAGGCATCCATAAAGGGGATATTCTTGGGCTTTCAGACAAGCAGATTGAAGTCTATCAAAAAAATAGCGTCCATGAGATTTATCCAGAATATTGGGTAATCAAAACTGGTCAATTCAGAAATCGGATCAACGATAGGTTAGACGAGTGGATTTATTTTTTGAAGAACGCAGAAATCAAACCAAGTTTTTCAGCCAAAGGTTTGAAAGAAGCCAATGAGAAATTGGATGCCATGAAACTCCCAGAAAAGGAGCGGGTTGCCTATGACAAGTATTTGCGACACCTGATGAGCATTGCCAGTCGGAATCACACGATAGAAATAGAAGCGAAAGAAATCATAAAAAAGGCAAAAGAAGAAGAAAGAGTTGAAGTGATTTTGGAAATGCACAAAGACGGAGTTCCGGCGAAAACGATTGCCAAATATCTGAAAACGTCCGAAGAGCAGATTTCCCAAATCATCGCTGACCAGCCGAATAAATAAATATACACAAACCACTACTTCCCAAAAACCCTATCCCTATGTTTAAGCCCCCACTCTACAATATGATAAATCAAATCCTTTATGGACATCCCATGATCCGTAAGCCTGTATTCAACAATCA
>JAIYDG010000237.1 GCA_027487625.1 Bacteroidota bacterium
AGCTTTCTGAAATTTTTGAGCAAGTATTTGCTTCTGATATCAGTGAAAAACAATTGGAACATGCCATTAAAAAAGACAATATTACCTATAAAGTAGAATCAGCAGAGGCATGTTCATTGGCCTCAGAAAGTTGTGATTTAGTAATTGTTGGTCAAGCTATTCATTGGTTTGATTTTACTGCATTTTACGATGAAGTTAAACGTGTTTTAAAACCAGGTGGAATAATTATTTTAGTTGGATATGGGTTTCATACAATCGATACAGAATGTGACCCTATCATCAATCATTTTTATAGAAATATTTTAGATGGCTATTGGGAACCTGAAAGAAGATATATAGATGAAGCTTATGAAAATGTTCCATTTCCTTTTGGGGAAATAGAAAAACCTATAGTAAAACTAGAACTTGAATATACTTATGACCAATACATCGGATATTTAAACACTTGGTCGGCCACACAAAAGTTTATTAGAAATCATAGAGCCAATCCAATTGATTTAATCAAATCAAAACTTGAAGCAATATGGCCACATGAAACAAAGAAAAAAGTTCATTTTCCGGTTTTAATGAAAGCAGGCAAATATTATAGATAATTTTAAAATGCCATTTGAAATTGCAAATCAGATTAACGAATATCCGTTTCTTTACTAGTAAACATCGTTCAATATATTTTTAGGATTTAATCATTTTAAAGAACCTTGATGTTTCATTATGCTTAATTCTAAATGTCTTTAGGTATTATATTATTGGAAACAAATGAGTTAGAAGTAACAATAAGAACTGTCTTAAACATTTTTAGAAAGTCAAACAGACCCACAGAAAAAAGGAATTGACTTTTTCGACTTGGTTAAAAAAATCTAACCCAAAAGTTCGGTTTATTTCCGAACTTATTATATTTTTGCACGTGCTATGAGAATATTAGGGAAAAGTAAGATTTTAAAAGTAAAGAAGAAAAACATAGGAAATAAGAAGCTCTGTAAAGCAATTGACGAATTAATATCTGATTTAGAAGGATTTGAACCGGACAAACAAAACATTTATAACATTAGAAAAGACGCTGATTGTGTTCATAATGATGGATTTTATTTTTTTGACATAAATATTCATCGAACTTTAGTAATGATTGAAATTGACGAAAATGGAGAAGCAACGATTATTTGGGTTGGAACACACAAAGAATATGAAACTACCTTTAAAAATAACAAAAACACAATTGAAAAATGGTTAAGAAGTAACGACTATATAGAGTAAGGACTGACATTTATTAGGCGTAAATTATTCGGGATTTTTCCACTCGAACGCCAAGCCAAATAAGTTAATAATAAATTTAAAACAACAAAAAAGAACATAAATTATAATCAGATATAAGACAAATTATAAATAAAATGAAAACACATTTTGACATAGGAAAATTAGTTGAAAATGGTTCAATCACAAATGAATTGGACTATGAAAGAGCATTGATAGCTGACAGAAAACTAAGATTGCTATCAAAAGAAAACGCTCATTTTAAAACTTTGAGACAAAAACTTCGTGACTTAATTGAACAATACGAAAATTCTGAATGGAACAATGTAGAAAGTGTTACAAACGAAAAGATTTTGGAAAGTGACAAATCTGAACGCATAGCAGAAACAGAAAGAATATTTATTGATAAAAGAAAACAAGAAATAAGAAAAAGACTTAAAGAATTAGATTTAAATCAAGAAGATTTAGCATTACTTTTAGGACATAAAAGCAAATCACATATGTCAGAACTTATTAACGGAATCAAACCATTTACTCTGAAAGATTTAATAATCATAAATAGGTTATTGAATGTTGAAATAAAAAAGCTAGTTCCTGTTTATCTTACAAAAGAAGACCAAATCAAAATAAAAGAAGCAATACGTCAATTAGACAAACCTAAAATTAGACTTTCAAGTGACGACTTGACTCTTGTTTAGATTATCACTGCCGATAACCACAAGCAGTCCTAATTACTTAACTATACCACTAAAACAGTTGCGAACCTTTGGTTCGCAACTGTTTTAGTGGTATAGTTATTCAATCATTTTTATCTATTACAATAATGTAATCCTTTTGGTATTTTCGGAAATTTCATTAAAAACTGGATTTTATTTTTAATACATTTTACCTTAATACAATTCATAAATCAATTTTAAAATATTTAAAATTTTACTAATATAATTTACTGGCAAACATGCCTATATTCTTAATAAATTATTATCAAAAAAGAAAACCCAAACTATTAAACTTCATGAGTAAATCGAAATAGAATCTATTTCTTAAATATTTTTTGTCTGATTAGATCCTTTAGAGTGTCTAATTCCAAAACATACAAACCCGGTTCTAAATCAGCACAATCTATGGTTTCAATTTGACTCCCATTTAAGGTTCCATTTTTCAATTTTTTCCCATTAACTGAATAAATTCTATATGAAATTATGGAATTTTCTTTGTTTATAAACTGGAAACTTTCATCGAATGGATTTGGGAAAATTTTAATACTTTCATCAAAGTTTTTATCATTTAGAATTTTGATTGTTTTACTAAAATCAAATTTTCCATCATAATCAACTTGTTTTAATCTATAATATAAAACCAATTCATCAGCCGACAAGTCGTCTAAGTAATCATTGTAACTATAGGTAGAAGTTTGATTAGTTGTTCCTCTTCCCTTTAAAACATGAATAGTTTTCCAATCAAAATCATCTTCAAATTTTCTTTGAATTTCGAAATGACTATTGTTAATTTCAGAAGCTGTTTTCCAATTTAAAAGTACTTCATTAGAATTGATTCTTTTAGCTTCAAAGCTTAACCAATTTACTGGTAATGAAACCATGTTCCCATAGAGAACTTGCGAATTTAAATATGCAGTTGTTGAGTTATTTCCATTGAATTCAATAACAGCAAAATGATAGTTTGAAGACAAAAGTAAGTTTGTTATGTTTACAGAATTGGCGGTTCCTTTATAAACAATATAATTACCTGTTCCTAGTAAAGCACCCGTTCCAAAGGAAGAATTTGCAGTGTATTCTAAACCATTAATAGGAAGTGAATCTACCATAGACCCTTGTTTTGCTATTACAATGCATCTTTGTCCATTTCCTCTTGTCCATGTTAATGTTGCGCTATTTGCAGTTACATTGCTAAATTGAAGATTTGTTGGACCTTGATTTGGAACACATGAAATCGTATTGATAATGTTTGGCCAGTTTTTCGAAATACTTACCGGATTAGTAGTTCGAATTTGAACATAATAAGCTCTATTTGTAGGCAAATTATTAGGTAAGTTAATGTTAAAAACGCCTGAAACTGATGAATTTTGGCTTGACAAAACAATAGGAGTTTTATTTGGTAAAAGTGTATCAACTAATTCTAATATAAATTGATTACCTGCTCTATAAGGATTACTTACTGAATAATTAACTACAAGGTTGTTCCCTGCACAAACAGTTCCGGTTCCAGTTATCGAATTAATTGTAACTGAAGTATCAAAGCCATAAACTACAGCTAAGTTAGAAACTGGTAATCCATTTAAATTATTAAATATTCCACCAATAATTACCTTATTCCCTACACATAAAATTTGTCTAACACTAGCTGTATTAGGCGCAGGATTAAAAAAGACAGGATACCATGAATTTGGTATACCACTTGTTGATGAAATTGAACCACACTTATCTCTTGCTTGACCTCCAATTGTTGTGAAGCCTCCTCCTAAATATATATTTCCAGCGTCAGAAACATCAAAGGTAAAAACACTTCCATTTATAGAAGGTGAAAAAGAAGTAGGTAAATAACTTGAAGAATCAAGTTGGGCAAAATAAGGCTTCGACAATCCATTAATCAATGTAAATCCCCCAGCAACATAAAGATGATTTTTGTTAAGTAGGTACTTGTTTACAGAAGAGTTAACTGTTGGAGTTCCAATAATTCTTGTAAAACTTGGTAACTGAAATGCTGCCGAATTTGGTGCACTCACACTTGCTATAGTTGTAAAACCTCCACCTATTAAAATTTTACTAGGAGAACTTGGATAGTATGTTAAAGGCCAACCACTAAAATTAGGATTGATAGTAGTTGAAGTAAAAGAAGGATAATTAAAGATTGCCAAACGATTTCTTGCCGCCCCACCAATATTGGTAAATTGGCCCGCTATATATAAATATCCCTGGTGTACATAAGTAGAATAAATTATACCATTAGGACTAGGATAGAATGGCAAAACTGTTTGATTTTGTATATCAATAACCCCAAAATACTGACGTGAGGAGTCTCCAATTTTAGTAAATGTACCGCCTAAAAATAAGTTGTTATCAAACCAACTAATATTAAAAACACTTTGACTACCAAATGCATTAGAAGCTCCTAAATTAAAATCCAATATTGCACCATTACTACTTAAAAAAGCACCTAGATTAGACCTAGCTTTTCCTCCTAATACTTTGAATTCACCACCACAATACATCTTATTTAGATCCATTGAAAGTGTAAAAACAGATAAATCAGGATCGTTTACAAAACTTGTTAAAGCACTATTTGATACTTGAAATGATGCCAGATTATTCCGTACAATTCTACCATTTATTTGATATGTAAAACCTCCTCCAACTATAATTTCATTGTTGTATTTAATTAATGAATTTACAGAAGAGCCCGATGAAGATAAACCTGCATCAAAACTTGTAGCAAGAGCTGTACTTCTTGATATAGCAGCTAAAAGTGCTCTAGGTTGTCCGCCAATTGCTGAAAATGTACCACCTGCATAAAGTATATTTCCATCAACTAATAAACTGTTTACTTCATTGTTTGATGAAGGATTCCAAAAAGGTTGAATCCTAGCTGTTCTAAAATTTATGGCTGCAATTTTGTGTGCCACTACAGAGCTGGATACAAAAGGGCTTAAAGTACTACAAGTAAAAAAGTTTCCACCAACATAAAGAATAGAATCGCCACTAAAGGATATTGCTTTAACGTAATTATCAAAACTAAATAGATAATTGTTTAATGAACCAAATCTGTCAAAACAAGCCAAACGTCCCCTACTTGCTGAACTAACCTCAGTAAAATAACCACCAATCCAAATAAAAGAATCTTTTACATTACACATGGCTTCAACCCTTCCATTGGTGCCAGGATTCCAACTTAACAATGCTCCAGTTTTGGTATTAAAAGCAGCAAGATTTGTTCGTTCAAAACCTCCAAGACTTGTAAAATAACCCCCAACAAATAACCTTGAACCAAAGAGAGAAATGGTGTTAGCATAGGCATTTGTTCTAAGAGGCCAAGACATTGAAGTAAAATTTTTCAAATTGATCGAATGAAAATAATTCGAAA
>JAIYDG010000265.1 GCA_027487625.1 Bacteroidota bacterium
ATTGTTGCTCTGTTGTCACATTGGCAATACCCGTTAAATGAAACACCGTATGTTCACCCAAAACATGTCGAATGAGTTCCGTTTTGCCAATACGCCGCCGACCATACACCGCCACAAAATTCGAACGCTGTTCTTTAAAAACCTTTGTCAGTAACTCTATTTCTTGGGTGCGTCCTATAAAATAGTCCATGCCTTATTTTTTGGGTAAAATACGATATTTTTAGATTTCAGACAGAAAAATTGATTTTTTTGTCTGAAACCTGGTTTAAAAAAATGTTTCAGACAGAATTATTCATTTTTTTGTCTGATTTGAGTATTTTTACTATAAAGACTAAATGCTCCGCATCGTTGTTTGAATGGCAGCTCGATTGCTAAATGTTTTGTTGCTAAATGTTGATTCAAAAAAACCGAAAGTCTTTTAGCAAGAATGCATAGCATTTTGTAAATTTATTGGAACATTATAAATTATTCCACTTTACGAAATCCTAGCTAAAAATGATAGAGAAAGATAAAATAGGATATAAGGCAAATAAGCTCGTTGAAGATGAGTTAATAGATTATATAGAGACGAGTGAGGGTACAGACTATTATAAAACTGCCTTGGATAAGATTCAAAGAGCGGCAAATGAGTATCCTCTATCTTCTCAAAAGATTTTTTTCTTAGAGCTAATTATATCTGGACTAAGTGCTAAAAAGCTCGAGCATCAAAAAGATTGCCCACAGCGAGCTAAAAATTCAATATGCGATTGGGAAGAAAACTATGATAAAGCGATCCTTTTTGCGGAGACAATGAAAAAACAACTTGTCTTACAGCAAGCTTCAATGACCTTTGATGACAAAGTAAAAGCAATTTTCCAGGAATTAATAATCAAGCCAGATAGAAGTGGAACCCTGGAAGAGATATTAAAAACTGCTGATATTCCTTACATTCAAAATGACCTTGATGAATACATACAATACTTCCAAAAGACAGGATACATAAATGTCAAACGAATTACGAAAGATGGGAGAGATATCATTTTGAACCAATCAGGTATAGACTTCTTGGTGAAAAAACCAAATACCGAGCGAGAAAGCACCCTGAAAAACAATAACAATCTGAAAATGATTGTAGAAAACGTAATTAATTCAGAAGAAACTCTTTCCAATCTAATCAGCCAAGGCCAACTCCAGAAAGCCATTGAATATTTACTGGCTCTAGACTTATCCAAGACTCAAAAAAAAGAAGTCCTAGGCATTGCTTCTTCCTATAATTCACTAGAAAGCGCGCAGGCCAGGGGCGTTTTATCTTTTGAGCAAGAAACACTGGAACGCAACAGGATTACCAACCGCCTCCTCAATCTGGTCAATCACCTGTCAGATGAACCAAAATCGCCCCAGCCCGGAAAAAAACCTTTCAAATGGTGGCAATACGTCATTTCCCTTGGTGTAGTAATCGGGATTTTAGGAGGGCTTGCAGAATTTTCGGGTATCAGTTTAAGTGATTTGTTTGGCAGGACACAAGCGCCTGAAACCTTTACAATTACTGTATTTGTACACGGCAAAAAAGGAAAAGATGAACGTATCCTAAAAAACCAGGGTCAGGTCATGTTGGGGTTGCGCACGAATGAGATGGCTTGTAGCATCAACGAAAAAGGTGAAGCTACTTTTAAAGAACTACCTATTGGCTTTGTTGGACAAAAAGTATCTCTCCGTATTGAGCATCCTCAACCTTACCGGGCTACACACACCGATAGTCTATACCTCCTAGAATCCAATGGAGTCATCTATATGGAAGTAGCATTAGAAGGTACTGATCGTATTACAGGTAAGGTAATGGATTTTGATACAGAGAGCTGGCTGGACAGTGTGCGGGTTAGTATCGATAACATAGCGACTTTTACCGATCCCTATGGCTATTTTGAATTATTTATTCCCGAAAATCGACAGCGTAAATTTCAAAAAGTTAGTTTTTTCAAAAAATGGTATAGAATAGAAGAGTTAGACAGTATCCCGGTGCATACCCAAAAACCCATGGAGGTTGACTTACATAAATTCATAAAGAAATGAAACGAATTAATCTACTTTTGATTTTTATCTTATCATTTGAAGCATTATTCGCACAACTAGACCTCACACTACCTGGTGTAGTTGTGCTTCAAAACAGTCGAGTAAAAACTGGGAAGATTGAATACCTCTCCAATGTAAGCATCAAAGCAACACAAGCTACTCCAACTAGGAGTGACATAAGTGGTCAGTTCTCCTTAATTTTTTCTGACAAACCACCTTTCAATATCACACGAGTATTTGCCGAAAAAGCCAAACTGGAAGTTGTCAATAAAACCGATCTGGAGCGTGCTGCCGTCATCGGGCGATTGAGTACTTTCAAAATTGTAATGTGCCCCTCAGAAGAACTGGTTAATAATCAAATGGTGTACTACAACATTGCACGAGATGCTATAGTTTTGCGGTTCAAAAACCGTATCAACGCGATTGAAAAAACTAGTAATGGCTTGGATAAACTCATCGCAGAAATTAATGAAGACTTTAAATTGGAGATAAAAACCAAAGATCAAGCAATTTTTGCTCTTGAAAAAGAATGGAGTAAAGCACTGGAATCTGCACTGGAAATTGCCCGAAAATTTGCTGCTATCAATTTAGATGATGCAGATGCCCTTTATCTTCAAGCAGATGAAATGTTCAAAAAAGGTGATTTTGGTCAAGTGCTCGGCCTACTCAATTATGACCTAATTGCAAAAAATGTGCTTAATATTCAAACTAACCTCAACGCTGCCGATAATCTTACTTCGGATGGTCAATCAAAAATAGCTAGGGGTAAGGAAAACCTGCAGCAAACAATTGAGAGCACACTTTTCGCCGCTCGAGTTGCTAAGTTTGATGGAGCTTATAAAAAAGCGGAGGCTTATTATGACTTAGTAGTAAGGGCTGATGAGTCAAATAATGAGGCCGTATTTGAAGCAGCTAAATTTATGCAAGATCAAAATCAATTCCAAAAAGCAGTAGCATATTATATTAAGACACTTTCTCAAGAAAAAGACCTTTACCGTAAATCTTCAATCCTTCACAATTTAGGTGGTTTATTAAGTACTCAAAATGATTTTTATGGGGCTATAAAAAATTATGAGAAAGCTTTACAAATCAGAAGAAAATTAGCAGCGAAAAACGCTGATTTATATTTACCCGAGGTTGCGACTACTTTGAACAATATAGGAGCTTTATTAAATGATCAAAAACATTTTAAAGAAGCAAAAAACTACCATGAAGAAGCTTTGCAAATTAGGAAAAAACTAATAGAAGAGACATATGAGATTTATCTCTCTGATATAGCTGTTTCATTAAATAATCTAGGTACACTCTTCTTTAATCAAAATGATTTTTTAGGCGCAAGAAAAAACTACGAAGAAGCTTTGCAAATTTACAGAAAATTAACCAAAACAAGCTCCAATTTGTATCTACCTCAGATGGCTATGATTTTACATAATTTAGGTAAGATATTTACTATTAGTGACGCTTTCAAAGAGGCAAAAATGCACTTGGAAGAAGCATTAGTGATCAGGCGAAAATTATCTGAAAAAAACCCTGATGCCTTTTTGCCTGATTTAGCTGAGACTTTGAATTTTTTAGGGACATTATTAGATACTCAGGACGACTTTTTAGGGGCAAAAAAGGCTTATGAAGAAGCTTTGCACATAAAAAGAATGTTAGCTGAAATAAACCCTGATGCATATTCGCCCGATTTAGCTCATATATTAAATAATTTAGGTGTTTTATTAAGTAAACAAAATAATTTTTTAGAGGCAAAAAAAAACTATGAAGAAGCATTAGAGATTTGGAGGAAATTTGCACAGAAAAACCCTGAGAAGTATCTACTTGAGCTAGCAGGTATATTAAATAATTTAGGCATTTTGTTAAGTGATCAAGACAATTTTGAAGTAGCAAAAAAAGCTTATGAAGAAGCTTTGCACATACATAGAAAATTAGCAAACAATAAACCCAATTTTAACCTACCATTAATGGCTAATGTTTTAAATAACTTGGGTAGATTATTGAATGATGAATTTCCAGAGGCAAAAAAAAAATACGAAGAATCTTTTCGAATTTGGGAAAAATTATCGAAAAAAAACCCTGAAATCTATATACAAAATACAGTCAACAATATGAATGATTTAGGTAATTTATTAAGTGCTCAAAATAATTTTTTAGGGGCAAAAAACGTTTATGAAGAAGCATTAATAATTAGGCGAAAATTAGCAGACAAAAACCCCGATAAATATCTACCCGAAGTTAGTCAAATTTTACATAATTTAGGTAATTTATTAGGTGCTCAAAATAATTTTTTAGGGGCAAAAAAGGCTTACGAAGAAGCATTAATAATTAGGCGAAAATTAGCAGATAAAAACCCTGATAAATATCTACCTAAGCTAGCTAATACTTTGAACAGCTTGAGTTGTTTATTGATTGTTCAAGAGGAATTTCTTGAAGCAAGAAAAAACATTGAAGAAGCATTGAGCATCAACAAAAAAATTGCAAAAAAAAACCCTGATGTTTATTCATCAGATGTAGCTAGTACCTTAAATAACCTGGGTTTATCATTCAAAGACCCAAAAGGTTCTTTGATAGCAAAGCAAATCTATGAGGAAGCTTTGCAAATCTGGAGAGAATTAGTGAAAAAAAACCCATCAAGGTTTCTGCCTGAACTGGCGAACACCCTAACTAATTTAGGCATTATATTAAAAGATCAAAAAAAATTATTAGAGTCAAAAAAAGCTTATGAAGAAGCATTGCAAATTGGACGAGAATTAGCAGATAAAAACCCTGACAGTTACCTTCCTGGCCTTGCTTTGACCTTAAATAATTTTGGTAATTTGTTAAGTGCTCAAGAAAATTTTGAAGGAGCAAAAAAAGCTTATGAAGAAGCATTGCAAATTAGACGAAAATTAGCAAATAAAAACCCTGATAAGTACTTGCCGGATGTAGCTATGACCTTATATAATTTAGGGGTACTCCTGAGTGATCAAAGTGACTTACAAAGTGCAAAAAAAAACTACGAAGAAGCCTTGAAGATTTACAGGAAATTTGTGGAGAAAAATCACGGCGAGTATCTGTTTTATGAAGTTGCTACATTAAATAATTTGGGCGATTTGTTCAGCGATCAACACGACTTTAAGCGAGCAATAAAGCTCTCCGAAGAAGCATTACAAATTTTTAGTAAATTAGCAGATGAAAAACTGCTTATGCATATGCCGGATGTGGCTTTTCAATATGGCAGATTATCTTGGTACCAGTTGCTGGATAGACAATTTGAGGCTGCCGAAAAAATGGCTCGTATATGTCTGCAAAAAAGCCCTCAAGAAGTATTGATAAATTCTACCCTTGCGCTTGCCCTGCTTTGTCAAGGTAAATGGGAAGAGGCGAAGGCCATCTATGATAAGCTTAAGAATATGCCCTATGATAACGGTATTTATAAAGATATGTTTCTAGAGGATTTAAATACAATTGAAGCCTCTGGCATTATTCTTCCAGGTATTGAGAAAGCGCGAGCATTTTTGAAAAAGTAATGAATGTAACTTAAAATGAGATTGAATTCCTACTTACTTTATTTTTTATTTTTGTATAATACGATAACTGCCCAGCATGATATCGCATTACCCGGTATTGTCGTAGAACAAAATAGCAAATACAAAACCGGGAAAGTAGTGTTTCTTCCCAATGTAAGCATTCGCTCAATGCCTCCATCTGCCCCGCAGCGGAGCGATGCGAATGGCAAGTTTTCTCTACTATTTTCTGATTATCGTGGAGGAAGCGCAGTAAAAATTTATGCAGCGAAGGAAGGTTTTGAAGTAGCCAATCAGAAAGAATTAGAAAACGCTGCCATTTTAGGCCGCTACGAGCCACTAAAAATTGTCATGTGTAAGGCAGGAGAGCTTGCTGAGAACCAAGTGAAATATTACAACATTGGTGTAGAAGCGATAACAGAAAGCTACGAAAAAAAGATTGCCCTATTGAACAAAGAAAGTGAAGAAAAAGAAGCACTTATCCAGGAATTGCGCGAACGGCACCGAGTATTGCTGACCGAAAAAGCCTCCATCCTTTATTATCTTGAAAAAGATAAGGAGGAAGCCTTGGCACAGATGCGGTCTTTTAGTGAACGATTTGCTGAAGTCAACCTGGACGATGCGGACTCGCTTTACATTGCTGCATACAACGCCTTTATAGAAAAACGAATTGAAGACGTTTATAAAATATTGGATTTACAGATATTGGAAAAAAACATCGAAGCAGCCAAAAAACTCATCGCTCAAGGACATGAATTGATCGCTTACGCTGACTCTGTGAAAGTCTATAACCTACATATGCTGGAACAATTTATCAAAGGCGGTTGGCTGGCGGCAAATGCGGCAGTAAAAAATCAGGCGCTAGAAAAAGCACAAGATTATTATAAACAGGCCTTAAATGCCGAATCCTGCAATATAGAATCGCGCATTCTTTATGCACAGTTTTTGGCAGAATATATGCAGGACGCAGTTGCTTATTTGGATAACCTGGAAAAAACCATTACCTGTTTAGAACAATCTGAAAAAAAACAGGACAGGCAAAATTCCGCATTGCTAATTCTGAAACTACACTCCCAGGTTAACTTGTTTTTTCAGAACCCGACCTCAATTGCTTTATTGATCAAACGGCTCGAAAAACTCCTTTAATCAAAATTCAAAATCAAAATCATGCAAAAACTGATCTTAACAGCCACTCTCTTTTTTTTGTTTAAATTGATTTACGCCCAGCAAGACATCTCCTTGCCTGGAGAAGTGGTACGCCAAAACAGCAGAGTAAAAACGGGTAAAGTGGAACTACTTTCTAATGTAAGCATTAAAGCAACCCAAGCTACCCCTACTCGGAGCGACATCAATGGTAAATTCACACTGGTTTTTTCAGATAAACCTGCATACAACGTCACCCGAGTGTTTGCCGAAAAAGCCAATATGGAAATCGTGAATAAGACGGACTTGGAACGTACTGTTGTCATCGGACGATTGAGTAAATTCAAAATTGTGATGTGCCCTCCAGATGAACTGCTTGAGAATCAAATGCTGTATTATGGCATTGCACGAGATGCAATAGTTTTGCGCTTTAAAAATCGCATCAACACCATCGAGAAGACAAACACGGGTTTGGATAAACTCATCGCACTAGTAAATGAAGACTTTAAATTAGAGGTAAAAACCAAAGATCAAGCAATTTTTGCCTTAGAAAAAGAATGGAGTAAAGCTTTAGAATCAGCACAGGAAATCGCCCAAAAATTTGCGGCCATCAATCTGGATGATGCAGACGTTCTTTATCTTCAAGCAGAAGCAGCCTACAGGAAAGGCGATTTTGATCAGGTACTTAGTCTGCTTAATTATGACCTGATCACGAAGAATATAAGCAACATACAATCCAACCTAATTGCTGCTGATAGTCTGTCTTCAAAAGGCCGCTCTAGAATAGCCAAAGGGCAGGAAAGCCTACGCCAAACTATTGAAAACACACTTTTTGCCGCTCGAGTTGCAAATTTCAATGGCGCTTATAAAAAAGCAGAGGCCTATTTTGATTTAGCGGTTAAAGCTGATGAATCAAATAATAAAACAATATATGAAGTAGCGCATTTTATGCAAACGCAAAATCAATTTCAAAAAGCTAAGGCATATTACCAAAAGATACTATCTCAAGCAAAAGATCTCACTATAAAAGCAGCTGTCCTGAACAATTTGGGACTTTTATTGAGTGATCAAAATGAGTTAATAGAGGCAAAAAAGGATTATGAGGAGGCTTTATTGATAAGGAGAAAATTAGCGGAGAAAAACCCTGAGATTTATCTTTCGGATGTGGCTATGATCTTGAATAATTTAGCTAATTTATTGAGTGATCAAAACGAGTTAACTGGTGCAAAAAAAGATTATGAAGAAGCTTTGCTGATCTATAGGGAATTGGCAGATAAAAACCCTGATGTTCATGTGCCGGATGTGGCCATGATTTTAAATAATTTGGGGGTTTTATTGATGAATCAAGATGAGTTAATAGATGCAAAAAAGGTCTATGAGGAGGCTTTGCTGGTTTATAGGAAATTAGCGGACAAAAATCCCGATACTTATCTTCCATATATGGCTACAAATTTGAATAATTTAGCATTATTATTGAGTGATCAAGATGAGTTAATTGGTGCTAAAAAAAACTATGAAGAAGCTTTGTTGATTAGAAGGAAATTAGCGGATAAAAACCCCGATGTTTATTTGCCGGATGTGGCTGCAAGCTTGAGTAATTTAGCTAATTTATTGAGTGCTCAAAATGAACTAACCGGTGCAAGAAAAAACTATGAGGAAGCTTTGTTGATTTATAGGAAGTTAGCCGATAAAAACCCTGATGTTTATCTGCCTTATGTGAGTGGAGTTTTGAATAATTTTGGGGCATTATTGAAAGATCAAAATGAGTTAATAGATGCAAAAAAGGGCTATGAGGAAGCTTTGCTGATCAGGAGGAAATTAGCGAAAAAAAATCCCGAAGCTTATCTGCCAGATGTGGCCATGACCTTGAATAATTTAGGTTTATTATTGAGTGATCTGAATGAATTAGCAGATGCAAAAAAGGACTATGAGGAAGCTTTGCTGATTTATAGGAAGTTAGCGGATAAAAACCCTGATGTCTACCTTCCATATGTAGCTACAAACTTGAACAATTTGGGTTTATTATTGAGCGCTCAAAATGAGTTAATAGATGCAAAAAAGGACTACGAGGAAGCTTTGCTGATCAGGAGGAAATTAGCGGATAAAAACCCCGATGTTTACTTGCCAGATGTGGCCACAACCTTGAATAATTTAGCAGATTTATTAAGTCATCAAAATGAGGTAATAGGTGCAAAAAAAGACTATGAGGAAGCTTTGCTAATCAGAAGGGAATTAGCGGATAAAAATCCTGATGGTTATTTGCAGTATGTGGCTGCAACTTTGAATAATTTGGCTAATTTATTGAGGGCTCAAAATGAGGTGATAAATGCAAAAAAATGCTTTGAAGAAACTTTGCTGATCAGAAGGAAATTAGCTGATAAAAACCCAATGGCATTCAATTTAGATGTTGTTATGACAGACCTCAACGTAGGGTTATTTTATGAAGCACTTCTTGAAGATTCTGGTGAAATGGCCTTAAAAAACGAAGGACTCAAGTTGATGCAGGATGCTACTGAGCGTATATCCATATTCCCGGCGTCCCATCCAAAAGTAGCCCTATATCAGCCTTATGTTGAAAAACTTACTTCTTTTTTTGAGAGCTTTGATGAAACTACTTTCCGTCTTGGCAAGAGATTAAAACCTTTCAGACAATTGGTGATGGATCTCAACGAGTCAGAAAGAGATCCTCACCAAAAAGTGCTGAGGCAAGAAGAAATTTTAGCTCTCCTTTTTAAGATTGAAAAAGAATTTCCCGATAATCCCGAGGTAAAAAAACAAATTGCTTCGAATTATAGTAGTCTAGCATGGTTTCAATTGTTCGATCAGCAGTTTACAAATGCAGAGCAATCGGCGCGTGCCGGTTTGCAAAAAGCTGATCAAGAAACATGGATCAATACGAACCTTGCCCTTGCATTGCTCTATCAAGGCAAATGGGAGGATGCTAAGATCATTTACATAAAGCTGAAAGATGAACCTTATGGTTATGGTACGTACAAGGATACTTTTTTGGAGGACTTGAATGCACTAGAAAAAGCTGGTATTACGCACCCGGATATACAAAAGGCGAGAGTATTTTTGAACCAAAAAAAATGATATCTTATATACAACGTGGCCTTTAAGCCAATCATAGTGTTCAATACACCTTGAAAATTCAACTGTCATGAATCAAACCTATTATTTGGGCTAATTTCATGCTGTATACCTTTCTCTTTTGAAAGACAAGTTCTCGTTCAAATGGCACGCAACCTAAAATCTGCTGGAGCCTTTGATTTTATTAGGGAAGTTTGCTTTTGGTTTTTAATTTTACCGGACAATAGTGATTTTTTACATTTGGAAAAACAATCACCTGGCTGTGCTTATGTCCCCCTTGTCACCTAAAATCCTAATCATATGAGCGCAGCAGCAAAAACCATTTTTTATTTCTCTATTTATCTGGTAGGACTGGGACTTACACTCCTGATTGTCCCGAATATGCTCTTGAACCTATTCCAACTGCCTTCAACCAACGAAGTATG
>JAIYDG010000702.1 GCA_027487625.1 Bacteroidota bacterium
AGGCCATCCCCGACGACTATTATACTGTAGAAATTGGCAAAGCCAGGGTTGTACGCGAAGGAAAAGCCTTGACCGTGGTGACCTACGGTATGGGTGTACTGTGGGCACAAAAAGTGATCGCCGAACTGGGCATCGACGCCGAAATCATCGACTTGCGGACTTTGCTCCCCCTGGATTATGAGACCATCGAAACGAGTGTGCGCAAAACGAATAAAGTGATCATCCTGCATGAAGACACCCTGGTGGGTGGCATTGGTGGGGAAATCTCGGCCTACATTTCTGAGCATTTATTCGAATACCTGGATGCGCCCGTGATGCGGGAGGCCGCGCTGGATACGCCGATTCCGTTTGCAAGTTCTTTGGAAAAGCAGTTTTTGCCAGTGGGAAGGTTTGTGGAGAAGTTGAAGAAGTTGATGGGGTATTGAGGGGTATTGAGGGGTAATTGCGTCCGGGTGGTGTGAAATAAATTGGATAAAAGTATTTTCCAAAGCAACATGATTAGCAACGCGGACGACGCAGACGACGCGGACTTTCGCAGTTTTTTTTCGCCTGCGGCGAATAGAAATGATGGCCTTATTCTTGTTTCATGCTTGCGCCGCAGGCGTAAGCCAATCGGCAAGAGTCCGCGTCGTCTGCGTCGTCCGCGTTGCTATTCTTGTCACGTTGGCCGCTCCACACCTTTATTCTTGAATCCATAGAATATTTAAACATGTGGCAAGCATCTAAAATAAATCATCATTCAAGTACAACGCTCCAATTCCAATTCAATGAAAAAGACAAGCCTCTATCCTTCGCCCAAGTGATTGAACATTGGCAAAACTCTGCCCCTTTCCGCAGCTACTTCAACACCCTCCTTACCGAAATTCCTTTTGAAGCCTTCTACTGGGAAGTAGCGCCAATGACCAAAACTCAAACCAGTATCCCCTTTGAATTTGTGGTCATCAACAGCGCCCCCTTGCGCCACATCATTCCAGATCAAAGCGCTTTTCAGGAATATTTTTCAGCAGATAAAGCAGTCGTAGATTTTTTAAACCTGGGCAAAGACGCCCATTTGCTGGTGCCTACTCCGATTGGCGATGCAAGTTGTTACGCACACCTCGCTCAATTTGTACGGCATGCCCCTGCAGCACAGCAGGATGAATTTTGGAAAACAGTCGGTGAACTGTATGGCGCGGGTTTGAATGATCAACCACTGTGGCTGAGTACGGCGGGTTTGGGGGTATCCTGGCTGCATTTGCGGCTCGATTCGAGGCCTAAGTATTATCGGTATGAGGGGTATAAAAAGTGGGCGTAGGCCAGTTGGTTTGCATCACCATAGTAAAAACTTAATCATGTACATGCTTAAAACCAGCCTTAGCATAATACTCTCTATAAACGCCCTGATCTCCCTGGCTCAAACCGATCCTTACCCCAACAAAGAACTCAATTACCCCATTTGGCCAACCTGTGAAAAGAGCAGTGCCTATATGGCTGAGCAAAAAGCTTGTACTGAAGAAGCATTTGCCCATTTTTTGCGGTCGAAAATCAATTGGACTCAGGTATCTACAATCCCTATTTCTCGTGCTCAAATTTACTTAAGCATTGATTATATGGGCAACGTAAGTGGCTATGGCATTATCAACTGTAGTGATGCTCAACTGGCAAAGCAACTGTTAGGAGCTTTAACCCAGGTGCCCACAGGTTGGTTGCCCGGAAATGAATCTACCCATCTCAATGGTTATGTGGATCAAGCCGATGTAATTGACGCCAGAATTTATGCTGAATTATTTTGGAGTAACCAAACGTTGGACTCCTTACGGTTCTATAAGCTTATCGGCGTTGCTCGAAAGCCCTATGTGTTTTACGAAGTAACTGCGATAGGTGATTTTTTAGACTACCCTGGCCAGGTTAGAGCTTTGACTCAACGGCTTATTTCTGACCTGAAAATTCAGGCCAGGCTGGAAAAAAAGCCAGATACTGAAAAGGATTCATTCATGTTGCACGGCATGCTCAATAGCCGTGGGTTGATTGATTCTCTCCAAATCCTGCAAAGTTCTGATAGTGCGTTTGCTAAGGCTACTGTATCTGTACTCCAGTCTATCCCTTGGACGCCAATAGATTATTACGGCTTTAGTCTACCGCGTGTTTTTTTAGCTAAATTTATTTTTAAACCCGCAACACGATATCCAAAAGGTACAGAAGTGTTTTACCCTGGCCATTATTATACTGATTTCTATCAAAGTGGCTTCAGCTTTCCTAATGGGAGTTTAGGAGCGCTTAAATTTATTCACGACAACTTGGAAATCCCCCCACATCTCACCAATAGAGATCTAGCTTCGTCCATTTGTGAAATTCAGTTATTTTTTAATCCAGATGGTCGCATCTATAATTATCGATTCAAGAGCTCTATACATCCCATAGTCGATCAACGGATCGCATCCATCCTGACCGAAGGCCCTACGTGGAAACTTGACCGAAAAAGCCATTACGGTCTTAAAGCCATTATGGAGTTAACCTATCGCGTCCAAATTGAGCCTTGAACTACCGCGGCAGCACCGCTTCCAAAACCCCCTCCGCCAACTCCAACTGCGGAATCTTCCCCACATCCATCCAAATATCCCCATCGTGTGGATACGCCACAATCCTTTCGCTTGCTGCCGCACTCAAGTAAGTATCAATGATGGAAAAAACGGAGGCCTCCGCCGGGAAAAAATCAAAAATCTGCGGGCTGATTGCATGAATGCCACTGAAGCACCAGGGCTTTAAGTCGGGTTCATTGCGCGACAATCGGGTCTCCCCCGTTTTTACATTGCTCCAACCACACAATTGGCCAGTTGGGTTGAATAAAAAATACCGCGAACTTTCCCGCTGCCGCACTGCCAAGGTAGCCAGGGCATCGTTTTGCAAATGGGTTTGGTACAATTGCCGCAGATCGAGATTGGTCAGCGCATCGGCATTGGTCACCAAAAAGGGTTCTTCCTTCAAGAACCACTCCGCTTTTTTGAGTCCGCCCCCCGTGTCCAGCAGCAAATCCCTCTCATCCGAAATTTGAATGTTGATCCCAAAATGGTCTTTGGCTTGTAAAAAATCGATGATCTGCTCGCCAAAATGGTGGATGTTCACGATGATATCCCTGCACCCCGCGGCCTTGAGGCGCAAAATGGCAATTTCCAATAAAGAGTGGCCTTTGATGGGCACCAATGCCTTGGGGATGCTGTTGGTGATGGGACGAAGCCGGGTACCGAGACCAGCGG
>JAIYDG010000319.1 GCA_027487625.1 Bacteroidota bacterium
TTCCTTTTTCGGCCTGAGAGTAACGAGATTTGGAAATTTGGGCGTATCAATTCCAATTGCAATATCAGTATTATTGGCATTTTCTACACAATCAGTCATATCATTTGACGATGGTTGGAATTCCCCTGGTTCATTTTGACCCCCCTCCTGACTAGGATTACAACAAATAAATAAGATATAAATCAGAATAATAGCAAATAGTAGGAACAAGCCACCAAGTATAATAACAATCATCATTTCCATAGCAACCCAATTTCGAATACCAAGAAAATAAAATAAAGGTTTAAAAAATTCAATCAAAGAAAATTCTTCAGAAGTGACGTCATTTGTGAACGGCCCCTCTGTTGATGGGAGTTCTTCAAACGGCCACATTTCCACTTCAGTCTGAAAAATAAACATTCATTGTTTGGATAGAAGCATTCATTGGGCACACGTGTTCAAAATTAATTTCACTTTCTATCTCTCTTTTTTCAAATGGAGATAGAAATCCAGATTCTATTTTGCCACCCCAATTTTTGACTAAGATTGTGTCTGGCTAGACATAATTAACTCAACTAAAATGAATGCTAAAATTACAGATTTCATACCTGCAATTTCACGGTAAAACAAGAAATTAAAACAATTAGACCGGTAAATTAACAAATTAACATACCACTTGGACAATGAAGGGGTCTTGTGTGTTGCCTTCCGCACCGCCACCCTCCGTCATTTCTCGTTTGAACCCTTCCACCTCATTTGGCATAGGCACCGCGATGATTTGAAACGGTCTTAGGGTAGTTGCAAGTAGTTCAACGAACCGGTCGAACTCCCCCTCCTCTTCAGTTCCATTTGAAACTAGAAAATGGACAATCTCAATGAGACCATCGAGGTAAGCCTCAGTTGGTTCATCGGAGCGAATTTGGTTGTTGGGGGTAGGTGATGCTGAAGGAGCCATGGTTGTTGACAACAGTTTAGCAACTTCGAAAAACGGACCCCCGGTCTCGAAATCAAAGTCAAACTGGCATGAGACCAGATTGATTTTCACGAATAGCTAGAAAGTGAAAATGAAAGTAATGAAATTTAAGCTGGGAAATAGCTAAACATTACAGGAAATTGAAAGTTAATTGCATTTAGAGGCAATTTCAGCAAAATATATTTCAGGAAAAAGAAAATAGTTTAAAGAATAGATTGAAAAATATAAAAATAAGAATTAAAAGAAAAATTACTTACCATTAAGATGCAAAAGATGAAGCTAGTCTTTTCGCTCATTTTTGGTTCAAAGAAAGCTTTGAAAAAGATGTTGTTTCTCAAATAGATGTGAAGATACAACTAAAATGAATGTGGCAAGTAGATGACCACTCCTAAGATTAGAAAATTAAAGCCAATAAATCTGGCCCAGATAGAAGAATAGAAATCAAAAAGCAATAAAAATTTGCCCTCCCTCAGTGAACGCCAATTAAACAATAAAGTGCTCAAAATTTAGCACTTCAAGTAGAGAGAATAGTTTGCAATGAAAGATGAGAAAAATATCTTTAAAAATAAATTCTGCAAAAATAGATAATTGTCACAAAAATTAAGTGACCAGTTCAGATAGAAAATAATAAAAATAGACATAAAAATATTACCTGAAAATATAAGTTAAATGACCTGAAAAATTTTCTTGGGGGTCTAAAACACCCCAAACTTTTTAACAATTTTTATTAATTAGTTTTTTTCAAATTCTCATTTGAAACGCGATAATTTTAAGGGAAAATGCAAGTTTTCTCGCGAAATTATCGCCAATTTTTTTCAGACAATTTTACTTATAAAATTACAAACAAAATTACAGAAAATACAAAAATAATACACAGAAATTCAGAAAATAATTACAGTTACAATTTTGGAAATATGAAGTACATTTAAAAAGAACAACAATTTAAGACTGGCCAGTCTAGAAAATTAGTTTAGGAATTGGAATATTATTTTTTTAATGTCTCAATTCGGATAAGCTATTTAAAGAAAAAGAAGAAATGTACACAAAATTTAACAGCAAAATTCAGAAATTTAAGACAGTAATTCCCAAATATTAGATGCGCATGAGAAGATGGGAAAGTGAGTTAAAAACCGAAACCAGAGTATGCACTCTAGGTTAGCGTTAATTAAAAAAGAGAGAGATAAAATAGAAATAAAAGAGATTTAATTTAGAGATGCCTTTCCCGGGTTAGAAAATAAGCTTCATTCGGATGTGCGCTAGTAAGACTGATCACCTGAAAGCGGGGCATAACTGACAATGGTCAATAGAAACATACCATTGCATTCGGCGTTCATAAATAGAAATAGAAACTGAGGTAGAGAAAATGCATAAGTCATGCAAAAGAGAGAGAGAGAATAAAAACACAGGTACACAGGTATTCTGATAATGAGTTCATTTTGATGCATTTTAAAGAGAGGGAAAGTAACATTAGACCCTCCAGCAGGAAATTTCAGTCATTCTGGATTCTGACCTGGAGGGAGCAACTGAGCCTAGAAAACTGTTAAGAAAATCAAACATCAAAACCAAAAAGACGAAGTTCCAAAATTAAAAGGACCTAATCTAAGAAAAAGTAAGATCAATTTAAGAATTTTTGCATTCAGATATTTTATTTATGGATAATGAAAGTCCTAAATATGTGTTTGTAGATGTAGAAACAGAAGGACTTAAAGCACAAGTCTTATTGCAAATTGCGGCAGTGACCGAAGAAGGTAAAGTTTTTGCAGAGTATATTAAGCCTTCACAAAATATTCCTTTAAGTTGCACACAGATAACAGGTCTTTACAGTAAAAATAAAGAATTATTTAAAAACGGAAATAAATTAAATGCACTCCCTATTCGGAAAGTATTACGCAAATTTTTTGATTGGATTTCGGAATTAAATGGAAATGTTCACCTTGTTTGCTATAATGGTTTCACTTTTGATGTAAAAGTGTTATTAACTCATTATAAAAGGCAGAAACTCAATTTTCCAGGCAACATCACATTTGTGCATGACCCCTTGCCAACTTTCCGAAAGTTCATGAAAGCAGATCAAATTAAAGATTTTAAATTGACATCTTTGGCACACCATTTCAACATTCCATTCTTTGATGCGCATGACGCATTGAGTGACTGTAAATGTTTGAAGCAACTTTGTGAAAATTACGCAGAAGAAAACAAAATTGAATTTGCACAGTTTTTAGACACTTACAAAAAGCCAATTGGTTATTTTATAGCAAGATTGAAGTGAAAAATATACTTTGCAAAAATGAACCAATTACCGGTTGTTATCTGGGCATGTAGTTATGGCACCGAACGGCACTACTTTCCCCAAACAATGGGAACAATTATTGAAAGTCATGAGAATCCTTTGCCGTCTTTCGAATTGAAAAAGATAAATGCAGTCCCTGGTCGAATGTTGGACCACAGATTTATGGAAGAGTACGAGACCAACTTTTTTGGTTACCGTCAAGGCAAACCACAAATGAGCGTCATTCTAATGGGGGGTAATGATATCCAAACCCACGCCTACAATGGGGCAGCCAGATTTTTGGCCAACATTCGAACATTGATTGGATGGCATGACAACTCAAATTGCCCTCTCATGTTGTGCGGTATCCCACCCAGACCCAAGGTTCACTACCAAATTGAAGATCTTGCTAATTACGTTGATTCAAAAATGAAACAATATGTGAGCATGAGGCATTGTGGAATGTCTCGTGACTGCATGTTCAGATTTACCAAGACTTTTGATTTCTTTAGAGATCAAGACGGATTTTGCATGACCCAAAATCTCTATGAGAAAGATGAGGTTCACTTGAACCCAGTTGGAGTTGAATTGCTATGCAAAAAGCTTTTTGACTCAATCGAAAGCCAAGCCAAAGAATGCCTGGCTCGACTCAACTAAAAACAGAAATCAAAAACACAAAAATTTAACAGTAAAAATTACATTTAGCCATCAAAATTTTACAGAAACAGGTCAATAAAGAAATCAAAATATTTGGTAAAATAGTTAGGCAGCTTGGAAGATTAAAAAGATAAGAAAATAATCCAAGAAAGAAAATTAAAAATTATTCCAAAAATGAAAATAGACAAGATGGACCCACCGTTCCTCTCCATCCTCTCAAGAGATTATGAAAATCGACATGAAAATCCTGTGGAGCAACTAAAGAAGATGCCTGAAGTTGAAAAAATCGTACTCCATCAAAACTACGAGAAATTCATCCAAACATCAACACCTGTGGATGAAGTCCCAACTCCAAGCCTGGAGTTCAACGAACAAGGAAAACTAGAATACAAGGACCACTCCTTGAAGGCAGCCTCCACGGGCAAGAAGAGACCATATCGGAACAGAGTGCCAGGTGAAGAAGACTCAACCAAGGAAATGATGAGAAGATTCGAAGAACTGCAAGAGAAAAACATGTTCAGACGAAGAAACCCAACGATGATCCAACTACCCCAGCAACCACCTGTGGAGGATGACTTCTTCAAGTTCATCACCCTTGTCATCGGATATCTCCTCGCTCTCCTGAAGAAACCTTATCAGCAATGGACCATCGAAGAAAAGGAAAACATCAAGGATATGGTCGAAAGAGTTAAAGATAAAACTTGGATGCCTGAAGGAAGCCCATGCAAAGGAAAAGTTTATCATGATCTGATCATGCAAATTGATCTAATCACCCGAGACATGGTCCAAGGAATCTACAAACACACTGAATGGAAGAACCAATTATTCATCAACTCATTGGAATCACTGATGTACTTGCTGAAGAAACCAAAATGGAACCATCAGGACAAAAAGCAATTGAAAGCACGTACGGAGACAACCGAAAGAGCACTCAGCACGAACCAAGATCCTGGAATGAAGAAACTAATCCAACTACAACTGGACGTACTCATGATGCTTCCAGAGCTTTTTGCAACTCGATTCATCTACTATCAAGGAGAGATTCTTCAACTAGATCAAGGAGTTTATCGAGATACCGACCATTTCTATGACCTAGTCAATGACATAATTGACATGCCAGAATGGGAGGTGAAAGATTGCATCGAAATCAAAAGACACTTTGATCAGATGACCGAAGCTGGTCTCTTCCACAACATGAAACCAGCCCACACGTCTGAACATGGGGATTTGAACGCACCACTGTTGAAATACATGAACCAACTATGCCAACAAATCAACACCAAAGGAAGAGAATCAACACCTGACTTGATTGAGAGACTGTCAAGAAAGAAGAGTTGGAGCCAATGGGAAGCAGCAAAACTATTCATGAAACTCAAACCAACTGACAGGCATGGATGCCCAAGTCCAGATGCTCCGAACGAAGAAGAAGAGAAACAAATCCTCCAGTTGATCGACATGATGGAAGCAAAGTCAAACCACAAGTTTGACTACCCCAACTTGACGAGTCAGAAAAGATATTCAGGATCTGATATGTACATTGCAGAATGCAAACGATACCATGAAACTGAAAGCAGTATCACAACCAAGGATTTGATCAAGAAACTCAACACCATGCCAGTAAACCACTGGGCCAAAAGAGATCTCTACACATTGAGAGCAAGGACTATAAGCAACCCGGAAGACTTCAAATTCAACCAGCATAGCTTGCCCCTGCTTCTAACCCAATGTGAACTGAACGCAGCCTACTCTTTCTCAAACTACATCGGAAATGGTGGAGTCTCAAGAACACTGTTTGAAAAAATAAACAAAACACCTTGTATCCCCCAGCATATCCTACCACAAGAATGGACTAAAGAAAGATTCAACAAAACTCTGATTTACCGCAATCATGGATACTTGTTGAAGAAA
>JAIYDG010000388.1 GCA_027487625.1 Bacteroidota bacterium
ATTTCCTTAACTTCACCCCATGCAAAACAAAAACATCCGCTCCGTTTCCCCATTCAACAATGAACTAAAATTAAAAGGCTTCAATGTCTTCCAAATCGAAAGTGATGGAAGCGCAACCCGCATTTACAGCAGAAAGGATTTTTATAAAATTTGCCTGACTACGGGCCAGAGCATCATTCATTACGCCGACCGGAGTTTTGAAACCGAGGGCACGGTTTTGTTTTTTGGCAACCCGCATATCCCCTACTCCTGGGAAACCATCTCCAGCGAGTATGTGGGTTATACTTGTCTCTTTTCGGAAGAGTTCTTGAACCTGTCTGAACGCGCCGAAAGCCTACAACACTCTCCGCTGTTTAAGGTTGGGGGTACACCTGTTTTAAACATCAGTACCGAACAACGTGCCTTTCTCAATGTGATTTTTCAACGGATGATTGAAGAGCAACAGTCTGATTATGTGCACAAAGCGGATCTGATGCGCAATTACATCCATTTGATTCTTCATGAAGCCTTAAAGTTACAGCCCGCTGAAAATTATTACCAACACCAAAACGCAGCTTCCAGAATCACCCAAGTTTTTTTGGAATTATTGGAACGGCAGTTCCCCATTGAAAGGGTTGACAAACCGCTATGCCTAAAAACACCGCAAGATTTTGCCAATGGTTTGGCCGTGCATGTCAATCACCTCAATCGTTCGGTAAAAGAGATCACCGGGAAACCGACCTCCAAGCACATATCCGCTCGCATCATTACCGAAGCAAAGGCATTGCTGCTGCACACCGACTGGACCATTGCCGAGGTGGCCTATTCCCTCGGTTTTGAATATCCCAGCTACTTCAACAACTACTTCAAGCGCATAACCGGAAAAGTTCCTTCCGCAGTTCGGGCTGAAATGGTTTGAATTGCTTAATGATTGGTTTGATTGTCATTAGATGTAAAAGTGCAGGTAGCGGTATTTTTGTGCACCAAAAAAGCAACCCATGAAACACGCTTGTATAACCTTTGCATTGATGGCATTTTTCGTTGGAGGCACATCATTCTGTTCGAAAAATGTTAAACCAATCACGGAAGAAACTGAAACCCATAACAACGGCGACATGCGTAACAAATTAAAAATCACAGTTGGCGCAAAAACCTTTAGCGCAACACTTTTAGACAATGCTACTGCAACTGCGCTAACAAAGCTGTTGCCGATGACGGTAGAAATGATTGAGCTGAATAGCAACGAAAAATATTTCCGTTTACCCAGCAACTTACCCGCAAATGCATCCAACCCGGGGACGATCCAGGTAGGGGACTTGATGCTTTACGGCTCAAATACCTTAGTTCTCTTCTACGAGTCTTTTTCAACAGTATACACCTACACCAAGATTGGACGGATTGATGATGCTTTAGGTCTTGCTGCTGCATTGGGTGCAGGAAACGTAAAGGTCACTTTTGAACTGGAGTAAGGAGTACGCACATGAAAACCCAAATTTCAATTCTGCTTTTTTGCTTCCTTGGTACGACTTGTTTGTCGTTTGCACAGACAAGTGATAGTACAAAGCACAGCAGTGTTTTATCCGGCTCGATTGGGGTAACCAACAATGGTATTTCCTTGATACCCAGCTTTTCATTGGAGAAGCCAGCGGCGATATTCAATATGTCTTGGCAAAAAGGTAGGTTCAGCTTTGATCCAGAGCTTACTTTTTCCTTGGAGGGCAAACCCTGGTATCAATTGTACTGGTTTAGGTACAAATTGGTATCAAGCTCTACATTCCAGATGGGTGCGGGAACTCACCTCGGCTTGAATTTTAGAAGCAAATTTTTGCCTCCAATTGGTGAGTCGATCATTACCGAACGCTATTTGGTGGGGGAGCTATCGCCAACCTATTCGATTACCAAACGTACAAGTCTGGGGCTGTACTACTTGCATGGCCGTGGTTTTGACATCGGTACCACCCAAGCGCTTCATTTTATTGGGCTCAATACCACTTTTACCGACATCAATCTGGTCAAAAATTTATTGCTGAGCCTAACGCCACAGGTTTATTATCTAAAGGCATACGGCCCGGAAGGTGTTTATTTTACCTCTACTTTTAGCCTTAAAATGAAAACCGCCCCAATCACCCTTAAGTCTACCATCAATAAAGTCATCCAAACAAGAATTCCAGGAAGCAAGGACTTTTTGTGGAATTTGGTATTGACTTATTCCTTTCAGAAAGGGAATCGGTAATGAATGTGCAAAAGAGCAACCCATAAAATATGCTGGTAAAGCATTTGTATTGATGGCCGTTTTTATTGCCAGCACATCATTCTGGTCAAAAGATGTTCACTCAATGGCGGAGGAAATGTAAAGGTCAGTTTTGAGTTGGAGTGATGATACTAAAAGAATCCTTTTTCTAAGGCTTCATTTGCTACTTACCGCTGAATTTGGGGGCAAATTCAGCGGTAAGTGTATTTTAAAATAGGGTTAGCGCTGAATTTGGGGGCAAATTCAGCGCTAACTAACAAAAGCTACCACAAAAAAAGCAGTACCAATCAACGCGAGGATGATTGGTACTGCTTTTGTGTGAGAGGAATTCCTCTCTTGGCGTGTATAGCAATCGGCTGTCCGCCGAAAAGAATTCGGTAGA
>JAIYDG010000585.1 GCA_027487625.1 Bacteroidota bacterium
GTTAATCTCATTGATGAAAACCCCTTGGGGAATATATTGAAGAATGAAATTCTTGAGTTCAGGAAAGGTCATAATTTACACTCGACTAGTGTGAGATGGAGACAAATAGATCAGATAAGTATTCGTCGTCAAAGATGCTTAAGACTAATGGCCACTCTTGATGGTCTTAGGTTTTGTGAAAAGACCAGTGCTGCTTTTGAAGCCGCAAGGCAGGGGTATAACAGGGCCTCTTATGAAATAGATATGATTCTTAAAAAATGGATGAAAACTCAATCTATCCTTAGCAAGATAGAGAAAAAGCCACAGGGTGGAAAAAGGAAGAGGCCTGCCAGAAAAAGAAAAGCCAAAGCTGTTGTTTGCCCGTGCGCGTCCTCAAATGCTTACTGTCATTTGAAGACAGTATCTTAGCTTGCATGCGAGGAAGAGAAAGAAAAAGAGGAAAAACGCGCGTAAAAACGCGTCAAGAAAGAATGTTGTTGATCTGAAATGTGTTTTTAGGGGAACATGTGTTGCTAACGGTCATAAGTCATAAAAGTTCTCAGTTTTCATTTCTTGTTCGCATTAGCAACGATCTCTCACATCTTATTTACTAAAAGTAGTGAATTTTTGTTTTTAAATTTTTCTTTTTGTGAAAAATGGAATCGTCTCTTGAAAAACACCTATGTGAAACGTTTGAAACTGTTGCAAATAAAGTGTTGCTTTCTGTTCAAAGAATGATGGATACTAAAAGTTATCTCAATATCTTCAGAGACAATGACCTCGAAAAGAATGTGTCTTTTGTTGAGATGGTTGTCATGCATCTCTATTGCAAGGAGTTGTTTGAGAACGAGAACCCTGAGTGGGGCTCAGAAGTCACAGTGCCAGTAATTACTCAACTAATCGTTCCTTAAATGAAAACAGTTTGCTATAGTATTTTCTAACAAACTACTATTCATTCAAGGGGTTAGAGTAATTACCCTCTTTATTCTTGCAGAAGACCCGTTTTACAAGGATCTATGAGGAAATTGTTGTTTTAGACACTCAGCTTGACTATCCAGCCTACCACGACAAAACCCTACTCGATATGTGCTGGGACTATGATCTAAAAAGTTATGCTTTCGGAGAAGAGGGTATTGATGGATTAACTAATTTAGTTGAGGACAGCACCCTGTTTGACACAAAAGCCCCCCTAAAAATCAATGATCAAGACCCTACAGAGGAGGATCTTGAAAAAAATGTTGATTTTGAATGCGGCCCTAGTTGTGTCTGTGACAATTGTGACGTCGAGTTAACCCTCTATGATCCAAAATACAAACACCAACGAGAAGAAACCCCCGAACCTGAAGGAGTTTATTTTGAAAAAGGCATTGGACGTTGTGAGTGTACTCTTATCCAAAGTTTTGATGATTTGAACGCTGCAATGTGTTTATTTAAAAGTGATTGTTTCCCCCAGTGTGTTTTCTATTGCACTCAAAGCGTAGAAAAATGTTTAAAAAGCCTTTGTTCTTTGCTGGATTTATGTTTTGTTCATTACATTTGTTATCATGACGGGAGGTCTCTTCTCTCGCTTCTACATCAGAACAGATTCCAAGAATACGAAGACACATCTCTTTTCTCTAAACTTGTCTATCTCTGTCGTCAGTTTGAGAATATTGGCTCATCCTCATGGGATATTGAGGAATGTCTGTCCATCAGAAGCCGGTATTTTCATTATGACAAGGGTCATTTTTACGTGCGTGAATCGTACCCTGGCTTGGTGTACGATTATGATGCTGCTTCAAAAGCCCTTAGTCTTGCTGAAGAAATACTGGCTGTGGTTGCCAGTGTGAGTGAGGAAACTCTACTTGGTCGAGAGAGTGCAAATGATGGTACGTACATGCACTGCACGTATTTTCCGCCTAAAATTTTCCTGCACCCCCCTGTAACTTTTTTAGTTGTAAAGTGGATTTTGATGTTGATAGAGTCAAAATGGACTTATTTAGTTTTCTTGATTGTATTCAAAAGAATAATGAGAAAGCAAAAAGTTGTCAAAATTTGGCAATTGCTTTTGAAAAGAAACGTCGACGGAGACGTCGAAAGTGCCAAAGCGTTAATAATCTAACCAATATCGGTGTTGAAAACGAAAACTGTGAATCAACAATTTGTTTAAGCCAGGAGGAGAAAGAAAATGAACTTTATGAGTGGGCAAATTTAAAAATTGATTTTATGCCCTTTGACAAGGATGTTATAAATCAGTGTTTGGATTCTAGAACAAGTAAATAATGAAAGCCACCTTCTTTATTTGAATTATTTCTGATTAGTTGTATTTTTAATTTATTGTTTTTATTTTGTTTTGCAGTGATCGAAACTTTAAGATGCGTTGGGAAATGGGTCTGTGATTCAGATGAGGACGAGGACGAGTTCGAATACTGTGGAGAAAGAGTGTGGCTGGTTGACCCAGCAAAGGAAGGCGTTGCACTCCTGCAACATGAAAATGACCTCCACGCACGCCCGCAGTTTTGCAGTTATGCAAGAAAGACGCCGGAGGATTGGACAGAGAGGTTAGTTAATTTGGTTTATTCAGTATATCCTAACTGTGTGACTGATACTTATTCTTAAAATTTGAAGAAAGCGAGAATGTTTGTTATTAGGTTACTGTTAAGAAATGAAAGCAATCGTTGTCTCCGTTCCAAAGTTACCCTCAATAAGTGGTTTCTGAGTGTGTTGCCGTATAAAAATGAGGCTGTGATTAATGAGGCAGATGAAATCGAAGTTCTCAGAAAAAGTAATCGCTGTTTAAGAAAGAAAATGGCACAGATGGAAATGAGCTTCGAGAATAAGGAAAGGCTGTTAAGAGAAGATAGAGCAAGAATGGTTGCACGTATGAGGGGGATGGAGGAAACATTTGATCGTGAAATTGTGGGACATGAAAAGGTCAGAAAATATGCCCAAAGTGAACTGGAAAAGAATGAAAAGCGCATGATGAAGATCAAAAAAGAGATGCAAAGCATTAATCGAGCTTATAACTCTCTTGATGAGTCGTATGAGCACACAATCGAGAGTTATAAAGACGATATTGCCAGACTTAATGATA
>JAIYDG010000605.1 GCA_027487625.1 Bacteroidota bacterium
CGAAGGCAACTACTAGAATAAAACTTTTCATTTTACTGCTTTTGTTTTGATTTTCACACTTCTTTTTGTATCCTTTTGCTAAAAGGATGAAACCACAGAAAAAAAAGTGTCACAAAAAGCACATAAAAAAATTACCGATCAGCACGTATGGCTCTTCATATTGCTCTCTCAATTGTGCTTCATCCTCCTCTGTCGTGGCCACGTCGCGAACGCCCACGTCCGCCAGGTCCATGCCAACGTCGAGCTCATCATACGCCTCCTGCGCCGCAGCCGCCATCTCTTGCTTTGTCTTTTGAATGTACGCAATCAAAAAGTCGTGGACGAGCGTGTTGTCCCGCAGGTAGTATCGCATGTACACGCCCTTGTCTCCCCCCATGCCCAGCACTGCATTGATCGCCAGCCGCAAACTGTGCAAGTCAATCTGCACCCGGTCATAGTGCTTGATGATCACATGCGTGTTGGCCATGTACGTCAGCACATGATCCTGCTCGTATCTTTTGCGCACGCCCAGCTTCGTGGCGTACTGCAGCGAGTAGATGCGCTTCCGGATCCATCCCTCGGGATCTCGCAGTTTGGCCTCCTCCTCCTCTTGATTCACCTGGCAGGTCTGCGGCATACGAAACGCATAAAAATCCTTCTCCAGCAACCGCACGGCATCCTCTCGCTTGCGAATGCGCGATATCTTGTCCCGTGTCGCCTCTTTCATTTTCCCCTTGTTTCCACCAAATGTCCGCAGCACACCCGGGCCCTGCTGGCGCAACAGATTGTCCACGGTCACGCCCCATGTCTGTGACTGCACCGGCACCAGCCAAGTCGCAATCCCGTCCGGATGCTCAAACAGATACTGCAGCAGATTCGACAGCTCCCTCATCCTGTTTCTCGTCTCTTCGTTGTCGCCCACATATTCCCATGATTCCGGTGTCTTTCCGCGGCGGTAGGTGATGTGCGGGTCAATCGTGATGAAAAAGTGCGACTCTCGCAGCGGCCGGTGTGCACACTTTCTCGGGTTGTAATCTTGGCGATGCGTGATCGTGTTTGCGCCGTCGTCTTTGATGTCCACTGGCTCTGCATCGTCGAAGCTCTTGTTGACGCTGCCTTTCACGACTTGCATGCCGAATCTTGCACCGCCTGCGTCGTCTGAAACACGGAACGAGATCCCTGCGTGGAACAACGCATCATCGCTGGCAAAGTGGTTGCCGCGGATCAGGTTGCTGGACTCGTAGTAGTCGTTGATGACCGCTCCTACTTCTGTTGGATCAAAGTCCATGTTGGCGTCCTGCATCCTCTTTACCGCAAAGTCGCGCAGGTTTTGCAAGTCTTGTCTGTCTCGATTCATTCTTTTCTTTTTTTTTTGTAAAAGCAGTAAAATTGTTTTTATGGATTTGACGTTTTTTTTCAGAGTATAATGTGCTTGAGCGAAAAGCTGGGCGAAAGCTGAGCGAAAGCTGAGAGAAAGTGCTACAGAGAGAAATATCTTTAATGCAAAAAGCGTATAAAGAAAAGATTGATTTTCGCGCTTTTGCAAAAAGTGTCACAAAAGATTAAAAGTCGTAAAAGAGTTTTTCAAAGTGTTGGAGGTTAAAGTCGATGGGGATATCGTCCTGCATGGCAAACAACACACAGTGGCCAAACACTTGAAACGCCTCGTCTGTCTCAAAGTACTGGCGCATGGCATCTGTCACAATGTGGTTGGGCTCGACGGCCATTGGACTCCAGCAGGCATAGAGCGTGCACGTCTTTCCGTCTCTCCCAAACTCGGTGACCTCTCTGCAGCTGCACAGTCCTTCTAGCGACGGCTCGTAAAAATGGATGGTGTCCATGATCACATCAAAGATGTCTTCGTTGGGATAATCCACTCGGTAGCGTATCTCCGAGTCTCTGTCGCTGTGGATGCGTCTGCCGGGGGCAAACAAACACGCCCACTTTAAAAAAATCCTCGACTCTTGCGACTCTGCTTCTTCAGAGATAGATGGGTCTAGACGGCTTGCGTCTCTCTCTGGTACAGCTTGTTCGTCTCGCATAGCTCGCTCATCTCTTTTAGACGAAACAGCCAAACCAAGCGTTTCCATCCTCGGTGTCACTTGATCCTCCTCGTTCATTTTTTGCTTGTTGTTCTTCGTCGATCCGGGTGTAAGGAGACCGATATTTGTGGTAGTTGTATCTACTGCTGTCGTCTGGTACAAGCGGATCGGTATATCCTGAAATTGAGATGTCCGCGACCAGTCTTGCAATCAAACACTGATAAATCAGATAGCCTAGACACACAGATAATACAAGCGTACACCCCAAAGCAATTCCAATCACTGTAATGTCTTCGCCCAGCATGTTTGTTTTATACATATACTTTTAAATTATTTTTGTGTCTCTCTGCATTTTTCTAATCTCTTATGTATCATCAAGCTCCTTTTTTTAACAAGATTCACAGATATAGTAGACTGATTGTTGTCTCATTCAACGCCTCTTCGCCGAAACAGTTGACTGAATTCTCTCTCTCTTGTATAAATGAGGACAGATACAGACTATGGACTCGATTTGGCCGTGGTGGCCATTGCTACTTATATCGTCACTGAAGATTTTAAGGCCACAGGTCTCGTCACGCTCATCCACGGCCTTGTACACTACGTCGGATACTCTATGTCCAAACGGGCGAACAAAGAAACCGAACTAACTGCCGCTCTCTAATTTTTTATGCATGTTTTCTGTCGCCCAGATTATTCCGCCCTCTTTCAAACAGCAAGTGCAAGCACAAATACAAGCACTAGCACAGCGAAAAGCACAAGTACAAGCACATACACAAACACAAACACAAACACACTTCAAACACATAACCAAAAAGATGTCCACCTCCCCCGACACAATGACAACTACGTTGAAAAGCTCGACGGAAATCTCGACGGAAATCTCGACAGAAATATTGACACAGCTCTCAAAAGAGACACTGGAAGAAGAGAGCATGTTTATCACGCAAGTTCCGACTACCCAAGCAGTAATCACAGAGGTGCCAATCACACAAGCAGTAATCACAGAGGTGCCGACTGTCCAAGTGTCAATCACACAAGTGCAGATCATCGAAACAACACCTTCCGTCTCGAAGAGCCCTACTGGTGCAATCACTGCCACAAAAGAGATGTTTGGCTCAGCCCTCAACAGCATGAAAATGTTTGCCATTCGTGTGGCGACGTTCACAGTGATGAGCTGGGCATGGATACTACTGAGTTTTTCAAGGATTATTATCAATGGAGCCATTTTAATTTCTACCAAGCTAAATTCCACTTCAACGAGCGTATGTCTCAATGGTGTGGATCAGAGCCTCATATACCTGATCCTGATCTGCGAGTCATACTGCTGGCCTGTGAACGATATGATCGAGATCTCTCTCAAGAAAAGGAGACAGCATCTATCATCGGACAAGAACGACAGCAAGAAACAAACAACACCGCCGATCCACCTGGACAAGAACGACAACAAGAAACAAACAACACCGCCGATCCACCTGGAGACACAAG
>JAIYDG010000617.1 GCA_027487625.1 Bacteroidota bacterium
CTTCCTTACGGTGTTGAAGGATACGCTCCATTAAAACAATTACAAAAAGAAGATAAGAAAACTGCGAAAGAAGATGAAGTTCTTCAAGTGAAAGTAACAGAATTCAATAAAGAAAATCGCCGTATCGTTGTTTCTCATACTGCATTGTGGAGAGAAGAAGAAGCTGAGAAAAAAGTAGTAGATGAAAAACGTAAGGATACCGAAAAAGAAAAAGCAACTAAAGCTGCTAAGAAATTAAACGATAGCAATGAGAAATCTACATTTGCTGACGTTGATGGTTTAGCTGAATTAAAAGCGAAACTTGAAGGTAAATAGTCTTAATGTAAAATAAAAAATCCCGGCCAATTGGTCGGGATTTTTTTTGCCTATTAATGTTGTAATTTGCGGCAAATAACATCAAGATGAAACATTGGTTGGTAAAATCAGAACCTTTTAAATATAGTTGGGAACAATTTGAAAAAGACAAAGAAACTTTTTGGGATGGTGTTAGAAATTATCAGGCCAGAAACAACCTTAGAGAAATGAAAAAAGGTGATTTAGTAATGTGGTATCATAGCAATGAAGGAAAAGAAATTGTTGGTATTGCAAAAGTTTCTAAAGAAGCCTATCAAGACCCCACCACTGAAGACCCTAATTGGGTGGTTGTGAACTTGAAGCCCTTCAAAAAACTAAAAAAAACAATCACTTTGGAACAAATAAAAGCTGATGAAAAATTGCAGAATATTGGATTGGTTAGACAAGGCAGATTATCTGTTATGAGCCTTACTCAATATGAATTTGATTATATTTTGGAATTAAGTCAGCAAAAATAAATCAATTTTTAAGCTAAATATCGGATATTTGAAGCACACTTCAAGCCAAATAACAGGCATTACTTTATGAAGGAACGTATAATTCTTGAAAAGAAACAATTTCAATTGACTCTAGACAGACTATGTTATCAACTTATTGAAAGACATGGTAGTTTTGCCGATGTAGCTTTGGTTGGAATGCAGCCTCGTGGTATTTTTCTTTCGAGAAGAATTAAATCGAGATTAGAAGAAATTACTGGTTTAAAAGATGTTTTGTATGGAGAACTTGATATAGCCTTTTACCGCGATGATTTTAGAAGAGGAAATGAACACATCATACCTTCTGAACTAAAAATCAATTTCAGTATGAGTCATAAACAAGTTGTGTTAATTGATGATGTGCTTTTTACAGGAAGAACTATTCGCTCTGCTTTAGATGCGATTACCGATTTTGGAAGACCGAGTAGAGTTGAACTACTGGTTTTAATTGACCGCCTATACAGCAGAGATTTACCAATTCAAGCTGATTATGTTGGATTAACAGTTGATACCAGAGCTCATGACAAAGTGAAAGTGGAATGGAAAGAACATGGTAAAAAAGATATCGTTCAAATACTTCCAATAAAACCCTGATTATTAGGCCAAGAATAAAAATAGAAATGAAGAAATTTTCTCAAAGACATTTGCTGGGAATCAAGGAACTCAATGCAGATGATATCAATTTGGTTTTTGAGACAGCAGATAATTTTAAATCCATTATCAATAGGCCAATCAAAAAGGTTCCTTCGCTTCGTGATGTTACAATTGCCAATATTTTTTTCGAAAATTCAACGAGAACAAGAATATCTTTTGAACTGGCTCAGAAAAGATTAAGTGCCGATATCGTTAATTTCTCTGCCTCTTCATCTTCTGTTTCAAAAGGTGAAACTTTAATCGATACGGTAAACAATATCTTGGCAATGAAAGTGGATATGGTTGTGATGAGACATCCTGCTCCTGGTGCATGTGTTTTCCTTTCAAAACATATCAAAGCGAATATTATAAATGCTGGTGATGGCACTCATGAACATCCAACTCAAGCTTTATTGGATGCCTTTTCTATCAGAGAAAAATTGGGTACGGTAAAAGGGAAAAAAGTAGTTATTGTTGGTGATATAACTCATTCAAGAGTTGCTTTATCAAATATCTTCTGCCTACAAAAATTAGGTGCTGAAGTGATGGTTTGCGGACCAAGTACTTTGATTCCTAAACACATCGAATCACTTGGTGTAAAAGTAGAAACAAATTTGATGAAAGCCCTTGCTTGGTGTGATGTTGCCAATATGCTTAGAATTCAACTTGAAAGACAAGATTTAAAATACTTTCCATCATTACGTGAATACAGCATGTTATATGGTTTAGATAAAGAAAGATTGGATTCTTTAAACAAGGAAATTGTAATTATGCACCCTGGACCAATTAACAGAGGAGTTGAAATTACGAGTGATGTAGCGGATAGCAAACACAGCATCATTTTAGATCAGGTAGAAAATGGAGTGGCAGTTCGAATGGCAGTTATGTTTTTATTAGCAGGTCAACAAGGTTCATTATGAGAATAACATATTTACTTATAATTTCAATTATTTTAGTTTCATGTTCAAATACTGAACCTAAAACTAATCAAAAAGCTGAAACCAAAAGAAATGAGAAACTTTGTTTTTTATTAACTGATGGCTTGAAAAATGAAGATAGTACTTCTTTGAAAATTCACATCCAAGACACCTTAGTTACTGGAGAGTATAATTATATTCCATGGGAAAAAGATGCAGCGTTGGGAACTATTTCTGGAATAATAAAAGACAGTATTATTGAATGTGTTTATACCTACACTCAAGAAGGAGAAGAATTTAAAGAGAATCAAACTTGGAAACTTAGAGATAATCAAATTCTTTTAAAAACAGCTCCTGCAACTATAGATGAGCAAGGAAATATTACTTATGATTCTAGTAAGTATGAATTCGACTTTATAATAAATAAAATAGATTGTAAGCCATCTAATTAATGGATTGCTTTTATCCTAAAACTAATTAAGTTCATGTCTTCAAAACAAATAGTGGTTAGTGGCATTAGGCCAACAGGAATGCTTCATTTAGGCAATTATATGGGTGCGGTGAAAAATTTCATCAGCATGCAAAATGAACATCCGTGTTTTTTCTTTATTGCTGATTACCATTCGTTAACAACACATCCTAATCCAAAAGATTTACATAATAGTGTAAAGCAAGTTTTGGCAGAATATTTAGCTTGTGGATTAGATCCTGAAAAATGCACCTTATATATTCAAAGTGATTTACCTCAAATACCAGAATTGTATTTGCTATTGAATATGCACGCATACAAAGGAGAATTGGAAAGAGTAAGTTCGTTTAAGGAGAAAGTAAGAACACAACCTGATAATATAAATGCTGGTCTCCTCACCTACCCTGTTTTAATGGCTGCTGATATTATTATACATCGTGCACATTTAGTTCCTGTTGGTAAAGACCAAGAACAACATTTAGAAATGGCAAGAACTTTTGGAAACCGTTTTAATAGAATGTATGATATTGAACTTTTTCCTGAACCACAAGCATTTAACTATGGTGGTGAATTGGTAAAAATTCCTGGATTACAAGGTGGCGGAAAAATGAGTAAAAGTGATGGAGAAAACAATGTAATTAACTTGATCGATTCTCCTAATGTTTTAAGAAAAAAGATTTCAAAAGCCGTAAGTGATGTAACTCCAACTGAAGCAAACTCAGTTCCAAGTCAGCCAGTACAAAACTTATTTGATTTACTAAAAGTAGCCTCAACAAAAGAAACTTTAGATTTTTATGTTGATGCCTACGCCAATTGTAACATTCGTTATGGAGATTTAAAAAAGCAATTGGCAGAAGATATGGTTACATTTTTGACGCCAATCAGAGAAAAAATTAGTGATATTTTAGCCAATGAAGAATACCTAGGTAAAGTTGCCAAATTGGGAGCAGAAAAAGCCAAAGAAAGTGCCGATGCTACATTAAAAGAAGCAAGAAGTGCAATTGGATTCAGAAAATTTTACTAGATTAGTTGGATGAAAAGCATTCAACAATGGCTTGATGAATATGCAGTTAGTCATCAAAACGCTACCAATAAACTCATTCACTGGATTTGCGTTCCAAGTATTTTCTTTAGTTTGGTATGTTTACTAAATGAGGTAAAGTTATACCAAAGTTTGAGTCTTGCGCATTTGGTTTTGGTTGGTGCAATGCTATTTTATTTTAGAATTTCCTGGAAAATAGCTTTAGGGTTACTTCTGTTTTATTTTGTCTGCATTTGGGGTTCAATGCAATTACAAAATACAAATATTAGTGTTTGGAAAATTGCTCTTTCAATATTTACAATTGCCTGGATCGGACAATTTATTGGGCACAAAATAGAGGGCAAAAAACCATCCTTTTTAGATGATATTCAATTTTTACTAATTGGTCCAGCCTGGCTGCTAAGCTTTATTTATAAAAAGCTAAATATTCATTATTAGTAATCCGAAGCTGTAGGTTTTGGGTCTGGTTTACCAACTGCCCAAAGTTGAAAGTAATTCTTCCAGCATTTAGAACACCTTAATTTTCTAGCCCCAAACATAAAGAATAAGTACCTTGTAAAAAAACTCCTTGAAACCCTTTTAACGTGGTTATTGTTACCACATTTCGGGCAATTATCGCTTAACCTTACATTTCCTCGAACCCAGAAAAATGTAATTAATATTAACAGGACAGCTACTAAAATCGAAATTTCTTCTACCACGGCACAATAATGCAATATTTACACGAATTTTACTTGCACTTTTTCGTCTTAAACTGTTATTTTTTCATTAATGCTCTGTAAAGCAATAGATAAACCTTCTAAATCTGAACCACCAGCAGTTGCGTAAAATGGTTGACCTCCTCCTCCACCTTTGATATTTTTTGCAGCCTCTTTCACCAGATTTCCAGCATGAAAACCATTAGCTTTAACTAAATCTTCGTCTATAATGATGCTTAAAAATGGTTTATGATTGATTACTGTTCCTAAAGCAAGAAAAAGATTAGGTATTTCAGACTTCAGTTGAAATGACAAATTCTTTAATTGATCTGCCGAATTAAGTTCAATTTGTTCAACTATTACGTTAAAACCATTTACAGCCTTTACTTTATTTTTCAATTGTGATTTAATGACTTGAGTTTTTTCAGCTTCTAAGTTTTCTAACTTTTTAAGCAACTCAGATTTTTCATTCAACAAATCTTCCAGAGCTTTTTGCAAATCTTTAGTTTTAAGAACTTCTCTCAATCCTTTTAAGCTCGATTCCATATCGGAAACATACTTTTCACTAGCTAATGAACTAATGGCTTCAATCCTTCTAACACCTGCAGCTACAGCTGATTCAGATGTAATTTTAAACATCCCAATTTTGCCCGTTGATTTCACATGAGTTCCTCCACATAATTCTCTAGAATACTTTTCATCAAATGTGATTACACGAACAGATTCACCATATTTTTCACCAAACAACATCATCGCACCCATTGTTTCGGCTTCTGCTATTGGAACATTACGTCTCTCATCTAAAGAAATATTTTCTCTAATTTTTTGATTTACAATTTGTTCCACTTTGCTAATTTCTTCATTTGTCATTGCTGAAAAATGAGAAAAGTCGAAACGTAAATATTCTGAATTCACCAATGAACCTTTTTGGGCAACATGTTTACCTAAAACTTGACGTAAAGCAGCATGAAGTAAGTGAGTTGCACTGTGATTATTTTCTGTTAAAGAGCGCTTTTCAGAATCAACTTCAGCTATAAAAACGGCTTCCGGATTTGCAGGAATACTTTCCACCAAATGAATAATCATATTATTCTCTCTCAATGTGTTAGTAATTTGAATTTTCTCATTTGCGTTTGAGATAAATCCAGTATCACCAACTTGTCCGCCACCTTCAGGATAAAATGGAGTTTGATTAAATACCAATTGGAAATATTCCTTTCCTTTTGCTTTTACTTTTCTGAATTTCATGATTTTAACTTCAGATTCAAGCAAATCATAACCCAAAAACTTAGTAGCTTCTTCTGGCAACAAAATTTGCCAATCGTCTGTATTGATTTCAGTAGCTTTTCTTGAACGTGCTTTTTGTTCTTCCAACGCTATATAGAAACCTTCCATATCAACTGAATAACCGTATTCTTTCGCAATTAATTGCGTTAAATCTTTTGGAAATCCATATGTATCATAAAGTTCAAAAGCAGCTAATCCACTTAAAGATTTTCCTTTTTCTAAATTACTTTTTCTAAATTCTTCAGAAATTTCATTTGCTCTAACTATCCATCCCGTAGTTACGCTTCCTGTAACTCTTTTATCCGATGAAAACTCAATTTCTAATCTATTAATTCCATGTTGTAATGTTCTAAGAAATGAATTTTCCTCTTCTAATATAACTTTTGCAACAAAATCTTTTTGTTGAAATAATTCTGGGAAAGTAAATTTAAAACTTTCAGAAATAACATCTAACAGTTTATATAAAAATGGCTCTTTAAAATTCAAAAACTGAAATCCATATCTAACAGCTCTTCTTAAAATTCGTCTGATTACATAACCGGCACCATTATTAGAAGGCAATTGACCATCAGCAATACAAAAAGAAATTGCTCTAATATGGTCGGCAATTACTCGCATTGAAATATCGGAAATTGAATCACTGAATTTATATTCAATACCGCTATGAGCCTCAATAAATTTAATGCTTGGAACAAAAACATCGGTATCGTAATTCGAAGATTTACCTTCAATAGCTCTTACTAATCTTTCGAAACCCATTCCTGTATCAACATGTTGTGCTGGTAGTTTTTCTAATTTACCATCAGCTTTTCTGTTGAATTCCATAAACACATTGTTCCAGATTTCAATCACCTGAGGATGGTCGTTATTCACCAAAGTGCTACCATCAACAGCCGCTCTATCAGCATTTGAACGCAAATCAACATGAATTTCAGAACAAGGACCACATGGACCTGTATCGCCCATTTCCCAAAAGTTATCCTTTTTATTACCCATTAAAATTCGCTCCGGAGCAATCCACTTTTTCCATTCATCAAAAGCTTCTTGGTCAAAAGCAAGACCTTCATTTTCATCACCTTCAAAAACAGTAACATACAAACGGTCTTTGTCTAATTTGTAAACATTGGTCAATAAATCCCATGCCCATTCAATAGCTTCTGTTTTGAAATAATCTCCAAAACTCCAATTACCCAACATTTCAAACATGGTATGATGATAAGTATCAACACCAACTTCTTCTAAATCATTATGTTTCCCACTAACACGTAAACATTTTTGAGTATCAGCAACCCTTTTATATTTTGGTTCTTCGTTTCCTAAAAACCAATCTTTAAATTGATTCATACCCGCATTTGTAAACATGAGAGTAGGATCATTTTTAACCACAATTGGGGCTGAAGGAACGATTTGGTGACCTTTACTTTGAAAATATTCTAGGAACTGTTTACGTATTTCGTTGGCAGTCATTGCTTTATATTTTAATTTTAATATTAATTTCAGGCCTGAATTTGCAGAAAAATATTTAATTTTGCATCCCCAATTGTCTACAATATATTGGGGAAATAAAAAACGGGGGGAAAATGGCGAAGAATAAGTACTTTTATAATCCACATAAATTAGATTTCGAAAAAGTAAGAACGAGTTTAACGACTGTAGTTTTTAGAGTTTTCGGATTTCTATCGGCATCGGTTGTGGCTGGGGCAATAATGGTTTTAGCAATTTATAGTTTTATTGATTCTCCAAAAGAAAAGACTTTAAAACGTGAAAACGAACAATATCAAGCACAAATTAAAGTATTAAACAAAAAAATTGAAGAACTTGGAGGTGTTTTAGCTGAACTACAAGATAGAGATGCTAATATATACCGAGCAATATTTGAGGCAGATCCAATAGATATAAGCATTAGAAAAGCTGGGACCGGAGGAATTGAAAAATATAAAATGCTAAATGGTTTTGAGAGCTCTGATGAATTAATTGCCTTAAACGAAAAAGTTGATGAATTAGCAGCAAAGGTTTATGTTCAATCAAAATCTTTTGATGAATTAGGGAAATTAGCCGCAAATAAAACTGTTTTCCTTTCGAGCATTCCTGCAATTCAGCCAATATCAAACAAAGATTTAAAAAGAATTGCTTCAGGATTTGGATATAGAATTCATCCCATTTTTAAAACACATAAATTCCATTCCGGCATTGATTTTACGGCACCTCACGGAACTCCAATATACGCCACAGGTAATGGTAAAATTGAAACCGCTGAAAACGGAAATGGATATGGCAACCATGTTATTATCAATCATGGATTTGGCTACCGTTCATTGTATGCACACATGAGTAAAATGAAAGTAAGACCTGGCCAAAAAATTCAAAGAGGAGAATTACTTGGATATGTAGGAAGCACCGGAACCTCTACAGCACCTCATGTTCACTACGAGATTATAAAAGGAGAAAACAAAATCAATCCTATTAATTACTTCTTCAATGATTTAACCGAAGAAGAATACCAAGCCATCAGAGAGATTGCTAACCGCGAAGGTCAATCATTCGACTAAACCCATTTGTTGCTTTTGAATAACAATCAGGACGAAATAGAAAAATTATATTTCACAATTGGTGAAGTTTCTGACTTATTAAAATTAAATCCATCCTTAATACGGTTTTGGGAGAAAGAATTTAATGAACTTAGTCCTCGAAAAACCTCAAAAGGAACTAGAAAATTTAGCTTAGAAGATATTGAAACCATCAAAATAATTTATCAATTGGTAAAAATTGAAGGACATACTTTACCTGGTGCCAAAGAAAAATTAAAAATTAAAAACAAATTGGCAGACAAATCTGCTATAACCGATAAGCTTTTAAACTTAAAGCAATTTCTTACCGAACTCAAAGAACAACTTGATTAAAATGGAAAATAACCAAGAGAAAAAAACTCCTGAAATTGTAAAAACATCTCAAATTAGAATAGACGTTCATTTAGATGAAACCAATATGCCAGCTCATATTGAATGGGATGCCGATGATGCCGACTTTGAAGGCAAAGAACCTGCGAAAGCAATGATGTTAAGCTTATATGATGGCTTACAACAAAATGCAATGAGAATCGATTTATGGACATCAGAGATGAAAGTAGATGAAATGAATTTATTCATGTTTCAAACGCTTGCAACGCTTTGTGATACCTATGAAAGAGCTACCAATAACAAAGAATTGGCTGATGAAATGAGAGATTTTGTTCATCATTTTGGGCACAAAGCTGAAGTATTTGGTGATGATCATGTTCATTAAAAGCTTGTGAACGCAGAAGAATACATTAAAGAACTAAACCTCCTTCAACATGTTGAAGGAGGTTCTTTTAAAGAAGATTTTAGAAGCAAAATTAGTCTGAAAAAAGAACATTTACCTCCAGGATTTGGTGGTAACAGAAACTTAAGCACCCATATTTATTTCTTATTGAAAAATGGACAGTTTTCGGCTCTTCATCGAATTGCAGCTGAAGAACATTGGCATTTTTATGATGGTGATACACTTACAGTTTATTCTATAGATTCAGAAGGAATTCTAAACCAAATTAAATTGGGTAGAAATCTTCAAAATGGAGAAGTTTTACATGCTGTAATTCCTGCTAGGATTTGGTTTGGCTCCAGATGTGAAGTAAAAAATGGCTTTAGTTTGGTAGGCTGTACTGTTGCTCCAGGATTTGATTTTGCGGATTTTGAATTGGCAA
>JAIYDG010000036.1 GCA_027487625.1 Bacteroidota bacterium
ACATTTCTGATGCTTCCAAAAAGAAAATAGAAATCATCATGGACAAGTTCGTTAATCTCTTCTCAACTCGGAAGACAGACTGTCGGCCTATCTACATTGATGGAAAGCCCGTCGAAGTAGACATCAACTTGACAACAGACCAACCCGTCTTCATTAAACCTTACCCCATTGCAGATCGAATGGCAAAAGTGTTAGATGACAAGATAGATGAATTGATATCAAGAGATGAGATTGTTCAGATTGATAGCCCATACAACACTCCTATTCTGTTAACTCATCATAACAGTGAAAACAAGCATATAGCCTTTGAAGACAAGAAATTTAGGCTTTGCTTGGATTTGAGATGCATAAATTCATTAACTAGACTCAAGAACATCGACAGCCATCTGGTTAAGAAAATTGAGCACATGTACGCCAAGGTAAAGGGAAAGAAATTCCTTACTGTCGTTGACATGACCAAGGCTTATCGCAGTCTTATTGCAGCTTATAATCTTAGACAAATTTGTGCTTTTCGAACACCAGACTCAACCAAATATCCTTACCACACATGGGCTTTTCGATCAACACCTGATGGTTTGGCTATTTTACCCGGTTTCTACTCCTTGTGCATCCAAAAGAGTTTAAGTAAAGAATCCAGGGATTGTGTCATCCAGCACATTGATGATCTTTTGATTGCAAGCGATGATGAGGAAACACACATTAAGGACATTGAAAGAGTCTTCACAGACCTGCTTAAGGGAAATTTCTTGATTTCCTTGCCCAAACTGAAAATGTTCAAGAAAGAAGTTGTGTTTCTGGGACATGTCATCAAAGACGGTAAGACACTTGACATTCCTGAGGACAGGAGAAGTTATTTTGATGCCCTTCAGCCCCCGACAACAAAGAAAGAAATGCAATCCTTGTTGGGTGTTGCCGGATACATGGCTCATTTTGTCAAGAACTATCATCTTAACACAGGACCCCTTTTTGATGCTCTCAAAGGGAAGACAGACAAACAAACATTTACCCTCGATGAGGTGCAAATGAAAGCATTTCAGGAACTTAAGCTTTCCATAAAAAATGCAGAACAACTTTATCTGATCGATTTTGAGAAAACAGTGTACATGGAGACTGATTCCTCTCTTACAGGGACGGGGTCTATCCTGTACCAAGAATATTCTGATCCAGACGAGTTCTTTGGTATTATTCGCCGACGAATTATTAGATATGGGTCCAAGCGATTTTCAATAACAGAATCCTTACATCACACTTCTTTAGAAAGAGAAGCAATGGGTGTCTTGATAGGGTGTAAAACACATCATTATTATCTTTTCAATTGCCCTGAGGCCATTATCAAAACAGACTTGAAAAGTTTAATAACCCTTCTTAGCTGCTATAATAATCCGGAGAGCACAAGAATGGCTCGGCTTTCACATCGGTTTTATTCCTTACCCTTCAAGTGGACGCTTATTCATGTCCCTGGGGTGGATATACCTTTAGCCGATGCCTTATCAAGACTATACCCTCCGTATCGCTGTGCTTTTTCAGATAGGCACTTGAGGTATCCGGAGCTCAAAAGATCAGACATTGTTTTGCCAGAAGAATGGACAAAAAACCCAAACCTAGTATTAACAACACAAGACATTCTTGAAGCAATGAGAAAGAAAATAGTTTTTATTGAAAAATCATCAATACCCACTAAGGTCAAAAGACTTCGATCATTAGCCGCCAAACTTGTGCAAATGCAAGAAGACGGGGGAGATTGCGTTGACCCTTTGGCTGATAAAGTTTTGCAAGACCTGCAACATATTGAAGAAATGGCTAAAGAACAGAAATCATCAGCGCCACCTAGGAAAAAGAAAAAGACAAAGAAAGATTCTGATGCAGAAAGTGACAATATAGGTGAGGACGAGGACATGGATATCTTCACAATGACAGCTGAGCACGGCAAATCATTCACATCTGTTTCTCCTCGTGTTCTGATAACTCCTGCTTTCATCACAAAACATCAAAGCCAGGACGAGAAATTACAATCAATTATTATGCATCTTCGTACCACTCCCAAGGGAGAACTAAAGAAAAAGATAGTCAAAAGATACCGTCTTCTGAATGATTCTATCCTCTGCACACGAAAAAACAAATCATTGCCTTTCGATGCCCCCGGCAATCTTAGAATAGTTTGCAGCCACAAAATGACTCTTACAATTATGTCAATACTTCATATCATGGGAGGTCATTATGGCATCAACACACTTATTCGTCTTTTCTCATTGACATATAAGACTCAAGGATCCACCCAGGGTTTTGCTAAAATTGTTGCTTTGGGCTGTCGATCTTGCCGCCTTCATCGGCCAGTTAACAAAAGAAACATCCCTCTTGGCCGCATTCCTATTCCATCAGAACCTAACCACACATGGCACATGGACCATGTTATTTGGAGAAAAGATTCAGCACTTTGGAAGGGAAAGAAATATGAAGGGGCCCTCAACATCGTTGATCTTCATTCCAATCTTCTAATCTCCTATCTGGTTCAGGACGTGAAGGCAGAAACAACAATAGCATGTCTTAAACAGATTTTTAGTATCATGCCAGCTCCACTGAAGATAGTTTCTGACAACGCAACAGGACTTTGCTCTAACCTGAAAGTAGCCCTCTTTCTTAAAAGAAAAGGTGTTCAGAATGTTTCGACAATCACACCTTACAACAGCAAAGGAAACAAAACAGAAAGAATGAACAAAATTTTGCGAGAAACTCTTCAGCTTGTGATGGAGACATTCAAGAGAAAATCCGTGTTTGATATGTACACTACTGTCGTCGAGATGATAAACAGTCGACCTTTGACACTCACCAACCATCCTCACATCAGGCCGCTCATTAAAGACAACAAAGAAATAGTCACACCCTTTAGTCTTCATTATGGTACTCGACCACCTCCTAGTCCATTAGCTCCACTGGAAGAAGAATTAAGCCCTTTGGAGAGAACAGAATACAAACAAAAATGGCAACGTATTCTGGCCGAACATGACAGACTACTTCAGGAGGAATTGGATGAGAAAAACAAGAACTTTAACGAGGAAAAAGGACTCCATGTGGGGGACCTAGTTTTGAAACTAAATAGAGGAGACAGGCAACACAAGGAGAATCTCAAATACACTCGAAACGTGTATGAAATCATTCAAATCAAGAAGTCTAAGTTTATCATAAGACCTCTTTTCTCCTCTTCAGGAGGTGTCATTGCAGTAAATGGCCATGATTTGAAGCCATACAATTACTCTGAGCTGTTCAGTTTGCTTCCTGAAGACATTCGAAACCTCATGGGAGAATCTTTACACCCGGATGAACTCAAAGCCAAAACAACAAATGACCTTCGTAAAGTGCCCACTGACTTCCAGGACTGGGGCCTTTTGAAAATCCCTCCTCGGATGAAGCTACGCAATCGACTCACACCTGCTAGTCTTTCGTCCGTGCCAGCTATTAGTCTTTCAAGAACAAACACCTTGACTGAGACCATGACGGAAACAACTCTCACATTTAGCAGCGACGATAAATTTTCAGATTTCAATGATTCGGTTGAAGATGTTGAATCAGGAACCACTCTCTCAGGAGTTCAGATTCGCACTCAACAGGCAATTAAAAATCTTCAAGACAGAAGAAATCGACGGAAAAGAAATATTCATTCTGTCTTCAGACGAGCCCCTCAGCTTGATGGCAGTCTTATTCGAGATGATTACGACAAAACAGACGAATTAACAGAAGCACCCAATCTCAAGACAACAGAGAAAGGAGTGAAGCTTGTGGCACGAACCATCATACCTCTTCCTCCCCCGAGGCAGCCTCGTTTTCAATTAGCCCCTCTTGATCGAGGCTATTCACCACCTCGTCATGACGCTACCAGAAGAAATAAAAGACGACAGTTACCACCCTCAGATGAAGAAGAAAATGACTTTGATTCCATAATTCAAATCAGAACAACTTCTTTCAGGCCTGATCGGCTTCAGCAATGAGTTCATGAACCTGACCCGTGGCTCGGGCCTGATCTCGTCGATCTTTGACGGCTACGAAGCCCACAAGGGCGACATCGGCGGCCGCAAGAACGGCGTGCTGATCTCCATGGACG
>JAIYDG010000048.1 GCA_027487625.1 Bacteroidota bacterium
CAAAATGGTGCTAACCCCATGAACAAAACAGTAAAAGTTAATAATCCAGTAGCTAATTTATCTGTAAGATTTGCATCCTCTAACTTTAAATAATCTACATTTTTAATTGGACCCATGATAACTTTACCTACAGCTCTTAAAATATAAACAGCTGTTACCACAATTGAAGAAATTGCCAATACACTAGAGATTCTATGAAAGAAATCTGCATGTTGCCAAGAACCTACAAAAATGGTCATTTCAGCAGCAAATCCGCTTAATCCAGGTAATCCTAAAGAACATAATCCTGCTATTATGAAGATACTTGAAATAAACGGCATTGACTTTAATAATCCTCCCATTTCCTCTACTTTTCTAGTATGTGTTCTTGAATAAATAACTCCTATCGCACCAAAGAATAAGGCTGTCATTAATCCGTGTGATACCATTTGCATGATTGCGCCTGTTATAGAAGTTTTGGTTAACATGCCTATTCCAAGCAATATAAAACCGCAATGACTAATAGATGAATAAGCATTGATATACTTTAAATCAGTTTGCATTAAGGTGGCAAAAGCTCCGTAAATAATAGCAATACTAGCCAATACAACGATTATCCATGAATACGATTGAGCAGCTTCTGGCAATAAATAGGTTGCAACTCTTAAACATCCGAAAGCACCTAGTTTCATTGAAATACCTGCTAAAAACATTGAACCTGCTGTTGGTGCTGAAGAGTGTCCGTCAGGTACCCAAGTATGAAATGGAAACAAAGCTGTGAAAACTCCAAAACCAACAAACAACAATGGAAACACCAACATTTGTATTTCTTTGCTTGGTGGATTTGCTGCCATTTCAACAATAGAGAATGTATGTCCGTTTTGTAAATACAACCACAACATTCCAACTAAAATTAATGCAGAACCAGCCATTAACATCAATACCAATTTAAATGCACTTTTTTCTTTTTCACCACTACCCCATATACCTATCAATAGAAACTTTGGAACAACAGCCAATTCTAAAAAGAAGAACATGGTGAATAAATCAAGAGAACTAAAAAATCCATAAGCTCCTGCACTTAATAAATTCAATAAGATGAAAAATTCCTTTGGCAGTTTTTGCATATTCCATGAAATTAAAGAGCCTGCTAAAACAACGAAAGCAGTCATTAATAACATGGTCATCGCCATGCCATCAATTCCTAAACTTATATGAATATTCCAATTGGCAAACCATGAATAATCGTATAAAAATAAAAACTGTTCATTAACACCAGATGCTCTTAGCGACATAAAATCACGCAGTAAAAATAAAACCAAAGCCAATTGAATGGCAGCTCCAATGGTGGATATAATCTTGCTGTTTTTATCTCCGGGCATTAACAACAATGCCAATGCTATGAGAAAAGGGAAAACACTAATTAATATAAGTGGACTTGACATAAAATTTTAATTAGAGAACAAAAAGAAAAAATAACAACAACAATGCAGCAAAGAAGTACATCATATAATCCTGCAGTTTTCCTGATTGCAAGAACCTTAATCTACCTGCTAATGAATTGGTTTGTTCAGCCGATTGAACCATCGTAGCATCTATGATATTCTTATCAAACCAGGCTGAAGGTTTTCCAATTAAGTTAAAAATGACAGATTTGGTCATCCACAAATACACTTCATCAATATAGAACTTATGTAAGGCTGATTGATAAAATCTTCCAAATAAAGTCGACATTTTATCAGCCAATTCATTTTCATTTTTATACATCATAATTGCCAAAGCAATTCCAATGATTGCAAATGAAACCGGTGCAATTGAGAACATTAAATGTAAATGATTTTCTAAAGGAATTCCATCAGAACTAATATAAGTTCCAAATGGAATGAAACCTGAAAGTACAGCAGGTATCGCCAATAACAACAATGGAATTTTCATAGTCCACGTGCCTTCAGCATGGTGAAAATCGTGTACTTCTGATTCTTTATTCCAGAAAATCATCAAGTACAACCTAAACATATAAAAAGCTGTTAAACCCGAAGTAAACAAGGCAATTCCATATACAAGAAGACTTTTATTATAGGCTGCCAATAAAATTTCTTCCTTACTGAAAAATCCTGAAAATGGCGGAATACCCGAAATTGCCAAACAAGCCAAGAGAAAAACAGCATTTGTTATTGGCATGTACTTTCTTAAGCCACCCATATCAAGCATTTCGTTGCTGTGAACAAAATGTATAATTGTACCTGCGGATAAGAATAAAAGTGATTTAAAAAATGCATGTGTAAACAAATGAAAGAATGAGGCAGAGAATCCTAATCCAGCTTCACCACCATATCCAGAAACACCCAATGCAAACATCATAAATCCAATTTGCGACATGGTTGAATAAGCAAGTACTCTTTTAATATCGGTTTGTGTGCAAGCTATAATAGCCGCAAACAAGGCAGAAAATACACCAGTGAAAGTAATGATATTCATTACCCATTCATTTAGCACAAATACCGGAAACAATCTTCCTACTAAAAACACACCTGCAACAACCATTGTGGCAGCATGAATTAATGCAGATACAGGTGTAGGTCCTTCCATGGCATCAGGTAACCAAATATGTAATGGAAACATAGCTGATTTACCTGCTCCACCCATGAACACCAAAATCAATCCCCAGTTTAATGAGCTTAAACCAAGAAATGCTGGTGAAGATGCATTTAAGTAATAGGTAGAATTTGTATCAGATAATCTTGAAATCAATACTGAAAAATCTAGTGATTCTGTTTCAAATGATAAGATGAGTATACCAATCAAAAAGCCTAAATCTGCAAATCTTGTTACGATAAATGCTTTTTTCGAAGCAGCAACTGCAGAATCTTTATTGAAATAATATCCAATTAAAAGAAATGAGGAAACACCAACCAATTCCCAAAACATATAAATCTGAAAAATATTAGATGATAAAACCAAGCCTAACATGGAGAAAGTAAACAATGAAAGAAAAGCATAATAAGTAGCAAATCTCTCCTCTCCTTTCATATATCCCAAACTGTACAATTGCACCATTGAAGAAACAAAAGTGACAACTAACAACATCATTATACTTAAAGGATCAAGAAGAAATCCCATATTGATGTGCATGGTTTCTGTAAAACTTAACCATTCAAATGAAAAGGCAAGAACTCCTCCAGAACCTTGGGCTAAACTTTTGAAAGACAATGCCAAATCTAAACTAAGAAAAAGTGAACATAAGATGCCCAATAAAGAAAGATAACCTGAAATTGATTGAAGGTATTTTTTTCCAAAAAGACCTAAAATAAAAAACAAGGTTAAAGGAATACCAGGAATTAAAATTACTTCTGTTATTAAATTCATTTCTAATTCCTCCTATTTTAAATTATTGGCATCATTTACATCAATCGATTTAATCTGACGATATAAATGAATAATGATTGCAATAGCCACAGCAGCTTCGGCAGCAGCAATTGTTATGATAAAAATACTAAAGAAAATACCATCAGCATTTTCTGGATGCAGGTATTTATTAAATGCCACAAAATTGATATTCGCACTATTTAACATCAATTCAGCCGACATTAACATGGTAATCATATTTCTTCTTGTTAGGAATCCATAAATCCCCAAAAAGAAAACCAGACTACTAATAATTAAGATATGATATAAACCCGGTTCAGTACTCATAATGTAGCCTCCTTATTCATTTGTGAATCGTTTTTAATTTTAACTGCAATTACAATACAGCCAATCATTGCGGCTAGAAGTAAAAGTCCAATCATTTCAAATGGCAAAATATATCCACCAGCTTCTGTACTTAATAATTTCTGACCCAATTCTCTAGTTGTACCTAAATTACCCGCAGGTTTTATTGAATCTAATGCAAATTCATTGATGCATAACCAAGTAAACAAAAAGCCAAATATTACTGCTCCACCTGATGCAATTGAGCGCCACAATTGAGGCTTTAGCATATCTGAACCAGAATCTTGTGTTAAGAAAATTGAGAAAATCAAAAGAACTATAATTCCACCTACGTAAACTATAATTTGAACTGCTGCAATAAATTCTTGATCCATATAAAAATATAAACCAGCAATGCCAATCAATGAAAACAATAAATAAATTGCAGCTCTAAAAATTTTTGTTGATGTAACTGCTAAAAAAGCTGTAGAGCCAATCATCAAACAAAGGATATAAAATACAATACTTGAACTACTCATCTTATTCAACTCCCTCCATAATTTTAGAATCTGGATTATTCAAAATTTTCTTCAATAATTTCTTATCGTAAACTGCATGTTCAAATGTTTGAGCCATAACAATTGCATCGGAAGGACAAGCTACAATACATAAATTACACAAAGTGCATAAATCATGGTGGTAGATGAAACTGTCAATACGTTTTTTCTTTTTACCATCAGCAAGAATTTCCTGTTTGGTAATAATTTTGATAGTACCATTTGGACAAGCAATTTCACAAGCTTGACAGCCAGTGCAGCGGTGCTCATTGTTTTCGTTGTGGGGCATTACAACCTCACCTCTAAAACGATCAGCCATTTTTAAAGTCGCTCTATTATCTGGATATTCTTCTGTTTTAATTTTGTTCAGATGAGTAAAATAATATCCTGTCAATTTCATCCCTGTTAACAAGGATTTTATTGAGCGATAAATAGTTGAAAAATATTCTTTTATAAACATATTTATCTGTATTAAAAATGCCAGCCGTAAATGGCAATAATGGTAATGAAAATAGTATTAATCATACTTATTGGAAGTAAGTATTTCCATTCGAGGTTCAATAGTTGGTCAACACGTAAACGTGGGAATGTCCACCTAAACCACATAATGATAAAAATAATAAACATGGTTTTACCCATGAACCAAACAAATCCCGGTATAAAATCCATTACATGATTAAATGCCTCAAAATTTCCTAAATGTAATGGCATCCATCCACCTAAAAAGATTGTAGCAGCTATTGCAGATGCTATAAACAAATTGATGTATTCAGACAATAAAAACATAGCGAATTTCATACCTGAATATTCAGTATGGAAACCAGCAGTTAATTCTTGTTCAGCTTCAGCTAAATCGAAAGGAGCTCTATTGATTTCGGCAGTTGAGGCAATGATGAAAATAACAAATGAAATGATTACAGGAATATGTCCTTTAAACAACCACCAACCATTCGATTGACTATTGATAATATCAGACATTTGAAGACTTCCAGTTAATATCACAATTGATATCAATGACAAACCTATTGATAACTCATAACTCACTAATTGTGCTCCACTTCTCATAGCACCTAAAAGAGAGTATTTATTGTTACTCGACCAGCCTGCCATTAAAATTCCAATAACCGAGATTGATGAAACTGCTGACACATATAAAATACCAATATTGATATCCCATAATTGAAAATCTTTAGAAAAAGCCAATGGAGCAACAACTAAAAAAGAAGTTATTACCATAATCATTGGAGCTAAATTGAAAAGAAATTTATCTGAACTATTGGGAGTTAAACCTTCTTTTAAAAGCAATTTAATCGTATCCGCAATAATCTGTAATGTGCCTTGTGGACCTACTCTGTTTGGACCTAAACGGATTTGCATGAAAGCAGCAACCCTTCTTTCCATCCAACCCAAGTAGAAACATAGAATAACAAGAAAAACTATCAGGCTAAGGCCTTGTATGAGCATTTCTGTGGCAGTTAATGCAAATCCATCTCCCAATAAAGCTTGTAAGCTTTGGTGCATTGAATTTGCTATAGATGACAATGAAATTGCAAGTATTGTATGATTCATGATTTTATCTATCTATATCAGGAATAATTAAATCTAATGTCGACATGATGGCTACCAAATCTCCAATTTTAGCACCTTTTGACATTTGAGGTAATGCAAATAAATTAGAGAAATTAGGCGAGCGGTACTTAATTCTATAAGGACTTGCAGCGCCATCACTTACCAAATAAACACCTAATTCACCTCTGGCAGTTTCTACTTTTTGATAGAATTCGCCTTTAGGTAATTTGATGACATTTTTGGTTTTTGCTTGAATTTCTCCTTCAGGTATATTATCGATTAATTGTTCGATAATTGAAACAGATTGTAACATCTCTCTCATTCGAACCATATATCTGCCATAACAATCGCCTGAGGTTTCCAGAATTTCTTCAAACTGAACCTTTTCATAACCTGAATAAGGGAACCATTTTCTGATATCACAACTTACACCAGAAGCTCTTGCACATGGTCCACTCATTCCAAATGAAATGGCATCTTCCTTTGAAATGATACCAACACCTTTTGTTCTTTCTTCAAATATGACATTACCTGTAAGTAAATCATCATACTCTTTGATATTGGTTTTAATCTGACTTAAAATTGCTTTGGTTTTTCTTTGGAAATCGGGATGAATATCAGCCATAATTCCACCCGGAACCATAAAATTCATCGTTAAACGAGCTCCGCAGGTTTCTTCCATAATTTCTAAAATGCTTTCTCTTTCACGCATTCCGTAAAAGAAAGGAGAAACAGCACCTAAGTCTAAGCCAGTACTACCCCACCACAATTGATGAGAAGCCAATCTTGTAAGTTCAGATAAAATTATTCTGATAACTTGAGCTCTTTCTGGAATTTCAACTTCTAAACCTTGTTCAACTGTTAAAGCACAAGCTAAATTATTGATATGGGCAGAAAGGTAATCCATTCTACTTGTAGCAAAAATAAAGTTTCTGTAACTCAAGCTTTCACTCATTTTTTCGATTGAGCGATGTATATAACCTAAGTTAGGTTGAACCTTTATAATAGTTTCACCATTCAGCCAAATTTTAAGATGCAGAACCCCATGTGTTGAAGGATGTTGAGGCCCCATATTGATGATGAATTCACCATCTTCACTGATTTCATCGTCGCCGAGTAATTTCATTTTTATTCAATCAGTTTTGAAATTTATAATTCAATCATATTTTCGTCGGTATAATCCTTTCTTAAAGGATAACCAGGCCAGTTTTCATCAAGAAACAATCTTCTTAAATCAGGATGATTTTCGAATTTTACTCCAAATAAATCATAAACCTCTCTTTCATGAAATTCAGCTGTTTTCCAAATATCAGAAACAGTTTCAATCACGACATTATCTCTATCAGGGAGTTTTACTTTTAATTGAAGTTCATGTTTAAAATTTCTTGATAAAAGATAATAAACCATGGTAAAATGGTCTTTCCAATCAACACAGGTTAAACAAGTTAAAAAGTCGAAGTTTAATTCTGCATTTATTCTTAATTCTTGCATTAAAGTTTTAAACTGAAGCACATCAACTTGAACAAACAGTATTTTTTGAGTTTCATCAAATACTAATTCAGGAAACTGATTAGCTAAAAAAACTTTTAGTTCTTCTTTGTTCATGGTTGTTTTGGTTTTCTGAAATAAGGCTCATGTTTAATTTTTTCTTGCAATGAAATCATGGCATGCAGCAATGCTTCTGGTCGAGGAGGACATCCAGGAACATAAACATCAACAGGAATAACATGGTCTACACCTTTTACAACTGAATAAGTATTATAAAAAAATGGGCCTCCAGAAATGGTACAAGCACCCATTGCAATTACGTACTTGGGATCAGCCATTTGGTCGTATAACCTTTTAAGTACAGGAGCCATTTTCATGACAATAGTACCAGCAACAATTATTAAGTCGGCTTGACGAGGTGTAGCTCTTGCAACTTCAAAACCAAATCGTGACCAATCATATTTGGAATCTGCAGCCGACATCATTTCGATAGCGCAACAACTCGTACCAAATACCAAAGGCCAAAGCGAATTTGCTCTAGCCCAATTAACGGCATCGTCTAAAGTGGTTAATAATATTCCTCCATCGGCAGTTTCAGTAACTGAACCGGGAAATTCTAAAGGTTTTACATCCATTTTAATGCTCCTTTCCTCCAAGCGTATAAAAGTCCCATGAACAATACAATCATAAAAATGAGAATCTCAATTAAAGCAGGTAAACCGGTTTCTTTAACCACAGTAGCCCATGGATAAAGGAAAACCAATTCAACATCAAACACCAAAAAAATGAGAGCAAATAAATAATAGCCAACATTAAATTGAATCCATGAGGTACCCGTTGTTGGAATTCCACACTCATAAGTTTCTCCTTTTTGAGCATTTTTAGAATTTTTGGCTAATGCCTTAGATAAAAGAATACCACCTCCGGAGAAAATTACTCCGCATAAGGTTAAAAGAATAATTGCTGAAGAGCCCATAATATTGTGACCAAAAGTATTGCTGACTAAGAAATTAAAATATGAAAAAAATCAGAAAAGAACCTGATTTCAATCGGTGCAGGACAAACTCCTACAAGTAATTTAAAACTTATTTAGCTTTTCTGAATAAGTATCTGGTGATAAAAATTCCACCACTTGTACTTCCATTTGATTGATTGGTAGAGGATCCTGTAGAAACATTGGTTAATTCCCAGCCTTCTTCAGTGTACTCATTGATTTTACTTACAATTAAAGCATCATTATTTGAAATGTTTCCAAAATTGATACCTACCAAACTATAAAAGTTCAATAAATCTTTTTCAACCATTTGCCCGCCTTTGTCTGTTGAAATAATTCTCGAGCGACCCATTCCACCTGGAATAATTGATTCAATTGTTGAAAACTGTTTGTACTCGTAAGCGCCTGGTGCAGGGGCTGGTTTGAATGCTAAAATAGCTACTAATCCTAAGGTAAAAAATGCTCCTAAAGCAATGAATGCGAAGTTGTTTTTCATATTGGTTTAAAATTTGAGTTAAATCAATATTAGTAATTGTAAATGAGTTTTTCCTCACAAATTATTTTCAATCAAAAGTTTTCCTTACTTTAGTTGAAATATTTATAGAAATTATGAAACACACAGCAACAAAAATGTTATTTGCATTTTTAGTGATATTCGGATTTTCATCCAAAGCCATTAATCCGGGGCAAGCTAGTTTTGTAAAACTAAAAATTAGTGACCCCGTAGAAGTTAAAATTAATGGTAAAAGCAGAACCGGTATAGGTATGACTATTCCAATGATTTTAGAAAAGGAAACTGAAAAACAAACTATTTATTCCGATAATGAACTTACAATTACTGCCGAATACAAATTAGTTGTTTATAAAAATGCAAGGTCGCAAAGCAAAAATGGTGGCCTAAAATTACATATTCACTATAATATTCAATATGGTAAATCTAAAAGAAATACGCATGTTGAACATGTTTTTATTAATGTTGATGAAAAAAGTTTTAATGAAAAAGTGAATTTTAACATAGCAAACGGCTTAAATAACATTAAACTTCAGTTAATATATAAAGGTACTCTAAGCAACTAATTTTTTTCATGCCGATTTCTCACGATGCACTTGGTCCGGATGGAGGACCAATATACTCCGAAACCAACTTTTCTAATTTTATTGTGGAACCAATGAATGCACTTTCAGCAATTGTATTCATTATTATTAGCGCTTATTGGCTTTGGAAAATCAAAAATGAGATTTTTCAATTTGGTTTTATTTTTATTTCAATGAGCTTAATGCTTATTGGTGGAATTGGAGGTACAATATATCATGCTTTCAGGGTTTCGAAATATTATCTTTTAATGGATTGGTTGCCTATTACAATCATTATTATTTTTTGTAGTGTTTACTTTCTTAATAAGATATTTCACAAATTATTTTTATCAATTCTTGTTGTTTCACTATCGCTTTTAAGCCAATATTATATTTGGGATTATGCAGGCAAACACGATCATCATTTGAGCATCACTCTCAATTATTTATTATTGGGGATAAGCATTTTACTTCCAATTTTAATTTATCTTTTTCTGCAAAATTGGAGAAATGTAAAATTGGTATTGCTTTCATTACTTTTCTTTAGTTTGGCTTTGTTTTTTAGATTAATAGATGCTTATGAAATATTCCCTTTTGGTACGCACTTTTTATGGCATACAGGGGGAGCATTCGCAGCTTGGTTTATAGTGAAATATATTTACCTTGAAAACGATAAATTCGTAAAAGAAGTGAATCAAATTAAATGGGATATTGAAATATGAAAAAACAACTGGTATTTATTTTACTTTCATTTTTAATCATATTTTCAGCTTGTAAAAAAGAAGAAAATATCGCTCCGGTTGAAGAAACTCCGGCAGGAGAAGAGATTATTGAAATCACAACTTCTTTTGGGAAAATGTATATGTGGTTGTATAAATCAACTCCTAAACACAGAGAAAACTTTCTAAAATTAGCGAAACAATCTTATTACGACAGCACTACATTCCACAGAATCATAAGAAATTTTGTAATCCAAGGTGGAGATCCAAATACCAAAGACACCATTAAAACAAATGATGGCTTCGGTGGTCCAGATTATACAATTCCAATAGAATTAAATGATTCATTAAAACATATAAGAGGTGCAGTTGGTGCAGCAAGAGATGGCGATGATGTAAATCCACTTAAAGCCTCTGGTGGCTCTCAGTTTTATATAAGTTTAAGTTCAACACAAACTTCACACTTAAATAAAAACTACACTGTATTTGGATTTATCATGAAAGGAATGGAAGTAACTGATAAAATAGTGATTCAATCGAAAGATGCAAATGATAGGCCAGTAAAGGATATCAAAATGAGCGTAAAAGTATTAAGAAAAACGCTTGAAGAAATTAAAACTGAGTATGGCTATGAGCCGAAGTTTTAGTTGGGATTGTAAAAAATAAAATACAATTTTTCTAAAATCATGAGATTGCGTATTTTATGGGCTCAATAACATCCTCATGACAAAAAGTAAAGCCCTTATCCCCTTCCTTTTTTTAATTGGCATTGTAATCATTAGTCTTTTCCCATTTAATATTCCTAATGCGCCTGTAGTTTATCCTGGAATAAGTTTTGCTGATACTGCTTGGATGCTTACATCTACTGGATTGGTTTTAATTATGACACCAGGTCTAGCATTTTTTTATGGTGGAATGGTGAGTAAAAAGAATGTTTTGAGCACCATGTTACAAAGTTTTATTAGCATGGCTGTAATAACTATTCTTTGGATTGTATTTGGCTTTAGTTTGTCGTTTGGAGAATCTTTTGGTGGAATTATTGGTGACCCAAGTAGCTTTTTCATGATGCATGGTGTAATTGATGGAGCTCCATGGAAACTTGCACCTACAATCCCATTATTGCTGTTTGCATTTTACCAATTGAAGTTTGCCATTATTGCTCCTGCGCTTATTACAGGGGCATTTGCAGAAAGAATAAAATTTACTTCTTATGTTTTATTCATTGTCCTGTTTTGCATTTTCATCTACTCACCTTTAGCACATGCAACTTGGCATCCTGATGGTATTTTAGCTAAACTAGGTGTTTTAGATTTTGCAGGAGGAACTGTAGTTCACATGAGTGCAGGTTGGGCTGCTTTAGCTGGAGCAATCTTTTTAAAAGGAAGAAAAAGCACTGAACACTCCCCTGCCCGAATTACTTATGTCATGTTAGGAACTGGCTTATTGTGGTTTGGTTGGTTTGGCTTTAATGCTGGCTCTGCTTTCGGAGCAAATAATTTAGCTGCAACAGCATTGGCAACTACCACTTCTGCATCGGCAGCGGCGGCTTTTACTTGGATTATGTTTGATGCTATTAGAGGTAAAAAACCAAGTGCAATGGGAACTTGCATAGGCGCTGTTGTTGGATTGGTTGCTATTACTCCTGCAGCAGGTTTTGTGAGCATTCCACATTCTTTAACTATTGGAATCGTAAGCAGTATCATTAGTAATTTAATGGTTGAATGGAGAACTCGTACTTCAATTGATGATACTTTAGATGTGTTTCCTTGTCATGGTGTTGGAGGGATAGTAGGAATGTTGTTAACTGGCGTTTTTGCGCATGGAAATGTGAATCCTTTGGTTGTAAACAATGGTTTGTTATTCGGTGAAACTAAATTGTTTTTGGTACACTTTTTCGCCATGATTGCTGTAAGCATTTTCAGTTTTGGTGGTACTTATCTTTTATTGATGTTAACTAATTTTATTTCACCATTAAGAGTTAGTGAAAAAGAAGAATTAGAAGGACTGGATTGGAGTCAGCATGGTGAAAAACTATAAGTTTCGATAGTATACTGATTTAAATATAAAAGGGTCTATTGAAAGTTTCAACAGACCCTTATAATTAATAGAATTCAATAAACTTTAGCAGCAACCAGAACCTGGCTCACAACAAGCTTCTTTTGGTTTTTCAGCATAAACAGTTATGCTATAAATGCCTGTTGATCCAGTATTAAAAGCTGTAATTTGTTCTTCATTCATATAGTTACTTAGAATATCATTTGGAATTACAATTGCTTTTTGTTTTTGAATTTTGATATTTTTAAATCCAGCTTGTTCAATTAAGCCTATGTATTCATCCATTTGAATGGCACCTGAAACACAACCTGCATACATTTCTGCATCATGTTGTAATTGCTCTGGTAAATCTCCTTTTAGAACAATATCAGAAATGCTAAAATGCGCACCAGTTTTTAAAACCCTATAAATATCTTTGATTACAGCAGCTTTGTTTGGAACCAAGTTCAATACACAATTACTCACAATAACATCTGCTGTATTAGCAGCAACTGGCATTTTCTCTATATCACCTTGTCTGAACTCAACATTGTTATAACCCAATGTATCTGCATTGATTCGAGCTCATTCAATCATAGCAGGAGTAAAATCAATGCCAATTACTTTGCCATTAACTCCTACTTCTTTGCGTGCGATAAAGCAATCATTTCCTGCTCCTGAACCTAAATCAATAACGGTATCACCTTCTTTCATTAGAGCAAAAGCAGTAGGTAATCCGCAACCCAAGCCTAAATCTGCATCTTGATGGTAACCTTCTATTTCAGAGTAATCATCTGTCATGATATTATAAACCTCTGTTGAACAACCTCCCGCTCCACAGCAAGATGATTGATTCATTTCTTTGTCTTGTAAAGCTATTTCACTATATTTTTGCTTTACCAATTCTTTTAATTCTTCTTCTGTTTTCATGTTTTTGTTTGTTTAAAATTAACAACATTTGTTTTTCTTTTCAGCATACGAGCCAAATAATTCATTGATTCTTTCCAATGCTTGATTCCATGCTTCTTCATCGATGCAATAGCAGGTTTTCGGACCTGAAATTTCTCCTTTAATTAAGCCCGCTTCTTTTAATTCCTTCAGATGCTGTGAAACGGTACTTTGCGATAAAGGCAATTCATCAACCAACTCACCACAGATGCAGGCCTGCTTTTGAATGATGAGTCGGATAATTGCCACACGCGCAGGATGAGAAAGGGCTTTGGCATATTTTGCTAGGATATTATCCTTCAATGAAAATTCTTCTGATTTACTTGTTCCCATAATTTATTATCGCAATATTACGATTAATAATTAAAAAAGCATATGATTTAAATCTTAATTTTACATCAAACACTGACCTCAATCATATTTACTTTAAAAAACTTGGCCTTTATTGGTCGAAATATTTAACCATGAACATCAAACCTTATATCACCTTTAATGGCAATGCAGAAGAAGCATTGAATTTTTATGCAGCCTGTTTCAATGCAGAAATTTTAGGAATCAACAGATATGATACAGCACCAATGGAATTACCTGCAGGATATGAAAACAAGGTATTACATGCAGAGTTAAAAATTGGAGAACAATCGATTTTATGCTGCGATACCATGCCAGGCAATGCATTTACTGAAGGAAACAATTTTTCCTTATCGATAGATTATCCTCAAATCATGGAATTGGAATCCTTGTTTGCAAAATTAGCTGAAGGAGGTAAAGTAGAGATGCCTTTACAAGACACCTTCTGGGGAGCAAGATTTGGGATGCTACAAGACAAATTTGGCATCCGTTGGATGTTGAATTGTGATTTGAATTAGTAAGAATTATTTGAATTTTAAAGCCTGTGATTGTTATGATTGCCGGCTTTTTTGTTGGTAAAAGAAAAACTAATTAATATTAAATGTTTGAATTTAAGAAAATCAACTAGATTTAATTTCTATTTTGAAATCTGATAGTTTATTTTTGTATTTCATAAACTAAAAACATGCTTACACTTCATCCGAATTATATTACTGATAAAACTGGTAAAAAAATATCTGTTGTGATTCCTATAAAAGATTTTGAAGCAATAATGGATGAATTGGAAGAGTTGAATGATATAAAGCTTTATGACGAAGCCAAAAAATCCAATGAGCCTTCTATTCCGATTGATGATGCCATTAAAATGATTGAAGCAAAAAGTAAAATTCAAGATTAATCTCAAAACAACTCAACAATTTCATTATTCAAAAACTAGAATATTGAATCGACTGCACTTATTATTGATAATTGTATTTTTGTCACTAAAATTGAAAAATAAAATTGCAAACAATAAGCATCAATATTAAATAACTATCAAAGATGAAAGTAATAATAGATATATCAGATAATGAAGCTGCCTTTGGAATGAAAGTTTTACAAAGCCTTTCTTTTGTAAAAAAAGCGAAGAAAATTTCAGAAGAAAAAGCGCTACTAATGGAAGAAATTAAAGAAGCTGTAGAAGAGCTAAAATTGATACGTGAAGGCAAACTGAAAGGCATACCTTCAAAACAACTATTATATGAGCTATAATATAATAGCATTACCTACTTTTAGAAAGGAGTTAAAGAGATTAGCTAAAAATCCTTTAATTAAAGTTGATTAATTATTTTCCAAAATCCTGCTTTCATTTATCAATACAAAGCCTCATACTAACCTCGTAAAAATCCAATATGATTGATTCACATATTTAGGTGATTCAACAGTTTATCGGATGGCTAGTCTCCTAAACGGTTTCATTAAATACACTACAAATTTAAGGTGATGATAATTTTATTGTAAACATTAAAACCCCAAGCACTATTTATTTAAGTTTACCTGATATCAAATAAATTACCCAAGCAATAAATCCTTGAAAACCAGCGAAATATACACTGTCTATTGAAATTTCATCAGACCTAATTATAGAAAACAATACGTTTATAAACATAGCTGAACCACAGAAAGCGAGCAAGTATAATACATAATTTATAAATCTATTTTTTTTTCATACTCATTTACTTTTAGCTTAATCATCATATGATAAATTTCTAGCTCAAAAACCCCGGATAAAATGCATCTTCAAAATGGGTGATGTCAACTTTTCCGTAATAAAAGTTAATGGCTATGATATCAAATCGAACATTGAGCTCCAAAGCGTTAGAATTTAGGTATTCCTCAATTCCTGCTGCTAGTGTTTTTTGCTTCGATTTACCTACTGCTTTTTCTGGTTCTAGTATGGCATTAAAGCGGGTTTTTACTTCAACAACTATCAATTCTTCACCCTTTTTCATCAAGAGGTCAATTTCCGCCTTTCCCGCTCTGTAATTGCGTTCCAGCAGTTCATATTCTCTTTCTAAAAGGTATTTTAATGCGAGGTCCTCTCGTATTTTTCCTACTTCTTGGTTATGCGAATTTTCTGTCATGTTAGCGAGCTTTTGCTCACTAAATATACTCCTGCAATGGTTAATACCAAAGCCAATACGGTAAACAAATCCATAGGTTCGCCCAACCATAACCAACCTAAAATAATTCCTACTGCTGTATTAATGTAGGCATAGGTAGATACCACATTCGCAGGTAATTTTTTAATCACATACATAAAAGAACCAAATGCTACCCAAGAGCCAAATACAATTAAATACAACAAAGCCCATAAAGAATCTGTATTCGGATGAAATACTTGCTGCTCTCCTCTAATTAAAGCTACAATGCTCAATATCACCGAGCCTGCCAGCATTTGAATTCCTGATGCAAACAAAGGATGTGTTTCTGATTTGTGGTTCTTCGAATAAATAGTTCCCAAGGCCCAAAGAATATTACTCAGCACAACTGCAATCACCCCAAACATAAAATTATCTGTATTGAACAAATAAATTCTATTTTTAAATATGAGCACTTGTCCTGCTATACAAACCAAAAAACCTATGATGGTCATAGCAGTAATTTTCTCTTTATTCCCCAATAAGTAATTCAACAAAACAATCCAAACCGGCGTTAAAGCACAAATTAATGAGGTCATTCCACTATCAACATATTGCATTCCCCAGGTAATGATTCCGTTCCCTCCTGCCAGCATTATGATGCCATTCATTGAGAAAACTTTGAGGTCTTTTATTGATGGAAATGAATATCCTTTGGCTTTAAAGTATAATATCAAACATATACCGGCAATGCCCTGACGTAATGCCGCCAATAAAAATGGAGGGATGGATTGAACTCCGATTTTTGTTGCTAAATAGGTTGTTCCCCAGAAAAATGAAACTGCGGCAAAGGCCACCCAGGGTTTTAAATCAGCTTTCATGTAATAAATTTATTTGCTGAATCAGCTGTTTAAAATAAGATGCCGAAAATTTCAATCTGCTTCCATACCATGAAAACAATTCACCATCAACCAAAATAATTTTAGCTTTTAATCCTTCACTTTTCAATTGTTGAATATGTTTCTCAGCAAATGGAAATGGTTCTGAAGAAAGTAAAACATACTCAGCGCTCAATTCATTTAGCTCAATAATATTTGTTTCTGGGTAACGAGATTCTTTTTGTAATAACACGTTCTCAAATCCACATTTTACAAGCATTTCATTAATAAATGTATCATGTCCTGCTGCCATTAATGGTTCATTCCAAATCAAATAAGCTATTTTCTTTTTGTTTTCTGTTTGATGTAATTCCGTGAACCCAAGTTTAATTTCTTCAATTATTAAATTTGCTTCAATTTCCTTCCCACAGATAATTCCAATATCAGAAATCATGTTTAAAGCATCATCCAAATTCTGAATATCACTCATGTAAACTGGGAATTTATTCATGAGAATCTCTATTTGTTCTTTCAGATTTTCTTCTTTGTTTCCAATAATTAAATCGGGTTTTAATTCCTTGATTTTTTCGATTTGAAGTTTTTTAGTACCACCAATTCTGGTTTTAGATTGATGTGCCCATTCTGGATGAATACAAAATAGAGTTTGAGCTAAGACTTCTTCATTTAAGCCTAAATCATAAAGCAATTCTGTTTGAGAAGGAACCAAAGAAATAATACGGACAGGCTTTATAGGAACTAGAATCTCTCTTCCCATTTGGTCTGTATATTTTCTTTGATTATCCATTTATTCGGACTCAAAAGTGCTGTTTTTAAAGCTGATTTTTTGCAGTTATTTTAAAATAATGAAAGTATTAATGTTTGTTTAATGGGCTTATTTTCTGATTATCAAACAGAAATACAATGAAAATGAATACTTATTTGTGTAAAACTCTCACTTAAAAATGCTTCACAAAATTGCCATATTTACGCTTAAGCTGCTATATTTGGAGCCTCTAAAATTGGAAATACATGGGAAGGGTATTTGAAAAAAGAAAACACAAGATGTTTGCTCGCTACTCAAAAATGAGCAGAGCTTTTACAAAATTTGGTAAAGAAATTCATATTGCCGTTAAAGCCGGTGGAACAGATCCTGATTCGAATTCACGTTTACGTGCAATTATTGCCAATGCTAAGGCTGCTAATATGCCAAAAGCAAATATTGATGCTGCTATCAACCGTGCAAGTGCTAAAGATGGCAAAGACATGGAAGAAATTGCATACGAAGGAAAAGGTCCTCATGGTGTAGCCATGATTATAGAAACTGCTACTGATAATCCAACTAGAACCATTGCCAACTTACGTGCACATTTCAACAAAACAGGTGGTCAAATGATGGTTTCAGGTAGTCTTGATTTCTTATTTGAAAGAAAAGGTATTTTTAGAATTCCTGCAGAAGGCATCAATCCTGAAGATTTTGAATTGGAAATGATTGATTACGGAATGGAAGAATTAGAAGATGATGGAGAAGGTCATTTTATGATTTCAGTTCCTTTCACCGAGTTTGGAGCCATGCAAAAAGGTTTAGAGGAAAGAAAAATTGAAATTCTGAATGCTGAATTACAAAGAATTCCTACAACTCAGGCAGAATTAACAGATGAACAAATTGCCGACTTCGAAAAACTAATGGAACGTCTGGATGAAGATGATGACGTGACCAATGTTTGGCATAATTTACATTAAAATCATACAAACAAAAGACCTTCGAAACTCTCGAGGGTCTTTTTTTAATATCCTATATTCAGATGAAAACACGTGCTTCCAGAAAACCAAAATTAATTGAAAGAACGGCAGAGCGTCATGATTTCAACGAAATTATTGAACTCTCTAAAATCTGCTTTCCTAATAATGAACCATGGACATACCAAATGTTGGATTCGCAGTTCAAACTGTTTCCAGATGGAATGCAGGTTATTGAATACGAAGGAACAATTGTAGGTTCAGCAACCAGCTTAATTATTAGCTGGGATGAATATGATGATGACCATAGCTGGAAAGAAATTTGTGACAATGGTTTTATCACCAACCACGACGATGAGGGCGATACTTTGTATGGTATTGAAGTCATGGTTCATCCAGAATACCAAGGATTAAAAATTGGAAGAAGGCTTTATGAAATGCGCAAAGTTCTTTGTATTGAAAGAAATTTAAAACGCATTTTAATTGGTGGTCGTTTACCTAACTATCATAGATACAGCGAGGAATTTGGAATCAGAGCTTATATCAAAAGGGTAATCGATAAAAAAATTAAAGATCCTGTTGTTACATTTCAATTAAGTCAGGCATTTAATATCACCCGTATTATCAAAGATTATTTGCCAGAAGACAAAGAATCGGAAGGATATGCCTTGTTATTGGAATGGATTAACCTCGATTATATCCCTGAAACCAGAGAACGTAGTGTTTTAATGAAAAAGGTTCGTATCTGTTGTATTCAGTATGAACTAAGGAAAATTAGAGGTTTTAAAGAGTTTGCGCAACAGTGCGAATACTTTACTGATGTGGCATCCAACTATAAATCTGATTTTGTTTTGTTTCCTGAATTGTTCACCACTCAGCTTTTATCTTTACATGAATATAAAAGTATGAGTCCTGAAGATTCCATAAGAAAACTAGATGAGTATACCGAAGATTATATTGAATTGTTTTCAAGACTTTCATTGGAATACAATATCAATATCATTGCAGGTACACATTTACAAGTAGAAGGTGAAAATCTGTATAATATTTCATACTTATTTAAACGTGATGGTACTTATGAAAAACAATATAAAATTCATATTACTAGCAACGAATCGAAATGGTGGGGAGTTAAACCAGGTAATGAAATTAAGGTTTTTAATACCGATTGTGGTAAAATAGCAATCAATGTTTGTTATGATGTTGAATTCCCTGAAATGGCTAGAATTGCTTGTAACAAAGGAGCCAAAATTTTATTTGTACCATTTAGTACTGATGAAAAACACGGACATTTAAGGGTGAAAATCTGTGCTCAGGCAAGAGCAGTAGAAAATCAGATTTTTGTTGCAACAGCGGGTACAATTGGAAATATTCCTTCGGTTGATAATATGGATATTAACTATGCTCAATCAGGTATTTATACGCCAAGTGATTTCGCTTTTCCACCAGATGCAATTGCAGGAGAATGTAATACCAATATCGAAACTGTTGTAATTGCCGACCTGGATTTGGCAGCATTAGAAAGAGCTAGAAATACTGGAACTGTTTTAAACTGGAAAGACAGAAGATTGGATATGTATGAGGTTTTAGAAAAGTAAGAATTGTTTAAAATCTAATAACTTCTTCATATCGATTTCTGATTTAAAGATTACTTACTAAAATTCAGGGCTCTTTCTGAATTTAACATTCATTTGATTGAGATTACTATTGAGTGCTTGGTAATAAATTTCAGCACCATGGTAATGAACAATTCTTTGAACAATTCTTAGACCTAAACCACTACCAGGTTTGTTTAAAGAGTTTACTCCTCTTGAAAATGCCTGAAACATGGCTGCATTATTAGGAAACTCAGGTATTGGACCTGAGTTTTCTATTTGAATAAGGAAACCATCATTCTCTTTAGCGATATTTATTTTAACCTGTTTATTGTCTGAATATGAATAGGCATTTTTAATCAGGTTTGAAAAAGCAATTTTTAAAAGAGTTTCATCACCCATCAATTCTAAACTTAATTCCTCATTGGTATAGTTTTGAACATCAAATTGCATTTTTATATCCGGAAATACTTTTGAGATTTTATCTGCAGACTCAAACACAACCTCATCAATTCTCAGATTTTTAAGCAAATGTTTTTTTTCTGATTCATCCATTCTGGATAAAATCAATAAAGAAGTTACTATATCAGAAAGTTGATCGACATCTTCATTGATGCTTAACATTTGATTTTTAAATTCATCAGGAAAAGATTTATCCTGGATTAAATTTTCGAGCTGAGTACCAATACGTGCAATAGGAGTTCTTAATTCATGAGATGCATTTCCGGTAAATTCCTTTTGGCGTCTGTAAGCTTTATCTATGCGTTCTAACATATGATTAAAAGCTCTTGCTAAAGCAGAAATTTCATCTTTTCTATTTCGAAATGAAATCGGATTACTTAAATTTTGAAAGGTAATTTCTTGAACTTTTTCTCTTAATCTATCCATTGGAGCCAAAACACTTCGACTTAAATAATAAGATAAAAGCCAAACTAAAATCAAACCAGAAACAAATGCCCAAATCAGTAAATCTCTTAAATAATTTAATTTGGCATTACCATGAATATCTTCGGCTTCAACTGCAATTAAGCGACTTTGAGTATCATCCATGAATAGCTTTCCTACCATTTCTCTATTTTTCTTAAAGCTATAAAATGGTTTATTATCTGAGATTTCAGCTAAATCTTCAGCTTCAATAATTATTGGATTTAGAGTATCAGATTGGAAAACCAAATTGAGTTTTGCATCAAAAATGGCAACTTTCTGGTATGATAATTTATTAGAAATTAAGATGTCTGAATTAGAGAAAGGTTCATTAGTATTGAAATAATGAATTTTCAAGGAGTAAGAAACTTGATTTACTTTTTCAAGCAATCTATCATAATAATCTTCTCTTCTAAAATCTGAATACATTTGGTAAACTACATAGAGTACAATACCAAAAAACAAAGAAAAGAGTAGGCTAAATAATAAAGTAAACCTATTCTTTAAATTCATTGTTAATCATTCTTTAGGTAGTAACCAAAACCTGGTCTGGTATGTATTAACTTTTCAGTATAATCTTTATCGATTTTATTTCTCAAAAAGTTAATATAAACTTCAATTGTATTGGTTCCGGTTTCAAAATTAATATTCCAAACCTCTTCTGCTATTACCTGTTTTGATAAAGTTTTACCCTTTGCTTTAGCTAAAGCCAACAAAAGTTTATATTCTTTTGGAGTTAGCATAATTTGTTTTTCAGACCTGTAAACCTGCATTGTTTCAGGAATTATTTCTAAATCTGCAATAATTATCTTTTCAAACTCTTCTACATTTTGTTTAGCTCTTCTAAGTAAAGCTTTTATTCTAGCATGTAATTCTTCAAAATGAAAAGGTTTTGCCAAATAATCATCTGCTCCCGACTCCAAAGCATTAACTTTGTTATCAATATCACTAAATGCAGTTAACATCATAACAGGCGTTTTAATACCCATTGTACGAGTGTTTTTACATACATCTATTCCATTGATGATGGGTACATTGATATCCAAAATCAATAAATCATATGATTTGAGTTTAATTTTTTCAAGACAGTCTTGTCCATTCAAAACAATCTCACAATCAAAATTTTGATTATTTAAGAATAGTTGAATTTCATTTGAAAGTTTTAAATCGTCTTCCAAAAGAAGGATTGAATTATTTCCTGATGCCATATTTTATTATTGTCGAATCTACCAAATTCTAAGAATGAAATAGATTAAAATGAAATTAAAGAACGATTTATTAGCTAAATTATTCTTTTAAATATTTGTAGAAACCTGAAATTTAAATAATTAATGAAATCAAAATTATCGTAAA
>JAIYDG010000547.1 GCA_027487625.1 Bacteroidota bacterium
AATACAAGGCAGGAGGCAAGAGATCACTCCGTTTTTATCTTCGAGGTGTGGCTACCAAAATCACCATGATGAAGCTGTGTTCAGAGAGTGCTTACTCTCTTCTACTGACAATCCTTGAAGGTGATTTGCATGAAGAAGTCCATCGATTGAAAAATAGAGGAGCCCCTTTCCATGAAACTTGGAGATACATTCAGAAATGCGCATCTAGCCAGACATCCGTGGACGAGTTAATGACAGAACTCACTGCTCTTTACAAGACAAAGCCTCAGAGCATTTTTGCAGTCCTCTCTCGAATTCAGGAAATTCGAATTCAGCAATTCAGCACAGTGCCCAATAAGATTGAGAGAGAAAACACAGCCAATGTTATTACAAGATTTGATTTCAAGAATCTGATTGAGCAATTCTATGGACCCACAGTGATGGCTGCGATTGAAACACTCCACAACCAGAAGGTGGCAATCCAAATAAAAGAAAAGCAACTTTGTGAGATGCAGGGTCTTCCTTACCAGTCTTCCTTTGATCAGGTTCAATGTCTCAAAGAAACAGCATGTGAATATATCAATCAGATGGTTCGACCAGCCAAAGGTCCGAGCATGATCTTTGCAAGCAGCATGGACATTCATCATCCGCCTGACATGGCCTCAATGTCCATCTCAAGCCTTTCTGCTCACTCTAACACAGGAGCTTCAGGACCTCTTACATCACACCAGTCTGTTTCAAGCCATCAATCAGCAGGAGCATCCCAGGTGGCCTCCAATGGGTCTACCAAGGGATCCCGAAAGTCAGGAAGTATTAATGGCAGAAATAATAAGAATTCCTCAGCTCAGCATCCCTTGAATCAGAATCATCCTGGCTTGCAGGCAGCCATTCAAGCCAAACAAGCTCTATCCCAGAATGCAATGAGAGCTAAAAACCAGTATGATGCTTCTTCTCAGTCCGGTTATCCCCCTCCTGACTTCACAAAACTACTCTTGCCTCTTGAAAGGAGCATGGCCAGAAGAGACACATCCATTATTCCTTCTGTTTGCTGGGAACGAATAGGTACGGGAATTTGCTTTCTTTGTGCAGTGAGAAATCACTTTTTTGATGAATGTCCTTTGTACCCTGGCCAGAAGCCAATTGAAAAGCAATGCTCTTGCCATGGATTCCATCAGTCTGAGTGTAGACAACATCTTCGTAACCTCATGGATCACTGCGTTAAGGAAGGAGGTTGGACCCCCCCGCCTTTGCCTCCCCAACGTCCACCTAAAGAAGGTTACAACAACGGTGACATTCAATATGCATCGCGCCCCAACGGAAATGGGGGTGGCGGTCGCAATGCCCCCTACCCCCCTAGAAGAAACGGAAATGGGAACGGGAACGGCAACAACAATGGATACAACAATAATCGCAACCCTGGTAATCGCGATCGATACAATAACGATCGCAATGGTCGAGATCGTCAGGATAATCGATATCCGGACAGGAGAGGCAACAGAAACAATGACCGTCGCTTTGATCGCCGAGATGATGGCCAAGGACAAAGGGGTGCTTCTCCTAATAATTTTGGATACCCTAACCAAACCGGTGATTTCATGAGTGGAGCTCCATACGACGCAAACACTTCAACAGCCAATGGAGCTGCCCCAGGTGGCCAAACCACAAACCACAGAGGAGGTGGATTGGGTAATTCAGGAAGCCAGGCTGTGCCTTCGTCCATCCAGATGAATCCCCTCCAAGGTCAGACCCCTCAGCCATCAAACTGACAGCTTTCGGGAGGAGACGAAACAAACAAAAATCCAAAAACAGAGAAACAAAAAATAATTCAGGAACTTGTAAATATTTTAAACAAAAATAACAAAGATGTAAGAGAAAGAATAGAAAGGCAAAAGAAGCCAGACATTTCCTTCTCCAGTGCCCTGACTGAAACAATAAACTCGAATCGAAACCTCCCTCAAGAACAGAAAAATGAATCAACAAACACAAACAAATCGAGTTTAAAAACAACCCTTCCTGGGAGTGTTGAGGAGCAGAGAGCAGTCAGCATTTGGCTGAAACAGAGATATCATCTTCTTAAATCATCACCTTTTGCCAAAGCTTCATGGTATCGTCCGGATTACAACCCTTCATTTGAAGAAGCAAAACAAGCCATGTATTACGAAAAGGAATGTAAAAATGAGATCCAACAGGCAACAAACCCTGTTAATCCTTATCGTTCTATCTCTGTTATCCAGTATGCCTCTCTCCATCCAAATGGATCTCCTTCGCACATTTCCCCTGATTTCAGAGGAAAAGATCCTGCTTTTAACCATTTTGTAAATACCAAGATAGGTCTTCACACTGAAGACCAGGACAGATCACAGGGTTTTTCCCCTTCCAAATGCTCTCAAATTAAAAATATTGTGTACAGTGAGTTACAATGCCGGAATCAGGCATTAGGGCTTGAGACAGTGACTCTTGCTGAGCCCAGCGAAATTGATATTGAAGAAATAAGAATTGAAACAAGTAAGCTTGATGTCGAGGATTGGGGCCCTGAGGTGTCACGAGAACCTCCCCCTCCCAGCAGTCAAAGCTCAGTGTGTGACGAAGATCTTATCCAATTTGAAGATGACAACGTTAATGAAGACAATGAAGACGAGAATGAGGATGGAGCCGCACTCCATGATCTCAATGACCAGGAGGTTGAAGAAATTCTAAATGGAGATAGTGAATTTCTACCTGTAGGTCTGGGATGGGAACTGATTGAAGATAGTCCCCCCGATGAGGTTGAAGAAGCAGAACCAATCCCCTCAATCCAGATCTTTTCCTTAGCACTCGAATATGGGGACGAGGAAGAATTCAATCCTCCCCCTGCTGAGAAAAGAAGAATAAAAGAAAGTTTTTTTGGAGGATTTGACTCCTACGACCAAGACGATGACTCAGACCATCCTGAGGAGAATGAAGATGGCTTTGAATCTTACCCTCGGGAGAGGAGGCGTGAGAACAGAAAGCAAAGCCATAATCAATCAAAATCATCCAGAGACAGGCAAATAAGACAGCTTTTTTTTTTTTTTTTAAACCACAAGACAAACCCCAACAAACCAATGAGAAATAGAGAGGATGATGACATCTATCAAGAACTAGCAGACGACTTTCAAGACCAGTCAGAGGATGACGAAAGCCATCAGAGTTATGATGGACCGGATGAATGGGCTCCTTTAGCTCCTGGTCTTTATCTTGACGCCGGCATCAATCCTCGTAGTTTTGATCCCTCTGTTCAATTCAGATATGACAATTTTGGAATTAAAAACCAATCAAAAAGCCGTTTTCTAGAAGAATACGAGATACTTCGATCAAAACATCCTCGTTTCTTCCAGAACCAAGACGATCAGAGTCAACATCAGCCTTTTAAATCAGTCCATAGTCTTCCACTTCATCAGGAAGAACAAATCTTTGAGGAAAAGGCAACCGAGACTCATGATAACCCTCGACACAGGCCACTAAAAAAAAAAAAAAAAAACAAGAAAGACATGACAACAAATGAAACACTGAGCCAGTTTTTAAGACAGAGATTTCCTGCTTCTTCAGGGATACCCACATTCAAATCGGAATCAGATCACTTCTCCGATATACCTTCTGGCCTTTTAGGTACCCCTTGGAAGTTTCTCACTGCTATCTCAGGGCCCTTGATAGGGTCTGAAGTAGAGCTTTCTCTTCTTAAATCCTGCTTTTTTGCCTTTCCCGGATGGAACTTGATCATAACCCTTTTCTTTATGGTTCTCCTTTTCATAGGAAAACTCTTCTCAGTCCCTCTTGAAATTCTCTCGACTCTAACAGCCATGTTAGGAGTCTTCCTAATCAAAACAACAGATGATTTTCACAAAGCATACCAACTTTACAAGAAAAAGAAAAGATCAAGAGAAGAAGATCTTAAAAGACTAAAACCACGAAGGTGTTTTGACACCTCCAAGCACCCTTCCCTTCCTCAGGTGGCTGGGCTTGCAAAAGAAGGTGTTGCCTTTTCCAATTCAACAAAAAAGAAGAACAAGATTCATATTGAAAGGCCACGCATATCTGAGATGGAAATTGATCTTATAGGGGAACGACCTTATCTCCCTGTGACTTTGGATGATCATTCTCAAATTATGGCTCTTGTTGATTCAGGAGCAACAAGTTGTGCCATTAATCCCTCAGTTTTGGCCAAACTAGAGAAAGAAGTGTCCATCCCAAGAGCCACCAAAGAATACAAACTAACAGGAGTCATCCCTGGGGTTTCAACATCAGGAGCTGAAATTGTATTCGTAACCCTTAACCTTCAGAAGGGTTATGTGGTCCGGAACGTGCCAATGGTTGTTCTTGAAACAGGAGCCGACATGATCATAGGGTCCAACTTGATGAAAACACACAGATGGGCTAACTATTGGAAGAAAAGCAAATACTTCATAGATATTGGAATCACACCTCATAAGACGGATAAAACTCCTGGTCTCAAAACACTAAGAAAAAGAGAACCAATCCGTGCCTATTTCCTCCCGTCCTCGGTCATCAAAGGCATTTCCATATCTAACTTTGTAATTGCACCACGTAAGACAGCCATTGTTCCCTTGCGAATACCAGCACTGGCAGGATTGAAAAATACTAATTTCCATACTAATGACGTTATGACAGTTGACATCGATGAGTCATGCCCTAATCCTTCTTACAAAGTGACCTCTAGCTTGGGGACTATTCGCCGGAACAGAGCTCACACAGGAATCACCAATACAACAGATAATTATCTCTTCATAGAAAAGGGAATGGAAATTGCTAACATCCAGATTGCTCAGACCACTGAGAAAGGAGGTGACATCAGCACTCTCAACTACACTGCCATTGCCAGCACAAAGAAGGCATTTGAAGCCATTCCACGGGTATCTCCTATGGATGACACTTGTCATTGCGAGATTGGAGGTGACGGTAACAAAACTCGAATTACCATCCAAATTGCAGACAAATACGGTCTTACCTCCACAGCTGATAATATTGTTACAACTGTCCCTCATGATTACACTACTGCATCTATTGGGAGAATGAAGCCTCTTCGACCTGGTCTTCACATAAGACGGCATTTTGCGGATGACGACATAAAGCAAACAGATGAGATTCACTCAATCATTGTCGTTCCTGATGATGATGGTAGTTTCACATCAGTGTCAAGGAAGGAAATACGAACAATCAAAAATAAGATAGCCCTGACCTATGGTAAAAGAAGAAAGGATCTTGATTTCTATTTTATAGATCCAATGGTAGAGGTCTCCATTCCTATGATGCAGATGATGATGGATTTACATAAGATATTTAAATACCAGTTACTCCATGTTAATTACACACCCAAACACCCTGAGTGTGTAAACTTCTCAATGAGACATTTTCCACCAGAAATTATCACGGGGACACATGAAACAAGGCTTCATATCCAGAGCGGAGCATATAAGCCACCCAAGGAGCTACTTCGAAAGGATAAAGGAACCCCTGTCTTCAAAACAACAATCATGGGAACTACTCTTTTCATGTTCAAGCTTGGTATTTTTCTTATGTGCCATCTTCATATACCTGTGGGAACCGAAGCAGTAAGCTACAGTGCTCACTGGAAAGAACGCATGCTTTATACCTTCTTCCATGAAATGAGACGACTTCGCGTGCCTACTGACTTTCATATTACAATGGATGGGGATCCTGCTCTTCCGGAACTTAAACAAATGACAAATGCCTTTAGAAGAGTGCTGATAGATACCACCAATCGCCTTCCTCCTTTTTTACCAGAGAATGAGAGATGCTCTTTTCCTATGCCACAGAGAGATGACGAGGACGTTGTTCTTGACTCTTCAGGATGCTCATGTCAGCTGTGCAAGAAACCACCTGATAAAGAAATCAAAGAAGGATTCTTCAACATCTTCAGAGGAAACATTTCTGAAGTCACGAGACAACCACGACCACCTTCTAGTTTCTCATGTTCCTCTGTATGTAGCTCACAGATGGCCTTTATTTCTAATTTCACAGCTGTTGATGAATCTGAATTCAACATCCCTCTTGACCCTTTGGGGTTAGTAGACGAAGAGGACCTTTACAAATTCCTCAACACTCATCCTGGCTGTGAAAATGACAATGAAGAAGACTACAAGAAAATCCCAAGACCCAAGGGACCTCCTCCTGTTCCCGCAGCAGAACCTATCAGGCTTATTGAAAGAAATCCACCACCTGGTATTCCTGATTCATTTATACCCGGCGATTGGAGGGATTTTCTGGACGTCAATGCTCTTGACATTTCTGATTCTGCCAAAAAGAAAATAGAAATTATCATGGATAAGTTCGTTAATCTCTTTTCAACTCGGAAAACA
>JAIYDG010000269.1 GCA_027487625.1 Bacteroidota bacterium
AACTTCATTGTCTTCCGAAAAAATTGGGAAAGACCAACAAGCTCCCAAATTGTATTTAATAGCTAATGGCGTATAATCTTCCCATAGTTCATCATTGAATATATCTTCAACAATTACATTCTTTTTTGTAAATGCTGCCGTCCCGCAAGAACCTGCTTTAGGTCCTATTGGTGCTCCTTCAATATCTTTTAAATATTGTAGAGGTAAATCGGGCGAAATCCAATTGTATATTCTTGAATTGATTACCTTTAAAGTTGAAAAAATCATCAATGGATGAAACTCTTTTATTTGCTTACAAATAGTTTCCAATAATCCATCTATATCCTCATTGGTACTGTTTAAAAAGTTACTGTAAACATTCGTTTCCAATCTTAACAATCCCTCTTGACGTTTTCTTTCAGTTATATCACTAAATAAGATGGCCATACCACTTAAGGTTGGAGTAAATATTAGATGTAACCATGTATTTAAATTGGCGCTAAAATATTCGAAATCTCCAAATGACTTTGAATCAAACAATTCTTTCACCTTATTAAACACATAACTATCAGCCATTTCCGGAAACAATTCGTAAATGTTTTTATTGTAAACCAGTTTCTTTTCTAGATTTAAAATTCTTTCTGCTGATTTATTCCATTCAAGAATATTGAAGTTTGAGTCAATAAATGCATATCCATCCTTGATATTATTTAGAGTTTGATTCAATTGAAAACTAACCTCTTTTTGGTCGGTAATATCTTTTAGATAACCTCTTATATTTAATCCTTGACCATAAGAAAAAGTAGAACTTAATTTAGCCAAACAACTCAGTTTCTTTCCTTGTTTGTTTAGCATATTCAACTCCACTTCTAAAACTGTTTCTTTGTAAGATAATTGATTAAAAAGTTCTGTAATTTGATCTTTTTGCGAATTTTCTATAAAATCTAAAACTGGTTTTCCAATAATCTCAGTTTCTTCATACAATGTTTTACATAACCAAGTTTGATTTACGAAATCAATTTTTAGGTTACTATCCAATGAAAAAATTAGATCACTTGAATTGTTTAATATTTCCTCATACTTATTATTATTTTCCTTTAGTATTTCGTTATTTTTTATTTCTTTATCTTCAAGTTCTTTTTGTTGAGTAATATCTATACAAGTCCCAATTAATAAATCATGAGTGCCTTCTTTTACCAAAGAAGCTTTTGTCCAAATCCATATCCAATTTCCGTTATTGTTAAGCATCCTACCTTCAAACTCAAAATAATCGGAGTTATTCTTTTCAAAGTCTCTTCTAGTTGTAGTAAAATTCTCTAAATCATTTGGATGTAAAAACAAAACACATTCTTCAAAAAAGTTATTATTTTTTTCGAAAACATTTCCAGGTAGTTTTCTACCTAATAGAGTATAAAAAACATGGTTTACGATACCTTCCCCAGTTTTTAAATTTAGCTCCCAATATCCAATTTTATTAAAACTGGTTAATAGTTCAAATCTTGATTTTTTATCAGCGAATCCTTGTTTAAAAAAATGAAGATTCTCTGCAAGTGCCTGTTTTTCAGTTATATTTTCAACTGAACCATTCCATACTACTTTTCCATCAACTTTACTTATTGGATGGGAAATAAACCTTAAAAAAATCTTTTCATTTTCATTAAAACAGAAATCGAATTCTTCCTTAAACAATGTCATGTGCTCATAAGAGTAATAGATACTCTTCAAAACTCTTTCTCTATCATTTACACTTATGTGTGAAATTAGAATTTCAACATCAATAAGTTTGCTTTTATCAAGCAATGGAAAAAAAATTCCATAAAACTCATCATTTGCATAGGTAATATCCATTTTACCTTTTGCATTAAGTGTAAACACAAAAACACCAATTGGAGCATCCATTAATAAGGCTTCAATTCTTGAGTTGATTTCCCTTATTTGCTGATTCTGTTCTTGCAATTTTTCTACCAGGTCACCATATCTTTTGTTTGTTTGAAGTATTTCCTTTTCAAAATTTTCTCTTTGAGTAAAATCAAAAACTGTTATTTGAATTTCTTTGAATTGATTGTTTTCATCATGAACAACTCTTAGATTAACCAAAACATTTATCAATGAGCCATTTTTCTTTTTTAAATCAAGTTTGATTTCTTTTAGAATTCCAGATAAATGTAAAACGGGGTTGATATTAAACTCAAAAAACATTTTAGAGCCAACTGATAATAATTTGATAAAGGAAGTCCCTATTAACAAATTTTTATCGTTGTACTCTAATAAATCTAACACATAAGAATTGAGCTCTTTTATTTCTCCTTTAGGTGATACCGAAATAAAACCACATGGTAAAATCTCAACTATTTTTCTCAATTCTGCTGGCATAATTATAAAAAAGAATTTATTGCGTTTATAACCTCAACAGGCTCACTTAAATGTGGCGTATGTCCAATGGCATCAATAATTACAAACTTGCTTCCTCTAATACTTTTGTGAACATATTCGCCAACTTCTTCGGATGAGATATAGTCAATTTTAGATTGAATAACCAATGTAGGAATAGTAATATATTTCAAGTCTTCCCTATTGTCTCCTCCAAAAGTTACTTTAGCAAAATGAATAGCTATTTCAGGATTGTTTTTGCAAAAACTTTTTTCTAATTCTTCCGCAACTTCAGGTTTTTCCAGATTCCCTGAGATAACTTTAGTAATATTTCTTACCCATTCGAAATAATTTAAATCCATCACTTCTATTAATTGGTCAATTTCATTTTTCTGAAATCCACCAATATAGTTTTCATCATTAATATATCTGGGAGATGGACAATGCATAATGAGCTTTTTGAATAATGCCGGCTTTTTTTTGGTTGCTAATGCAGCAATAATTGAACTTACTGAATGTCCTATTAAATGTATATTTTTAAGTTCAAATATTTCACAAATTTCAATAATATCATCAGCATAAGCCTCTAAGGAAGCATATTTACTAAACTGATAGGCAGAACTATCCGACAAACCTGTTCCAACCAAATCAATTAAAACAACTGTATATTTATCAGCATATTCTGGTACTATGTAACGCCACATTACTTGATTACATCCATATCCATGGATAAAAAATAAAGTTTCTTCACCAGAACCTGAAATATGGATATTGTTTCTACGGGTAAGTAATTCTTTTTTCACAGCAATTTGAATTATCAATACCGAACCTAAGTAAAAATTTTATCAAAACTTTACGATTATTCGTCAAAAAGAAAGCAATTAAAACTATCGCTTCACCAGCAATTTTTGGTCCATTAAATATTGAACCCTATCTGATGTTATTGGAATGGAAAAATCTGGATAAGATTCTAAAATTAAATATCCACCCTCCGATTTTACATAAGTTAGAATCGATTTTATGTTGATTAAGTATGACTTATGACACCTGAAAAAATTAATATTCCCTTCTAATGCTTCTTCAAAATTCTTTAAAGTCCTGCTAACAATAATATGTTGGCCGCCTTTAAGCCAAATTTCAGTATATGAACTATCAGCTTTAAAAAATCTTAAATCATCCAAATCAATAAACTGAATTGTATTTCCTACAGGTACTGCAATTTTAGAAGGACCATCAGGCTTTAAAATTTCAGCAAATGAATCAACATTAAAATTGCTTTTTACCTTTAATGCCCTAAATCTGGCGATGGCATCTTCCAATTCTTGGGCCTCAATTGGTTTTAGCAAATAATCAATTGCCGATAATTTAAAAGCTCTAATTGCATATTGATTATAAGCAGTAGTGAATATGATTGAAAAATCAATTTCCTTACCTTTAAAAAAATCTAGAATTTCCAAACCACTATAACCTGGCATTTCAATATCAAGGAGCACCAAATCGGGCTGATAAGCTTTAATTGATAATACTCCAGATGGTAAATTTTCGCACTCATCAATTACCTTCAAATCCGGACAATATTCATTTAACATTCCTTTTAGCAAAGCTCTAGCTCTAGGCTCGTCATCAATAATTATTACTTTGTAAATTTTGCTCATTTTTTAATTATTTAAAGGAATACTTATTTTAACCAAGGTTCCACTTGAATGGCCTTCTTCATCAACTTTATCATGAATAGCAACTCCAATTGCTTTGCTCCTGCCTCTATTTAAAATTTCCAATCGTTTTTCATTTGCGCCACTTGAAAACGATTTCCATTTTTCATATTTACCGGCATTAATTTTAGACGATTTATCTCTTCCTACTCCATTATCTTCAACCTCTACAATAAGAATTCCAACATCCTGCCAAATTCTAATCTCAAGCTCCTTTTTTCCTAGTTTATGCAATAAGCCGTGTTTAATTGCATTTTCAATATAAGGTTGTATCATCATTGATGGGATTTGCACCATCTCAGCTTCAATTTTATTATTTAGGTAAATCGAATAATGAAATTCTAATTCCTCAAACCTTACTTCCTCTAACTCTAGATATAATCTCAAAGCTATTATTTCATCAGCCAAACTTACTGTTTCCTTCTCCGACATTTCCAAAATTAAACGAGTGAGTTTTGAAAATTTTGCCAAATAAGAAGAAGCCTTCTTTTTATCGTCTGAATAAATAAAGGATTGAATTGTATTTAAAGCATTGTAGAAAAAATGAGGATTCATTTGGGATTTAATGGCTGTTAACATCGATTGACCCAAACTTTTTTGTAATTCAATTTTTTCCAGTTTCAGTTTATTTTCGATTTTAATACGCTGCAACCTAATTTGGTAAACAATTGCTAAAAAAACGGAAACAAATATTAATGTAATTAATATAAACCACCATTGAAAATAGAATCGTTTTTTAATAACAAATTCTATCTTTTGATTTTCTATATCATAATTTCCAATCTTAAACTCTATTTTGTATTTCCCTGGTGATAAAGATGGCAGATTGATATTTCTTGAATTATTTGAGCATTTTATCCATTCACTTTCATTAATCTTATAAAACAAAGGAAGCTCGTTTACTTTGTTATAATCCAAGATTGAATAGTTAATTTCAACCTCATTTTCATAAGAATTAAACTCCTCTCCTATAAAATTACTTACCCGTTTTTTACCAATTTTTAAATAATTAATATAAAATGGTGCTTTATACGTTTCTAAGTTGTTTTCATTCTTTTCACTTATAACCAATCCCATATTGGTAGCAATTACCAATTGGTTTTTTAAAAATACTACATCATTAATTTCTTGTCCTTTTGCAATGTATTCCAATTGTATATAAACATCTCCTGGCTTCTTTAAATTTATTTGATATAAATGTTCTTCAGTTATAAGAAACAAAAAGTTTCCGCTGCATTTGATATCTTTAATATTTGATGGGACATTTAATTTTTTAAATATTTTACCTTCAATAATTTCAAATAATCTACCATTCCCGTTCAAACAAAAAATACGATTAAAACTAGATTGCAATTTTTTAATAAAAACAGATTCATTCCCAAATTTTAACTCTTTTACTCCTGAAGGATTAGCTAAATACAAGCCCAAATTAGTAGCAAAAAATATTGAATTTAAACTGGATGAAAAAGTTACTGATTTCCCTCTAATGATTAGTGGATTTATTGTAGAAATGGTTTTATCATTTTGGATTAGGTTAGAAAAATGAAGGCTATCCCAAATTGACCCTGAAGGTTTGCCAGAAATATTTAATAATCCAATATTACCCGAAGACGCATAAGCATAATAATTTTTATCGATTCTACAGATATCTTTTAATGAAAATGTCTTTCCATAGATTGTTCTATATTGTTTATCAAAAACATTTAATCCTCTCGCGCTACAAAATAAATTTCCATTCAATGAATCGTATACCATAGAAATAACTTCATGTTGCTTATTACCTGAAATTTCTTTAGTGTTACCATTCAAATCATTCAAAAGTACTTTTCCTGAGCGCGTACCTATAAAAAAACCAGTACTTTTATCTACCAGTTTAAGTGGTTTTTCATTTTTAATCGTCAGACGTTTAATGTATAAATCCGGCACAAATATTAATCCATCAGACAAGGTAGAAAACCAAAAATTTCCTCTTTTATCTTTAAATACTGATGACAAATTGTAATCTGCAAAAAATACTTTACCATTATTAAGTTCTAAATTATTCTTTGAATTAAAACCCAAAACTCCACTTTGAGCACAAGCCCAATAAATCCCATCAGTCACAGAATAATTCTGAAAAAAACCTTTAAATTTCGATTGAATTATTTTGACAGTATTTTCTTTATTCAACATGAAATTAGGTTCACCATTAGTTTCCTTTCCAGCAAATAAAATTCCTTCTGAATTTGAAAAAATCATATTCATATTTGGAATAAATCCGGGTTGATTTTTAACTGAAAATAAGGTAGGTTCATCCAAGGATTCAAATACCATGATTGAATCTAATTGTACATAAAAGCTATTCTTAAAATTTAAAGAAGTAACAAAATTAAGAAGCGAATACTTTTTCTTTTTAACTAATTTAAGGCTCTCTAAATCAAAAATCTCAATACCATTTTGTACTATTACAAAAACATATTTATCATTTATCCCATAACGAGTATAACCAAAAGGCTTACTCATTTTTAACTCTTTTAAAGTTTCGTTTTCAACATAATATAAAAAGCCATCAAAATTAGAATACCAGATTCGTCCAAATTTATCTTCTCTTATATAAGAACCTGCTTTTGATGTTTGCTCCTTGCTTGAAAAAGTTTTAAAGGTAAATCCATCATATTTGCTTAAACCTTCATCGTGTGAACACCAAATAAACCCTTTGCTGTCTTGAAATACATCATAAACAGAATTGGATGGAAGTCCTTCACTTTTGCCAATTAAACGATAAAATGGGTCCTGAGCCCAAATCGGACTAATTAAACAAAACAAGAATAAAAATATGGCAATTTTTTTCAAGATGGTAAATTTAATATCTTGATTTCTATAATTTTAAATTGGTTAGTGAAACCTCCTTTTGAGGTAAATAGTGGTAGAAATTTGAACAAAAGTTTTAATCTAAAAAATAAAAAAGGGAAAAATCAATTCGATTTCTCCCTTTAATTTAAATCATTTCTGTGATTATCTGCCAAAAGGCATTCCTCTTAAACTTCTTCCTGCACCTTGCAATTTGCCAATGCTTTTCATCATTTTACGCATTTCTTCAAACTGTTTCAGTAACTGATTTACTTGTTGAATATCGGTTCCGCTGCCGGTTGCAATTCTTTTTCTTCTTGAACCATTAATAATATCAGGAGTTTTTCTTTCATCCGGTGTCATTGAATTGATAATTGCTTCAATTCCTTTAAAAGCATCATCACTAATATCTATGTCTTTAACAGCTTTTCCAACTCCAGGTATCATTCCCATCAAATCTTTCAGATTACCCATTTTTTTGATTTGTTGGATCTGAGCATAAAAATCTTCAAAAGTAAATTGGTCTTTTAAAAGCTTCTTCTGCATTTTTTCCGCTTCATCAGAATCAAATACAGCTTGTGCTTTTTCTACCAAACTTACGATATCACCCATTCCTAAAATTCTTTGGGCCATACGATCAGGATGGAAAACATCTAATGCTTCCATCTTTTCGCCCATACCCATGAACTTAATAGGCTTCTGAACTATTGATTTAATTGATAATGCAGCTCCACCTCGTGTATCACCATCTAATTTTGTTAGAATGACACCAGTAAAATCCAACACATCATTAAATGCTTTTGCGGTATTTACTGCATCTTGTCCGGTCATGGCATCAACAACAAACAAAATTTCCTGTGGCTTCAATGCTGATTTGATGTTGCCAATTTCACGCATCATCTCCTCATCAATACTTAAACGACCAGCAGTATCTACAATTAATACTTTTATTCCAGCTTCTTTTGCTGCTTTTAAAGCATTTTCAGCAATTTTAACTGGATTTGTATTTCCTTCTTCATAAAAAACAGGAACATCTAATTGAGCACCAAGCACTTTTAACTGTTCAATAGCAGCCGGACGATAAACGTCACAGGCAGCCATCATAACGGTTTTACCTTTTTTCTTGATATAATTGGCAAGTTTTGCAGAATGGGTTGTTTTACCTGAACCCTGCAATCCGGCCATTAAAATGATACTAGGATTACCATTTAAATCAATATCCTCTGTTTTACCTCCTAATAATGCTGTTAATTCATCATTTACAACTTTAACCATTAACTGGCCTGGAGTTACACTAGTAAGTACATCTGCTCCCAAAGCTTTCTCTTTTACTGTATCGGTAAAAGATTTGGCAATTTTGTAATTTACGTCGGCATCAATTAATGCTTTACGGATTTCTTTTACCGTTTCAGCAACGTTGATTTCTGTAATTTTACCATGTCCTTTTAAAACTTTGAACGCCCTATCGAGCTTACTACTTAAACTTTCAAACATTTTGATAATTTTGATTGGTGCGCGAAAATAGGTATTCCTTTCAAGAGTTAAAACCCAATATTGATTCATTTTAAATTTAGGACATTTTGTGCTTTTGTTTTCGCGAAAAACTCTAATATTTGAAGACTATTCTAAATTCTCTTTTTACAGAATTTTTGAATTGAATTGAACAAATAAACATCCTAAAAATGAAAAAACTAGTCTCATTATTCTCCTTTAGTTTATTGATTTTCTTATCTTTAAGCAGCAAAGCTCAAGATAAATTATTAAGTGTTGAAGATGCCGTTTTAAAACAAAGAACTACTTTGTCTCCCGACAGACTCTCGCAATTACAATGGATTCCGAATGTTTATAAATTCAGTTTTGTGGGTAAAAAACTAGGAAAAGATATTTTAATCGTACAAGATGCTCAAACTCTTAAACAAGATTCTATTCTGAGTTTGTTTGATTTTAACCTTGCTTGGAGAAATTTCATGAGCAAGGAAAAAGATATGACAAGATTTCCTTTCATAACTTGGGAAAACGCTACTGAATTTCGCTTTTTTTACAGCAATGCCTATTATAAATTAAACATCCAAACCAATAAAGTTAGCTTATTGGCAAAAGCACCTGCAAATGCCGAAGATTTAGATTATGACGCTTCTTCACAGAAATTAGCATATACTTTAAATTATAATTTATATGTTCATGATGGAAAAAATCCTTCAAACAATTCTGCTTCTGCTGGAGATGAAATTAATAAATCAGAATTAATTACTAAGGATGGTACTTATGGTTACGTAAATGGAAAATCCGTTCATAGAAATGAATTTGGTATCACAAAAGGAACTTTCTTTTCACCAAATGCTTCAAAAATTGCTTATTACAAAATGAATGAAGCTTTGGTTAGTGATTATCAGTTAATGGAATTTCAAGATTTAGATACCAATCATTCAGTGCTTACTTCTCCTAATACTTTCAAAAAATTAAAATACCCAATGGCTGGAAATAAAAGCCATATCGTAACAGTTTTAATTTATGATTTCAAAAGAAAAAGATCGGTTGAAGTACAAACTGAACCTGCTTCAGAACAGTATCTAACCAATATCAGTTGGAGTCCGGATGAAGAATATTTATACATTGCTATTTTGAATCGTGGCCAAAATGAAATGAAACTCAATCAATATGATGCAAATACAGGAACTTTCATTAAAACACTTTTCACAGAAACTCATGCTAAATACGTAGAACCTGAAAAGCCAATGTTATTTCTTAAAAATGATCCAGGAAAATTCATTTGGTTTAGTGAAATGGATGGTTACAATCACATGTACTTATATTATAAACAAGGTCAACTAATCAAACAATTAACAAAAGGAAAATTTGCAGTTTCTGATGTTATTGGTTTTGATGAAAAAGGAGAAACCTTGTTCTACACTGCATTTTCTGAAGATGGAATGAACAAATTGGTTTATGCTTTAAAACTTAAAACACTTCAATCAAATCCTATCAATAGAATGGATGGACAGCATTCTGCAGTAATTTCTACCGATGGAAAATTTATTTTAGATACTTATAGTAATAATAGAATTCCAAGAAGAACCGTTTTAAATGATGTTTCAGGAAAAGAATATGCAACTATTTTAAATGCGCCAAATCCTTTAAGAGATTATAAAACCTGTGAAGTAAGATTGTTTTCAATTCCCTCAGAAGACCCTGCTATCAAACTAAATTGCAGAATGATTCTTCCTGCTCAATTTGATTCAACTAAAAAATATCCTGTTATTGTTTATGTTTATGGTGGTCCACATGCCCAAATGGTAAGTAATAACTGGCTCGGACAAGCCGATATGTGGTTGTACTATATGGCTCAACAAGGTTATATAACTTTCTGTTTAGACAATAGAGGTTCTTTAAACAGAGGTTTGGAATTTGAAAATGCGACACACCGTCAATTAGGTAATTTAGAAGTAAAAGACCAATTAAAAGGAGTAGAATTTTTGAAAAGCAAATCATACGTTGATAGCAAAAGATTAGGTGTTTTTGGATGGAGCTTTGGTGGTTTTATGAGTACAAGTTTAATGACAAAAACACCTGATGTATTTAAAGTTGGCGTAGCTGGTGGCCCGGTTATCGATTGGAGATTTTATGAAATTATGTACACAGAAAGATATATGGATATGCCTCAGGAAAATGAAAAAGGATACAGGGAGGCTGATTTATTAAACTATGTTAAAAACCTTAAAGGTAAATTATTGATGATTCACGGTACTTCTGATGATGTTGTATTGTGGCAACATAGCCTAAGTTATATCCAAAAAAGCGTTGAAGAAGGTGTATTGGTTGATTATTTTGTATACCCAGGTCATGCACACAATGTTTTGGGACCGGATAGAGTTCATTTAATGAAAAAAATCACCCAATATTTTAAAGAAAATCTATAGTTAAAAGGGATATTCGCTAACATGGAAAAATCACTTCAGGAATTACAATCTTCTTATACTACAGGACTTTGGATACTTAATTTAATATTCGCAGTTGTATTTTTAGTACGATTGTTTTTAGTAATTAAAAGTAGAAAAGATAGAAAATGGCTCTTTTCTTGGAAAAAAGAATGGTTTGTTTATGGGCTGAAGTTGATTTTTTTATTGGCAATGCTCAGTTTAATTGCCGGACTTCCTACCTGGTTTTATTTTATTGCAGGATTTAGAATTTTAATTGAAGACACTGTTATTCATACATTTGTTGGCATTTGGTTTTTAATTGCTTTACAAGAAATCATCCTTTCTTTTACAGCTTCCAAAAGATTGGTCGAACAATTTATTAAAAGGATGCTTTTCTTTTTACTAAGTATATTTTGGTTATTGGGATTTGGACTTGCTAGTTTAATCATTTTCAAAACTTATGATTATCCTCAAAAAAATGAATGTGTTGAAATAGACGTACCTGTTCATGGTACCTGGAGAGCTTCTCATGCAGGTGGACATAGTTCAGTAAATTATCATTTGGCAATCCCTCAACAAGCATATGCTGTTGATTTATTAAAAGTAAATGAACATGGAAGTTTCTTCACTGGAACTGGAACTGCAATCACAGATTATATCTGTTTTAATGATTCTGTTTTTAGTCCTGTAAATGGCATTGTAGCTGAATTAATTGATACTTTTAACAACCAACAAGTGCTTAAAAAAGGTGATACAATTAACCCATGTGGAAATTACATCGCGATAAAAATTGAAGAAAATAAATTCGCTATTTTAGCACAACTAAATAAACGAAGTTTTCAAGTTAAAATTGGTGATACCGTTGTTAGCGGACAGTACCTTGCTAATGTTGGAAATTCAGGTAATACTACATGGCCTCATTTACATTTGCAAATTGCCAATCAAACCAATATGAATGATTCAACTACCAAAGGAATTCCTTTTAGATTTAAATCATTTTGTAGAAAACGTTGGAACTCTTGGGAACAAGTTTCAAGTGAATATTTAATGAGAAACGATTATATTCAAACTGAATGCAGTACAAAATAGTTACAAATATTCTTTTAAAAACCGACCCATTACTAGCAGGAATTGCGCTGCTTTCAAGTGTATTTTTGTTCTTCATTCTGAAAAGCAGATTCCTTAAAATGGCATCAATGAAATCATATGCTATTTCATTTTATGGATTTGTATTTTTTATAATAGCAGCTTTCAGTTTTGTTGGAATGAACTCGGTTGTAAGGTTCTTTTATTTACCCGATCACTTTTTTGGAAACTTTATTTGGTTTTTTCCCTATGCTATTATCTCGGGTTTATTTGGTGTTTTGTCTGGTTACATAATTTACGTAGCTGCTAAAAAAGTAGCACCAGAATTTGTTTATACATTACTTAATATTTCTTTGTTGATTTTTACTCCAATGTTGATGTATGTTTTGTTGTTTCAACCTTATTTAGAAATGGTAAACATTGCCTTGGGTCCCGAAAAAACAATCAATATTGAAAAGAGTATCAACCAAAACGAATTTGAAGAACTGAACCAAAAACCAGAACAAATTTACTTTCCTGCTACACCTGCAGAGTTTCATGATAGTTTAAGTTTTCATGTTTTAGGAAAATCTTTGCAAATCACATCTAAGCAAAATGGGTTTTCATTTTCACAAGCTATCTTAAACAAAGAAACCTTGGCTATGTATACTTGCGATTCAAAAAACAAAGAATACATCGCGTTATTATTAGTTTATTCATTACTTTCAAATCAATCTGAACTATTGGTAATAAACAAAGAGGGATTATGTGTTTTTAAAAAAACTTATGATAAATATCCCAACCGTTTAAGCATTGGTGAAGATGGTAAAACTATATTATTGCAAAAAGAAGAAGCCGAAAATAAGTTTGTTTTTGTTGAAGCAATTGGCTTGAAATAATACTACTCAACTTTACCACTTTGAAATTGTTTACACCATTCCTGTAAACCACATTGTGTACATTTTGGACTTCGAGCCAAACAAGTGTACCTTCCATGAAGTATTAACCAATGATGCGCAGTTGCAATGTATTCATCGGGAATGTATTTAACCAATTGCTGTTCTGCCACTAATGGAGTTTTTGCATTGGTAGTTAATCCTAATCTTCTACTAACTCTGAAAACATGCGTATCTACAGCCATAGCAGGTTGATTGTATACAACACTTGCAATAACATTTGCGGTTTTTCTACCAACACCTGGAAGTTTTACCAAATCTTCTATTTTCTCTGGAACTTTACCATCAAAATCTGAAAGCAACATTTGAGCCAAGCCAATCAGATGTTTAGTTTTATTATTAGGATAACTAATACTTCTGATATAAGGAAACAAATTATCAAAATCGGTTTCTGCTAATTTCTGTGGTGTTGGAAAATCTCTGAATAAATCTTGTGTTACGATATTTACACGTTTATCGGTGCATTGCGCCGACAATACCACAGCCATTATTAATTGAAACGGATTTTCATAATGTAATTCGGTTTCTGCTATTGGCTTATGTTCAAGGAAATAACTGATAATTTTATCGAAACGCTCCTGTTTTTTCATGTTTTGCAAATTAGTTAACAGCATCATTAAAAAAAATTGCATGGTTTTTGTTTTAGTATAGAATATCTTTCAATTATGAAAAAGTTGATGCTTGTTTGCCTATTGGCAATGATGAACACCTTGAATGTGGCGATTTCACAAGACAATCCCAAAGCTGAAATGGAGTTTACTCCTGAAGTAAAAACATTTGTTTATGCTCAAAATAGTAGTTTAAAAGTAGGTCCTTGGGACAATGGTTACCTTCCCTTTTCATATGAAAAAGGGAAAAATTGGGTTTTTAAATACCATTTCAAATCAAAAGATTATAAAATGATTGCTGATGATGAATATTCTGAGACCCTCACTTTTGAAATTCCACCACAAAAAGGAAACTCATTCAGAGTAAGTGGTGATTTAAGAAAATATAAAATTGTATTTAGTCCGAATTGCTTTTGCAGAGACAATGGAGCCAGAGAAGTGAAAAGTGGATTTATGAAAGGAAGAAAAATTTCACAAAACAAGTGGGAAGTAGAGTTCACTTTAATGGTTCCACAAAGAGATGATAAAGGCGCTCCAAGTGAAAAAAAGTTCAAAGGAATTTATACAATTGGCTCATTGGAAAATGAATAGTATGTTAAATATTCGATTTGCAAAAAAAGAGGATGCAGGACTCATCTTACACTTCATTAAAGGCATTGCACATTATGAAGAATTAAGTGATCAAGTTCAAGCAACAGAAGAAAGTATTATCAAATATTTGTTTGAAGAAAAGAGCTTTGCAGAATGTTTATTGGCATTTGAAAACGAAACACCAATAGGATTTGCACTCTTCTTTCACAACTATTCCACCTTTGTTTCTAGACCTGGTATTTACCTCGAAGATTTGTTCATAGAACCAGAATACAGAGGAAAATCATATGGTAAAAATCTATTACTTGAATTAGTTAAAATAGCCAAATCACGCAATTGTGGCCGAGTTGAATGGAGTGTATTAAACTGGAACAAACCAGCCATTGATTTTTATGAAAGCCTTGGTGCTGTGCCAATGTCGGGTTGGACTGTTTATAGATTGGATGAAGAAGCTATTGGGAAATTGGTAGGTTGAGAATAATTAAATTGATATAAAGAAGTTTTAGCAATAGTTAATTTTTTTATGAGTCACAGAATAATAATTGCGATTTTAGTTTACACATTTTCCATCTTAACAACATTTGGACAAAATGAAGAAATCAAATTAATGAAGGATTATGTTGGTTCCTTGAAAAAATTATCAAATAACGATTCTATTTTCATTCAACAAAAATGTTCCCCGAATATAAACACCTTGAATCCTAGATTATATGCATTAAAAAAACTTTACAAATTTCTTGATTCATCTACAGTAAGGGAAATGAAATTTAATATCAACCAAAATTCAAAGACGTTCAATCAGCCCAAAGAAATTTTTATAACCAAATCTAAAGTTGATGATTTACTGAATAAAAATAGTGAATTCCTAAAGTGTTATAGTGATACAACTTCTGCCTTTAGTCAATTATTTTTACCTGATACTTTAGGCTTTTTGATTGACAAATCACCATATATTATTTTAACATTTATAAGACCAGTTTTCAATCAATCAAAAACTATAGCATATGTAGAGGTAGGTCATTCATCATTTGTTAGAATATTATCTATTGGTACTGGTCATATTTTAAAAAAACGCAATAATGTTTGGATAATTGAACATGCAATTTCACAATACATAATTGATTAAATAGTGGAAATTTGATTTTGATTTTGATTTTAATTTTAAAATTGAACCTTATACTTATTGCAAATCTGAATTGTTTTAATCAGAAATTCATTTCAAATAAAAATGAAACTCGAATTATAGCATCTAAACATCTACTTTTGACACATTTACCAATTAATTACTAGAACTTTAAAAAATTATGGAACAAGAAATTAACAATGAAACATCTACCCTATCCTTTAAACCTCGAAAGGCGGTAATAGCAATTATATTATCCTTATTTCTTCCAGGTTTAGGTCAAATTTACAATGGTCATCATAAAAAAGGTTTATTGTTTTTTGGATTAATTTTACTCATCCCATTTGTATTTGGGATAACACGTATGGCAACTTCGTTTTATGGGTTTTTAGCTTTATTTATAATTGAAATGACGCTAAGAATTTACATCATTTTTGATGCTTTTAAAAATGCCAAACTACAAAAAGAGTATATTTTAAAACCATACAATACTTGGTATTATCATGTGGCAATTTCTATTGGCATGCTTATAGTTTTAACAGTTTATGATATGAATTCCGTTTTAGGAGTCCAATCATTAAAAATTCCAACTATAGCTAATAGTCCAACCATTCAACTTGGTGACTTAGTTGTTGCTGATATAAAAGCTTATGAAAACAAACAAGCAGATTATGGTGACATGGTTTTATTCTCGCATTCAAATGGTCAAATTTATACCTATCGTGTAGTTGGTCTTCCAAATGATAAAATTGAACTTATAAACAATATCGTCAGTATTAATGGTAAACCTTGTAATTCAAAGTTTATTAAGGAAACAACAATTAAAGGTATTCCGGTAAATGAATTTGAAGAAGAACTTCCCAATGGAAAGAAACATTTGATTTATAAATTCGAAAAGCCATTTAATATTGAAAAAACGAATTTTGAAAGCACTGTAATACCCGCTGATAGCTACTTTTTATTAGGTGACAATAGAGACAATGCGGCTGATAGCCGTTATGAAGGTTTTATCACAAAAGATAGAATCAAAGGTCAGATTATGTATAGTTATTGGGGCGAAACAGGCATCGACAGAATGAATATTAGTTTTACAGAAAGGTAAATAAGGAGCTTTCATTCTATTATATTTAAGCATTAAATTTAGAATGTTTCATCTATTAGATAAACACTTACAACCTGCAAATAATCAAGTTATGCCTCATTTTAAAAAACATGCTCAAACTTAGAATAATCCTAATACTTCTATTGACAAATCTGACATCTCTTCTTGGACAGACTCGGATTCTTACTATTTATTTCGACACGTTAAACATTCAAACAAATTCGAATTTTCATTTATTGACATCAAAGAAGGTCATTAGTAAAGAAGAAGGCGAGATTTATTCAGTTATTGACACATTAATATCGCAATCATTAATCGCAGGTGTTCAGACTGACGTTTCTTTCTGTGTTAATATCAAAAACTACAATGACTCATCAGAATTACTTATTTCCTTGGACAATGATGGTGGGTACCTCAGAATTTTAGATTGGGTAAAGGTGCTAAATGACACAATAAGATTCGATAACTGGAAGACTTATACTAATTGTAATCGTGACTCTATTTACACGACTGTAGCATATTATAAAAGGACAATCTCAGAATTTGAATCATCTGAGACAGGGAAACTCCTAAAAGTAAAGAAGAAAATTAACACACGGAAGGTTAAATGTTTATACCCAACTCCTCTTTTTAAGACTGCATTTAGAATGAATTACAAACTATACATGGTGTCCATTCAGACACAATTAACGTATGATATCGTTCAGCATGGACATGGCTTCAACAAAGACATTTACACTAAAAAATACCCAAAAGACAAAAAGCTAATTTTCAATCATACCATTATTGAGACGAGGAAGTATTCCAATTTCATTGTCGTGAGAATGAAAAACGAGGCATAACAGGCGTTTGGCAAAAGTGGCGGTTGAGTGCTACTAAGAAGTTTTTTGGGTTAAAGAAAATTTACTTCACCCTTACAATATTTGTGGTAAAAATCGCCACCTTCGCCAAGCGCCAAAACGTTAAATAAATGATTATACTAGTATATCAATAAAAAAAAATGAAAATATTTACTATTGTTTTATTTGTTTTAACCTCTGCACATTTGTGCTTAGCACAACCTCATTATTTGAATGAAAGTGATATCAAAAAATTTAAAATCAAAAAAATTGATAGGAGAATTTGTAAGCTCCCCCAAATTTAGTACAAGTTAAAAGTAGAAAAAAAATAATAACTTTAACCTGCAAAAAATGAAAAAGAGTAAGTTTTCAGCAACAAAGATTGCAAGTATTTTGAAAGAATTTGACCAAGGAAAGAGTGTTGAAGAAATTTCAAGAGAACATGGTTTGTCCAAAGCGACCTTC
>JAIYDG010000033.1 GCA_027487625.1 Bacteroidota bacterium
AACAATTTTTCCATCTTTTAAAATGATGGTTCCTTTTGTTTGAGTGGAGGCTAAAAAACTGTCTAATGAATTAAGCGAATTTATATTCCAGTTTAATGATGTTGGACTAAGGTTTTCCCAAGTACTGCCAACAAGTGGAGGAAAGTATAAATTTTGCGAAAACGATTCTAAAGAACCTATCAAGGTTAAAACCAGAATTAGTATTTTTTTCATCATGTTCCTTTGATTTAAATTTCAATAAATAGTTTAATTCGTTTTTCTATATTCTTTTAAGGCCAGTTGCAATGCATCTTTTCCCATTTGAATCATTTCTTCTGCTCTGTAAAATTCAAAAGTACCACAAGAAGTTCTAGGTACATGAACAAGAATCTCTGGTTTATATATCTCTTCCATCACTTCTGCCAATCGGTCTTGGGTATAATCGTAAGAAGTATTTACCAATTCAAAAACACTTAGTTGAGGTACTTTTTGTTTGGATTTACTTTTGGGCTTTACAAAATTAGAAAAGTATTTATTCATAAATTCATTGTCTAAAAAAGAAGCGGGCTCTTTTGCAACTTGCACCTCATTGTTATCATTTGGAGCTAAAGCATTGATGTTTACAGCAACAATAATTGCATTTTTATTTCTTTTAACATGGTTGATTGGTAAAGGATTTAATACGCCGCCATCAACTAAAAGTCTGTTTTTATCTATAACAGGAACAAATACACCAGGTATTGAAACAGAAGCTCTTAGGGCCGTAAAAAGGTTTCCACTTCTATATAAAACTTCTTTCCTTCGAATCATATCGGTTGCAATGGCTGTAAAAGGAATCGCCAATTCCTCTATATTTTGGTCGCCTGTTAATTCTTGAATCTTCTGGAATATCTTCTCTCCTTTTATAAAGCCTTGTGTTGTAAATGTAAAATCAGTTAATCCAAAAACTGTTGATTTGGTTAATCCTCTTAACCAATCTGAATAGGCTTGTAAATATCCAGCTGAATAAATTCCGCCAACTACTGCACCCATCGAACATCCTACCACATCAACAATTTCAAAACCTTCTTCCAACAAGCCTTCAATTACACCTATATGAGCCATTCCTCTTGCTCCACCGCTGCCTAATACTAAATGTACTTGTTTCATATTCCCAAATTTAAGCCTTTAAATGATGTACAATTTTAAATTATTTTATTTTACTCTGCAATACAAAGTACTTTTAATTCGTTAGTTTCTAAATTTATTACCATGATACAATTTATTCAACCATTATTAAAAGACAGAAAAAACACCATTCATCTAGTATTAGAAACCGAAAACAAAACAAGTGAAATCATCAAGCTGTTTTTTGTTAGTTTAATTTTTTTCGGACTTTATGGATTTATTATCGGCTGTTCCCAAGGCATTCTTCAAGGATTATCCTCCTCTTTAAAACTACCCATTTTATTTTATGCTACTTCTTTTATTTGTTTTCCAACCTTGTACTTTTTCAGTTCTTTTTTAGGCATCAAACAAAATTTTAAGCAGCTTATCCATTTTGTAATTTTGTGCAATACTTATATTTCATTGGTACTTACAGCATTTGCACCAGTTAGTTTCTTCTTTTTGATTGCAGCCTATCATTATGCATTATTTAAACTCATAAATATTTTAATTTTCTCTGCTGCAGGATTAACCGGAATTATTCTGTTTTACAAGGAATTCAATAGAATGATGTCAGATGCTGAAGACGAATTGAAATCAAAAAGAAGTTCAATTTTCATCAAAGCTTGGTCATTGATGTTTGCGTTTATAGGTCTGCAATTATCATTTACAATTAGTCCATTTTTTGGATTACCCGATGCTCCCTTTATATTGTTCACACCTGAGAAATCAAACTTCTTCATGAATTTTGCTCAAACATTAGGTGAATTATTCTAATGAAATAAGTGAAATCAAATAAATTACGAATATCCGCATGTATATCAGAAGTATTCTTAATAAATACAGTAAACGAATATTCGCATGTTTACTTCCATAATATTTTATAAATCTGGCGAATGTTTTGATAAACACTTTCAAAAGTAGTTTGGTGTTAAATTGTTCTTTTTTATGAATTTAATGACCCAGAAGGTGGTCACATGTTTATAGAAAAATGCTGTAAACCAAATTCCCACAAACTCTGGCAACGCGGACCTTTGGTCCGCGTTGCCAGAGTTTGAGGGGGTGTTTCTTCATATTTTACTTTCTAGAATAATGCCATCCCTTCAGGATTTTAAGACCTTGCTAAAAGAAACAGAAAATAAGTATTGTTTGTGGTTTAGTTTAAATGAATAATAATCAGCAACAAAGTCTCTGTAATTAGTTTTTAGAAAAAGAAGCGGATAATCCTAAAATCAATTCTTCCTAATTTTATAAAAGACAATAAAAAAACTATAACAATGTTTTTATAAAAAATCCACACTTTTGATTCATAAGATTAGAGAATGGGCTTTAATCGGAATGTTCAATCGGATGAGAATCAAAAAAAACATAGCTATAAGTGAATCAGGATTTATTTTTAATCCTACTACGGGCGATTCCTTTTCTACCAATCCAATTGGTTTTGAAATCATTAATTTATTAAAAGAGGAAAAAAGCAAAGACGAAATCAGAGCATTCATTCTCGATAGGTATTTTATTGATGAGTCAACTTTCGAAAAAGACTTCTATGATTTTAGCACTTTACTTCAAAGTTCTCAAATAGCAGAGGAATAAAATAATTCTCATGACTACTAAAAAACCTATTACCATTGCTGTATCTGGACTTAATAATATTGATAGTCCAGGGCCAGGCATTCCTGTGATTAGAGCTTTAAAAGAAAGTACAATTTATGATGTAAGAATCATAGGTCTTTCTTATGAGGCTTTAGAACCAGGATTATATATGCATAAATTGGTAGATAAATCCTACCAAGTTCCTTTTCCATCGGCTGGTACAGAAGCTTTAATGGAAAGATTAAGATATATTCATAACCAAGAAAATATTGCTGTTATTATTCCAAATTTTGATGCTGAACTTAGTAATTTCATGAATCTTGAAAATGAAATTTTGCAAGAATTTGGAATCAAAATGTTCTTGCCAACACAGGAACAATTTGATGAAAGACATAAAGCCAATCTTTTTGAATTTGGCAAAAAACATGATGTAAAAGTTCCTTTCAGCAAAATGATGTTTAATACATCAGAAATCCATTCGCTTCAACAGGAATTCACCTACCCTATGGTTGTAAAAGGCCGCTTTTATGATGCTTATATTGCTTATAACCAAGAACAAGTTGCTACTTATTTCAATAAACTTGTTGCAAAATGGGGTTTACCAATCATCATTCAAGAATACGTTTTTGGCAGCGAGGTAAATGTAACCGCAATTGGTGATGGAAATGGAAATGCCATTGGTGCAGTTCCCATGAGAAAACTTTTCATTACCGATAAAGGCAAAGCTTGGGCAGGCATTTCACTCGACGACCAAAAGCTTGTTGAAATTGCAAAAAGAGTTATTTCATCTTCAAAATGGAGAGGTGGAATGGAACTTGAATTCATTAAAACTGCTGAAGATGAATATTACTTGCTTGAAATCAATCCAAGATTTCCTGCGTGGGTTTATTTAGCCAAAGGATGCGGGCAAAATCATCCAGAAGCCTTAATAAGAATGGCACTTGGTGAAACAGTTGAGCCTTTCGATAAATACGAGGTAGGCAAAATGTTTGTACGCTATTCATTTGACATGATAGTAGACTTAAAAGAATTTGAACAAATCTCAACTCTTGGGGAACTTTAATAGAAAAAATTGAACATGGAAAAGTTAAGATATGAAAGACCGGTTGTAAAAAAACTAAATACCGGCATGATGAATAAATTCGGTACTCGTACAGAATACAATCCTGTTACCCATATTGATGGTGTTTCTGTGAAGGAACTCATTAGCACTTATGGCTCTCCGGTTTTTACTATTTCAGAAAGAACCATTCGCCAAACTTACAAAGATTGTAAACGTGCTTTTACCAATCGTTATCCTAAAGTTCAAATGGCTTGGAGTTATAAAACTAATTATATCAATGCTGTTTGTAATGTCTTCCATCAAGAAGGCGCTTGGGCTGAAGTTGTTTCTGGTTTTGAATACAATAAGGCTTTATTAAATGGTGTTCCGGGTAATAAAATCATTTTTAATGGTCCTGATAAAACCGATGACGATTTAAATCTTGCTATTGAAAATAATTCATTAATTCATATTGATCATTTAGATGAATTATATCGTTTAATTGAAATCACTAAAGAAATAAATAAACGTCCACGTGTTGCGATTCGCGTTAACATGGATACAGGAGTTTATCCAATGTGGGACCGTTTTGGTTTTAACTATGAAAGTGGTCAAGCTTGGGATGCTATCAACAAAATTATCCTGAACGACCAAATGGATTTGGTTGGATTACATTGCCATATTGGTACATTCATGCTTGCAGCAAGTGCTTATGCAATAGCTGCTTCAAAATTGGCAGATTTAGCTTTTCATATCCATTCAAAATTCAATAAAAAAATCACTTATATTGATATGGGAGGTGGATTTGCTTCAAAGAATAATTTGAAAGGTTCATACTTACAAGGCAATGTAAGTTCACCAAGTTTTGATGATTATGCAGAAGCTATTTGCAGTGCACTTTTAAATGCAGAATATAGCAAACAAGAATTACCAATTTTAATTTTAGAAACAGGTAGAGCTTTAATAGATGAGGCAGGAAGTTTATGCGGAACCGTGCTTGCCAATAAACGATTAAGTGATGGCAGACGTGCTACTATCATGGATTTTGGTGTAAATATTTTATTCACTTCATTCTGGTACGACCATAAAGTTTCTCCTGCTCAAGAATTTAGTCATTATACCGAAGATGGCGTTATTTATGGTCCTCTTTGTATGAATATTGATGTAATTAGAGAAAGCATAACTTTACCTCCAATGAAAAAAGGAGACAATGTAGTTGTGCATTCAGTAGGCGCCTATAACATGACACAATGGATGCAGTTTATAGCAATGCGTCCAAATGTTGTTATGATTGATATGGAAGGTAAACATCATTTAATTAGAAATAAAGAAACACTTTCTGATTTAAATGATAAAGAAGTAATGCCAGCTTATTTAAAGGATTTTAGTATTTAAGAATGATCAGGTTAAGTAAAGATTTACTTTCAACTTCCTCTACAGGATTAGCAAATAGTTACGCTCAGTTGTTTCTATCTGCAAATCCTGTTGCAGGAATATTGATTGGCTTAGCTTCATTTACTGACCCCATTGCTGGTTTAGCAGGATTATTAATGGCCTTTTTCACCAATGTCATTGCTTATTTATTTCATCTTGATAAGGAGAAAATAAAGTCAGGCACATTTGCTTTTAATGGCTTACTAACTGGATTATTTTTAGGTTATTCATATAATATCAGCTACTATTTATTGCTCATCATATTTGCAGGTAGTTTTTTATGTTTGATGTTAACAGTGGTTTTTGATGGAATATTAGGTGCAAAAAAACTTCCATTTTTAAGTATCCCATTTTTATTAAGTGTTTGGATTTTAAAACTTTCAACAGAAGGTTTTAATAGCCTTGACCCCAATAGCACTCAAATATTTGTCTTTAACCATATTTACAGAGTTGGAGGCGAAAACCTGCTTAAATCTTATGAATTTTTAGAAGGATTACCAATTCCTCTGATGGTAAAAGTGTACTTTAAATCATTAGGTGCGGTGCTATTTCAATTCAGTTTGCTTCCAGGAATTTTGGTTGCAATTGCATTAGTTATTCATTCTAGAATTGCGTTCAGTTTATCTATTATTGGATTCCTTACAGGTTATATTTTTTACATCATCATTGGTGCCAATCTTAATGATTTGAATTATGGATTTATTGGGTTCAATTTTATTCTGAGCGCAATGGCCTTAGGTGGTTTCTTTTTAATACCAAATGTTTGGACTTATATACTTGTTATTCTAATCACACCAGTCATTGCTATACTTGGCGTTGGGTTCGAAAAACTATTGGCACCTTTTAACTTACCCATACTATCATTGCCTTTTAATATATCTGTAATTCTGTTTTTATACTTTTTATTCTTTAGGCTTAAATCAGAAAAATTGATTCTTACATTGGTACAATTTGCATCACCGGAAAAGAATTTATACAGGTATTTAAATCAAATTGGCCGATTTGCAAATGAGCTCTATTTCAAAATTAGCTTACCTGTTCTTGGCACCTGGAGAATTTCACAAGGACATACAGGCGAAATTACTCATAAAGGAGAATGGCAGTATGCTTGGGATTTTGATTTAATTGATGAAGAATCTAGAACTTATCGTTTACCGGGTTTTGCTCCTGAAGATTTTTATTGTTTCAATTTACCTGTTTTTGCAGCTGCTGCAGGCCAAGTTGTAAAAGTAATTGATGGAATCAAAGACAATGATATCAATAAAGTTAACTTAAAAGACAATTGGGGAAATTCTGTTGTCATTCAACATAGCCAATTTTTGTTTAGTAAACTTAGTCATTTAAAGTCGGGAACTATTAAAGTTTATGAAGGTGAATGGTTAGCCAAAGGTCAATTAATTGGGCATATAGGTAATTCAGGACGTTCACCAGAACCACATTTGCATTTTCAATTACAAACTACACCACATGTAGGTTCAAAGACATTAAATTACCCTTTGAGCACCTATATCAGTTCAGAAGGAAAAGAACATCAATTTATACAATCAGGAGTTCCTCAATTAAATGAACAAGTAAGTAATCCTATAGTTAATTCATTACTTTGGGAATCATTTAATTTCACACCGGGTAAAAAATTAAAGTGGACCATCAAAAAAGGTTCAAACACTTTAACAGAAACCTGGGAGATTTACACTGATGCTTATAATCAAACTTATTTTTACGATGCTAAAAGTAAGTCGACCTTGTTTTTCTACAACAATGGGAATTTGTATGAAAACAGAACTTTTTATGGCGATAAAAAGAGTTATTTATTCAGTTTTTATCTTTGCACACAACAAGTACTTTTATCATTCTACAAAGATCTACAACTAACTAATCAGGTTGAAATTACACATATTTTTAATTGGGCTGAAAGGTTTTTACAAGATTGGGTTGCTCCGTTTTATATGTTTTTACAATCGGATTTTCATCTTAACTATACCCATTTCGACAATGACATTAGCGATAGTAGTATTTTACTAAAAGGTAGCATTAAGTCGAAGAGATTTGGTATCCATTTAGCGGAAAAAGAGTTCGATATAAAGTTCGAAAAACACCAGCTTCATCAAATCATTATAAAAGAGAACAAATCAATTTTGGAGGCCACATGTATCGTAGAATAATTTTAACAATGTTGGTTTTCTTCATTTATTTGGGAAAAGGAAATTCACAAACTATCAGCTTCAAAGCCCTTGAAGACTCAAGCTACAATTTATATTTGAGTTCATCTCATGAACAACAAATAAAGCTTGTTAATTTTGCAATCTCTCAAGGTATGGATTACTACTATTTACGATTGAGATTAGGCATTGCCTATTTAGGATTAGGTGATTATAAAAACGCAATCTATCATTTAAATAAAGCCAGAAAACTTAATCATTCAGGCACGGAAACAATTCCGTATATCAGAGATTGCGCTTTAGCTCTGGGAATGGAAAACCTCGACCGATATACCAAGAAAAAAATGGATTTTCCTGTTGGTTTTTTAAAGATGATTTATACTGAATCAGGAACAAAATTCAGTACTTTTAATGATACAATAGGTCATACTTATTTTGGTCATTATGGAATGCAGTTCGCCTTAGGTTCTAAGTTTACAAGTTATCAATCCTATGCTTTTGCTTTCCAAAACACTTTACCATTAAATGTAAGGCAGCATCAATATTATACGCATATGGCCTATAAGCCATCAATCAATTGGCAGATTAATGCCAACTATTCTATTCTTCTAGCAAATATTCAATTAAACACCAACGATTCTGTTTATAATGAATACAATTATATTATGGGATTAAGTGTTTTAAAACATTATAAAAAATTCGATATTTCAGTTAATGCAGGTTATAGTTATTTAAATGAAGAAGAGCAATTTCAAGCAGGAATTGGAGTGGCTTATTTTGTATTTGGCAATGATCTTTTACAGTTAAGAATGCATGTAAATGGACAATATCAGGATAGTGTTATAAATCCAATTATAATTCCATCTGTAACTGTTAAACTATTTAGGAATTGCTGGCTAAAAGGAGAATATCTTTATGCTCACACTAGCAATTTTGTTGAACAAGATGCATTTATTTCAAACAATAATCCGGATAAAACTTTTGACAAATCAACACTTCTTTTAAACTATAAAATAAACTATAGAAACGAGTTATTTTTAGTTGGACAATATGAAAGAAAAGAGGTTGACCCTGAAAACAAACCTCCAAAACCCTATGAATTCAGAAACCTTATTTTGGGTTATGCTTTAAAATTCTAATCAATTAAAATATGAAAAAATCAATTATCCTTTTGTTTGTTCTTGGTCTATTTACCTTGAATCTTTCTGCACAATCCTCGAAAATAGAATTGGCATTTAAAACCAGTTATGCATTCGAAAAAACCAGTGAATTCAATAAAGCAGCAAAAGAATTATTAGCTGTTTATTCTGAAAGTTCTTATGAATTAAACCTTCGTTTAGGCTGGTTATTGTATAATGATGGTCAGCATTTAGAAGCAATAAAAATGTACAAAAAAGCTGCTGCATTAATGCCTTATGCAATTGAACCAAAATTTGGATTGGTTTATCCGTTATCGGCTTTAGGTAATTGGGATGAAGTTTTAAATCAATATATTGGTATTCTAAAAATAGATCCATCAAACACATTGGTTAATTATAGAATTGGATTAATTTATTATAACAGAAAAGAATACCCAAAAGCCATTCCATATTTACAAAAGGTTGTAAATTTGTATCCTTTCTCATATGATGGATTAAACTTATTGGCTTGGGCACAATATTTATCGGGTAATACAAGAGAAGCAAAAATGTTATTTAATCGTTGCTTATTAACTAATCCTGGTGATGAATCATCATTAGGAGGATTGAAACTGATCAAATAAAAATGGATTTCAAAATAGAATTTCCAATAAAAACTCCTGATTCACTGCTTCGTTTTGATAGCAGCTTTTTTTTCGCAGGCTCTTGTTTTGCTGAAAATATGGCTTCCAAAATGCAAGAATTAATGTTGAATCAGGAGTTTCTATATCACGGAATTTTATTTAATCCAATTAGTCTTTGTAAAGCATTTCAACAAATATTAAACAACGAAATTCCGAATGATTCTCAAATTCTAGAAACAAACGGAATTTATCTTTCATGGAATCATCATGGCTCTGTTTACAAAAAAGATAAACAAGAACTTATAAAGTTCATCAGTGAAAAGAATAAAAAGCAATTCCAAAGTATTAAAGATGCTGATTATTTAATTATATCCTTTGGAACAGCTTACGTTTACGAACTCATTGAAACAAATCAAATAGTTGCTAATTGCCATAAGATACCAGCAAAATCCTTTCAAAAAAGATTATTAAACATCAACGAAATTGTTTCTAATTGGGAAAATTGCATTCAACAAATTCAAACATTAAACCCAAATTTAAATATCATTTTTACGGTTAGTCCTGTTAAATATTTAAAAGATGGAATTCACGAAAACAACTTAAGTAAATCAACATTACTTCTAGCTTTAAATGAATTATGTAAAATTGAAAATTGTACTTATTTCCCAGCATTTGAGATTATACAGGATGAATTAAGAGATTACAGATTTTACGCCAATGACATGGCACATCCGAGTGAACAGGCCATTCAATATGTTTGGGAAAAATTCATCAACAATTATTTCGACCAAAACTCCAAAGAAGTCATCAAAGAATTGAATCAGTTTTTCATGCTAAAAAATCACCGCATTTTACATGAAGGAACAAATGAACATCAACAATTCATCAAAAAATTATCAGAAAAAGAAAAGGAAATACAAATGAAATTTCCCTTTCTTAATCTTTAATCGCTTTAACTTTTTCTAAAATTTCAAACAGGTTCCTTTTATCAATAAACCCTTTGGCTACTGAATAGTATTTCCCATTAACTAAAGCCAAAATAGCTGGATATCCATTTACTCCTAAATAATGTGATTCTTCAAAACCTTCCTTTGCTTTCGTTTCAAATTCTCCTGATTTTAACTTAAGATAAAATTCATCCTTATTTAAATTCAAATCAACTAAAACCTTTTCATACGAACTTGAGTCGCTTAGGTTTTTACCTTGTAGGAAATGTGCCTGTTGAATAGCTGATGCAAATTGAATAGCTTTTGTACTATCCATACTTTTTACAATAGCCAAAGCAATTGAAGGAAGCATTGAAGAAGTATACAATGATTTGGTTTTTAATTGATCGATATAAGGCTGACCAAATTTCATTCCCGAGTATTCTTCAACTTTTGGATATGCTGACAGGATATAATCAGCAAAATCGCCAATTGGGCCTTC
>JAIYDG010000714.1 GCA_027487625.1 Bacteroidota bacterium
AAAACTGCTGTTTCAGTAAGAAAAACAGCTATTTAATCCGAAATATAATTTTTAAAAGCGCAGAAAACTGCGCTTTTTTTTTGCCTTTTGGTAAGATTTTTGAGATGTTTTGTACCTAAGTTAATTAAACTTCTTTATTGAATCTGTTTATTCTAAATTTGAACCATGAGAAATTATCTCTTTATTTTAGTAGGAATTAGTTTGAGTATTTTTAGCTCATGCGGCGTCTATTCACATTCTGGTGCCTCAATACCGCCTGATGCAAAAACCTTCAGTGTGAATTATATTGTAAACAATGCAAGTATTGTAGCCCCAACATTAAGTCAGGTTTTTACTGAGAAAATAAAAACCAAATTTATCAATGAAACCGGTTTAAAACTCACTACAGGTGAAGGAGATTTGCACTTCTATGGAAAAATTGTTGATTACAAAACGGCTCCATCTGCAATCCAAGGAAACCAAACTACTGCTGTCAATCGTTTAACAGTTAGTGTTGAAATTACCTTTGAAAACAGATTAGATCCAACTAAAAACTTCAACCAAACTTTTACCAACTTTACAGATTTTGATGCCCAACAAAACTTCGCAACTGTTGAGCAAGGATTAATTGTTAAAGTTACTGATGGTTTAGTTCAAGACATATTTAATAAGGCATTTATCAATTGGTAATCACCTACAAAAAAAGAATTTTCACTATATTGCCATTCAATTTAAATCTTTTTGAATAAATACGATTTCACAAACTTAGTAAAAAACCCTAAAACTATTGGGAATGAGCAAGTTGAACCTTTAAAGCAACTTGTAAAGGAATTTCCATACTTTTCAATCGGGCACAATTTACTTGTGAAAGCATTACATAATTCTCAACATTATGAGTATGACAAGTATTTAGAATCAGCTTCTTTGCTCTCTGGCGATAGATCAGTTTTATACAATCTTGTTCATGATTTGCCTTTTGAAAAGAAATCAATAACTCTACAAGACAAAAATTTTAAACCTGAATTTGTTCCTAAACCAATTGTTGAAGTCCCTAAAATTCAAGAAATAACTCCTATTATAGAATCGGAAATTATTTCAGATAACATTTCAAATGATGAAATTTTAGCTGATTTTAAATTTGAAGAAGAAACTGAATCACTTTCATTACCAGTAATTAATCAAATTGAAGAAATTAAGGAATCAGTTGCTCCTATAATTGAAGAAAAAATAGCTGAACCACTTCCAGAACGATTGATTATTCCTGAACCCATTATAGAAAAACCAATTGTAACTGAAAAGACTTTTGAACCAGAAAATCCAAAACTGATAGAAAGTACGGGAAAATTAATTCGATTTGTTAATCCAAATTCTATTAATCAACCTGTTTCATTTAATATTGATGATGAGGACATCTTAAGTGGATTTGATATTTCATCACTAGAAGAAGAAAATAAGGAAAAAGCTCCAATAATCATTCAGGTTCCTAATTTGGAAATTGAAACTCCTCAAATTGAGAATATAATTAGTATTGAAGAAAATATTGTTGAATCAAATACAGATAATATTTTCAATGAATCTATAGAGCCAATTGTTGAAGTAATTTCGGAGGATATTATTTCGATTGAACCTTTAGAGAATACGATTGAAAAAGAAATTGCAATTTCAACTCCAGCAATCATAGAAAAGATTGAAGAAAAAGTTGTTCAACAAAATAATGAGAAAAAAGAGGTTGAATATTTCACACAATCAACTGATGATTTCTTAAAATGGTTACAAAGCAAAAGTAAAAATCAGGAAAATTCTTTCAATGAATCTCCTGAAATACGAAAAACTGAAAGCGATTTAGTTGAAAATTCAATTGCTGAATCAAAAAAAACAGAAAAAATTGAGGAAATAGATTTAGTTATTGAAAAAGAGGAAATCATCGATGAGAAGAATGATTCTGCAGAAAAACCTTCAATAAAAATTGAGCACAAAGACGATGTAATTATTGGGGTTTTCCATCAGGATTACGCCGAAAAAGCCGATGAATTATTAAATTCAGATATCCTGAATGAAGTTAACCTGAAAGCTCAACTTTTTGAAGAAGCAAAAGCTGAGGCTGAACTTCTACAAATTGAAGAAAATCGGAAAATTGAAGAAAAACGAATTCAAGAGGAACTTCTGCAAATTGAAGAAACTCGTAAACTAGAAGAACTTCAAAAAATTGAAGAAAAACGGATTCAGGATGAACTTCTGCAAATTGAAGAAACTCGTAAACTAGAAGAACTTCAGAAAATTGAAGAAAAACGGATTCAGGATGAACTTCTGCAAATTGAAGAAACTCGCAAACTAGAAGAACTTCAAAAAATTTCAGAAATACAATCTAAAGAAGAAATTGCTGCTGCTGAAATAGCATCTTTACAAATAGAAGAAGAAATACTTGTTAAAGATGATGAAAAGCTTATTCCTATTGAAATAACTGAGGCAAAACCTTCTTCAATATTAGAGGCTTTAAAAGATATTCCTGAGATTTCACAAAGAGATGAGCATACCAAAACTGAACCTATTCAAGTTTTTGAACCTGTTCAAATTTCAAATCCAGTATTTACTTTCCCTTTCAGAGATAAAAAAGAAGAAAATCAACTACTTGAAAGTTTAAAAAATCATGAAGTAAATGAACTTTTATCAGTAGTTTACAAGAAGTTATCGTATTCTGATAAAAGTTTCAATAAAGGATTTGACTTAACATTTGGTGAAGGAAACACTGAATTAGCAGGAACACTCTCAATTTCAGAACCTGAACCAATTTTTATTGGTGATGAGGATGAGGAAATAGAGAATTCAATAACTGTAGAAAACGCTGTAAGTATTGAAAAAATCGAACTTGAGGTAGAAACGTCAACACTAATTGAAGAAACTTCACCATCAAATGATGAAGATTCAGAAAAGGAAATTGTTGAAACACCAAAAATTCAAGTAGTTCAAGAAAAACCTAAAGAGAAAGTATCAGAAAAAATTCATCATATTTCTCCAGTTTTTGAATTAAATCACGAAAAGTATAAACAGGAAAATATCCAAAAAGCTAAAAAAGATCCCGAAGTTGAATCAATTTTAGATAAATTCTTGAGGGAAAATCCTGTAATAACACGACCTAAAGCAGAGTTCTACAGCCCAATAAACATGGCTCGTCAGAGTGCAGAAGAAAGTGAAGAAATGGTGAGTGAAACTTTAGCTCAAATTTATGTAAGGCAGGGACTCTATAAAAAAGCAATTTTAACTTATGAAAAATTAGTGTTGCTTTATCCCGACAAAAAGACGTATTTCGCAACCCTGATAGACCAAATCAGAAACAGTAATAACTTAGACTAGATTATGTTGACAATCATTCTTATCCTGATTATTTTAGCCGCCATCCTTTTAATTGGCGTTGTATTGATTCAAAACCCTAAAGGTGGAATTGCCGCTAACTTTGTGGCTCCAACTCAAATTATGGGTGTAAAAAAGAGCACTGATGTAATTGAAAAAGCAACTTGGGTATTTGCAGTTGTTTTAATCGTATTGTCTTTAGCTTCAAATTTCTTCAGACCTAGCCAAGCAAGCACAGAAAATGTGAATGAGTCTAGAATCAAAGAAACCATTGAAAACGTGAATGTGCCTGCTGCACCTGCTCAAACTCCTACTCCTGCAGGAGCTGCAACGCAAGAACAAGCTGCTGGTGCTGGAGCTGCAACTCAAGAACAAGCAAAATAATTCTACAAAATATTAAAAAAGCCTGTTGAAACATTTCAACAGGCTTTTTTGCGTTCTATTGAGCTGCTAAAAAGAATAATAAAGCTTATTGAAACTCTATTTTCAAAAATTATTAGCTTTTTAAGCAAGCACTTTAAGTTCAAATGAAGGATTAGGTTTCAATAAGGTTCCTAAATAATGAAAAGAAATCTATATCAATCTTAAGGATTTAAATTGGGCAAAGGTAGTTTTAGCATTACCTTAATTTTTCAAAAGTTCTATTTCTAAAATCAGAACAATTCTGAGATAATAAATTGATTTTTAATAGGAACAAATCCTAAAGTATTAAATATGCTAACCTTATTTCCAGTGTTTACTATACGAATATCGACATGTTTACCAATTATAAATTTTTATAAATCCGGAGTATATTTTGAGAAATACTTTTAAAAAGTAGTTTAGTGATAAATTGCTCTATTTTATGAAATTTAAGACCCCGATAGGTGGTCTTATGTTTATAGAAAGATACTCGAAATGAATTCCCCCAAAACTCTACGAACGCGGACCTTCGGTCTGCGTTCGTAGAGTTTTGGGGTGTTTTTCTTTACTCTTTGTTTTCTATAATCATTTCATCTCTTTGGGATTTTTAAGAATTTGAAGAAAAAACAGGTTTCTGATTCTAATTCATGTTTTAAGGTTGATTTCATCGAATAATCATCAACTTTAAAGGCTTATAAAACTTTTTTTAGATAAAGAAGCGTATAATATTATTACTATACACAGTATTTAACTTTCTAAGTAAAAACTGAAGATTAGAATCTTTTTCTTAGATAAAAATTAATTCCAATTGCCATTGGTTTTTCCTGAATCCAATTTTTATTATCGATTACAGAACTTAATCCCAACTTAAATTGAGGCATCAAACCTAATTGAACGGTGTTATTTATTCTATAATTAACTGCAGGTGCAATATTGATAAAAGAGCTTCCTTTTAAAAATGGAAAACTTGTTTTGTCATTAACTGTCAGCAATCCAACCATAGCCGGATCTGGCATGTAGGCATTAACTGAAGTTAAAAAAGCAAAACTATATCCCAACATAAAATCAAACCCAACTTTTTTATCAGTTAAGATTGAATAGGTAATCCAAATTGGAATTTCAGTAAAACTGTATTTATTGACAGCAGTTTTTACATGGCCTTCAATAATTGAATCAGTTGGATGTAAATATAAATTTTGAGACTGAATTTGTCCAAAAGTATCAGCCTTTGGCTCTGCTAAATCGTAATGTAAAGCTTGTTTAAAGTTACTGATTTGAACACCAGAAGAAATCATCCAATGATTATTAACATGGTAATTTAAAAGAAATCCACCGGACCAATCAACTGAAGGTTTTTCTAATTTGGTTCTTAAATCATAAACTTTGTTTAAGTCGTAAATACTTGAACTTGGTTTACTCAAAAGCATTTCAGTTCTATAAACCCCTACAATTGCAGAAATTGAAAACTTTCCGGGTTTATCATCTTCACTTTCATAATTTTCTGTAATAACTTCTTGGGTTCTTACAATAGAATCCTTATCAAATTTAATTTGAACATCATCTAATTTAATTTTAGGACTAACAACTTGCAGCTCACGAACCTCTTGTTTTACAGGATTTGGCTTTTCAATAGTTTGAGCTAATTGCGGAGAATTAACAGATTGATTGGTGTTCAAATCAACAGGAGGTATTACTGAAGAAGTAGAGTTCGTGTTTGAACCTAAATTAGAGGATTGATTTTTTGCTTTTGAAGATTTTGCCCCTAAAGCAATTGAACCTGCTGCAGGAGCTGAGTTTGAAATAGTGTTTCCAGAAGATTTTTTTGTCCTTGACCTTTTAGCTGAACTCTTGGCAGATGTTGAAACGGAAACAGATTTTTTTGCATTAGAATTCTCTAAAGTAGCGTTTTCAGAAGCAATATTTTCAGAATTAGAAATTTCAGCCGCTGTATTTTCAGAAACTGAATTTTGATTTGTCTCCTCATTTGTTAATGAGGAGTTTTTTATTTTTTGTTGATTTGAAGATTCTTCTTGGGTAGAAGATTCCACTTCATTTATTTTTTGTTGATTGGTAGGAGGCAATTGATTTTCAACTTTTTGAGGTCCATTTACAATTGCTATAGAATTATCGGAAGAATTACTAGGAAAATAGAATCTGCTTGCAATAAATCCGAGACTCAATGAAGTTAAGAAAATTCCTGTAAACCAGAAAGCAAGGATTCTTTTTTTATTTCTTTCCTGAGGTAATTGAGCCTCAATATTTGTCCAAGTTTGTTCTGAAACTGGTAAAGAAAAGTCTTCAAATTTGGCACGGAGAGTTGGCTCAAAGGAATCAGTATCTAATTCCTTCTCCAATTTAGCCCATAAAGAATCGGAAGGTTTTGTTTCCAATTCCGACATTTTGGCTTTGATGGACTCCTCGAACTTATTTTGCTTCTTCAAAAGGCTCATTTAAAATCTGATAATGTTTTGCCAGTAAACCTTGCATAAACTGCTTAGCCCTGGAATATTGAGATTTACTAGTGCCAACAGCAATTCCCAATTGTTCTGAAATTTCCTTGTGCGTATACCCTTCTATGGCGTAAAGATTAAAGATTACTCTATAACCTTCGGGCATATGTTGCACAAGTGCCAAAATTTCTTTG
>JAIYDG010000466.1 GCA_027487625.1 Bacteroidota bacterium
AAATTTACTTTGGTTCACCACATTTAAGTATGACTATAGATTGATTTGTATTACCCAATTGGTAAATTTACTTTGGTTCACCACATTTAAGTATGACTATAGATTGATTTGTATTACCGATTTGTATTACCGGATTGATAAATATGTATTACCAGATTGGTAAATTTACTTTAGTTCACCACATTTAACTATGACGACAGATTGATAAATTTACTTTGGTTCACCACATTTAAGTATAAAGTGATGGGTATTGCCGGATTGATTAAATTACTCACTATGTAATTGACGTAAGTGTAAATTCGTGTTTTTCCCCCTACCCATAAATTTACTAATTACTAAGGTCTTTAATTAATACAATTTAACAACTTATAGGGTTCACATTTAACTAGGTTTTTAAAAACAAACACATTTCATAATCATTAATTAGTTTATTGTACTAAAAATGACTAGATCAAAAAAACAAAAAATTTTAAAAGTCTGAGACATCACCCGGATTGATGTATTGAACAGCAAGTCTAATCGGAATCAGTAGAGCTTGGCCTCGACTCAAATGAGGCAAGTTTTCCGGTAAAACTAGCGTCAACGTTGGTCTGAACTGAGGGGCCAGGTGATCATAATCAATGACCCGAACTCTTGGCTGCTGACCTTCCGAGCTTGGCCCATCTTCACTCGTATCGACAAAGGGGTTGTAAACCGGCCTTTGCCTTGCTGCTACGGGTCTCCGCCTTTCAGGAGCGGGGCGCTCGTCCGATGAGAGGTGGCCGTCAGGAACAACATTCAATCTCGCCTCGTACGAGAGTTCCTGCGGTGATGTTGACCAAGTTGATGTTGTGTAGATGAGGTCCACATCCGAACCAATTATACTTGGTTCGTTATCCATTGCGGCAATCCATTGCCCCCCTCGTATGTCCGGACTTAGTCCCACCGGACTCAACTCTACACGGCGGCCACGATAGGGAGACGAAGTCACGTTGCCTCTGGTTCTTGGTTCTTGATCTTGCGGAGAAACAGGAGACACAGGATCTGGAATTAAGGATTGATAAAAAGGTATAAGTATAATGACGGTAATTACTGCATAAGGATCGATAAAAAGGTTTGGATAAGTAATGAATAAGGAATAAGCTAAGTAATGAATAAGGATTGATAAAAAGGTAATTAATGAATAAGGAATGATAAAAAGCACCTGCAGCTTCCCCAGTTTCCGCCTTTTTTGGCTGGTCAAGCTGGTCAGGCTGTTCAGGATCAGAGTCTGAACTTGACGCAGAATCTGTAAAAATGTAAATAGAAGTATTCATACGTTAAGTTCTAAGTTGTCTGATTATAATGCATTACAACAGGCTGGTCTGGCAACAAAAGTCTGTAAGTTGTTTGATTAAAATGCTTTATAAGAAAATGCAACGAAACAAAGTTTACCTGTTCGCAATCTTGCTTTTATTGTTTGAACATGTGCAAACTGACTTGATAAGCAAGGAGGGCTTGGTTGAAGAGGGCTCGGTGGACGTGCGCTTGGTTGAAGAGGGCTCGGTGGACGTGTGCTAGGTTGAAGAGGGCTCGGTAGACGAGGGCTACACCCTAGTTCCATCGGTTGACTCGATGGCACACGAGGTACAGGGCCAGGGCTTGGGCTTAACCCAATTTCCATTGGACTGGCAATGGGACTATGATCTAGTAAAAAGAATATCAAATTAAGTTTTGTTAAAACCCAAATTAACAATGATTGATTAATTTAAAGCAATTGATCGGGTTTTTATCAAATTGAGTTGTGTAAAAACCCGAATTAACAAGGATTAACAAGGAATTAACAAATAAAGAAATGTCTTACATGAAGTCTCGAATCTTGGCGAACAAGGCCGAAACGGACGAGGGCACGGTGACCTTAAGCCTGTTAACAGACCAGGCCCTGATGGACTTAACCCGGTCGGTCGAGGGCTTGCAGACTGTGTTAGCGGACGTGGGCTTGGAGACTGTGTTAGCGGACGTGGGCTTTGATGAATGGGTGTTTGAGGCCGTGGATGACGCAGGGCACCCTGAATAGGGCACCTAATTACAGGCCTGTAAACTTGAGGCGGAGGAGGTCCAAGGGGACGAAAGCCTAAAAATAATTTCATTTGAAATAAGGATTTAACCATTGAAGGGTACCGGATTGATAGAATTAAAAAGCAAGGATAGAATTAAAAAGGGTCAATTAAAAAGGATCGATAAAAATTACATGATAAATGTAACATAAAAGGATTGATAGAATTAAAAAGCAAGGATCGATAAAAATTACCTGATGGTGTCTGAGACATGTTGAAGTTGTTGTAGGTGTAGGTGTAGGTGTAGGTGAACACGATGACAAAAAGAGAACTTGAAAGTAAGAGCTGGCCCTTTTTATACCAGGTTGCGGATCAAGTCATTTCCATCTTAGAAAGCTATGGATAGAACGGAAACAAACGGAAACAAAACAAAAACGAAAAAAAGAGTAAGAGTCATTTGTCATTACTTTCTATCTATTAACTAAAACGAAGCAGGCTATCTGACACACCTTAGAAATCTGTGCACTGATTCAAAAAACCTCAGCGGATCCACTTTAGACTATTTAAGCAGCTGTCATTTGTCATTTATTTCTCTCATTTCTCGCACATCAACTTCCTCCACTTCAACATCCGCCAACACATCATCATGGACGACGTGGATCCCGATCTGAACTTGTTTGCCAGCAATTACAATTTCCAGAAGTTGGAAATTACTGGTTCTCCAATTGTGTGGGTGGATGAATTTGGAAAGGTTTACATCCTCAGCAAATATGTTCCGACCACTGAAACAACATACCTGAAATGTCGTTCTCACACAAAAACAAGAGGTAAAATTTTAAATTTTTTTTAATTGCTTTTTGCTGTAGTAATTTAAACCTACATTTAGTTTTATCACCCGTTTTATCGATCCTGGCTATATTTATTTTTATTGATCCTTGCTTCAATTTAAGCTTGCAACTTAAACCTAGTTTTAGTTTAATCGATGTTAATTGGATTGATAAATAATGTAATATCCTTGTCTTGTCTAGGGGGTTGTACTGCAACAGCAAGAATTAAAAGCAACACCTTGCTGTTGGGTAACAAGGAGCATTCGTGTGGGCCTGATGTTGCGAACGAGTTCAAGCTATTGAAGACAATGATGCTAATGAAGCTGCAAGCATCGCAGACAACTGATTCCCTACGGGACATCTTCAACAGGGTACTACAAAACCCCAACACGGATCCCTTCATCCGTGCCTCCTTGGGGTACACAGACATTGAGTACCAAATGAGGTACTTACGTCGTCAGAAGTTTCCTCCTGTTCCAAAGGACATGCTGGAGATGATCGATGCTCTATGTGGTGAGCACCCCTTCCAGGACATCTATCAAGGCTTCGTGACCTTCGATGACGACAAGATAGCATTTCTTTTTGCGGATCGGGAGCTTTTAGCAATAGTCGAAGGTAACCTCTATCTAGTATTTAGTTTTATCGATCCTAGCTCTAGTGGGTTACCGCTCTAGTAATTTAAACCTAGTTTTAGTTTTATCGATCCTTGCTTTAGTAATTTAAAACCTATATTTACTTTTATCGATCCTTGCTTTGGTAATTTAAACCTACAGTTAGTTTTATCGATCC
>JAIYDG010000343.1 GCA_027487625.1 Bacteroidota bacterium
ACAATGGCTGTAGTGATGTTATCACAGATTGCTTTAACTAGCATGTTACTTGGGGTGAAAATTCTAGGTTATAAATTGGGAAGTAGTCCTTTTGAATTGCTAAGAAACGTAATGCAAAATGCCCCAATTTTTAAACAGGCCGATTATTTAAGCAAAGTAAAAGATGGTAATGGTTTAAATCCTTTGCTTCAAAATTACTGGATGGTGATTCACCCACCAACTTTGTTCTTTGGTTTTGCTACTACTGTTGTTCCTTTTGCTTACGGAATTGCTTCATTGTGGCGTAAAGACCATTCAGGTTGGTTAAAACCTGCTTTACCTTGGGCTTTAATAAGTGTAATGGTTTTGGGAGCTGGAATTATTATGGGTGGTTTTTGGGCCTATGAAAGTTTAAGTTTTGGCGGTTATTGGGCCTGGGATCCAGTTGAAAATGCTTCTCTCGTGCCTTGGTTGATTTTAATTGCGGGTGTGCATGTACTTATTATTCATAAAACAACTGGAAATTCTTATATAGTTGCATTAACATTAATATTAAGTACTTTCTTATTAGTTTTATATGCTACTTTTTTAACCCGTTCAGGTATTTTAGGTAATTCTTCTGTTCACTCGTTTACCGATTTAGGAATGAGTGGACAATTATTGGTATTCCTTTTGGTATTCGTGATTTTGTCTATTGGTCTGATGGTTTGGAGATGGAAATCATTACCTCGCTCGGCCAAAGATGAAGATATTTATACCCGTGAATTCTGGATGTTTATTGGTAGTTTGTTACTAGTAATTTCTGCTTTTCAGGTGATTTTAACTACTTCTATTCCGGTATTCAACAAAGTGTTTTCGGCAAATCTAGCACCTCCTGCAGATGTTATTGGACATTATAATAAATGGCAAATGCCTTTAGCTATTTTGGTTGCTATTTTAACAGCAGTTGCTCAATTACTAAAATACAAAACCAATCAAAAAGAAGCGATAAGAAAAATTGGTATTTATGCGGCAATTTCGGCTGTATTAAGTATCGCATTATTCTTTGGATTCCAATTACAAAACTGGGTTTACTTTTTATTGTTATTTGCCGGAACTTATGCGGTTGTGGTCAATTCTATTTTGTTAGCACCATTTTTTAGAGGCAAAATTAAATTAGCTGGAGCAAGTGTTGCGCATATTGGATTTGGTGTACTTTTATTGGGAGTTTTGGTTTCATCAGCCAATAAAAAAGTAATTTCAATTAATGAAACTGGACAAGCTTTAAACCCGGAATTCAGTAACAAAGAAAATGTAGAGAATATTTTTCTTGAAAGGGGAAAAGCCAATAAAATGGGTGATTATATCATCACCTATAAAAAGGATTCACAACAATGGGTAAATACTTACTACCAAGTAAATTACCAAAAATTGAACTCAAAAGATGAGGTAGATTATGAGTTCGATTTATTTCCAAACGGACAAATCAATCCTAAATTTGGTTTGGTTGCTAATCCAGATACCAAACATTATTTGAGTCATGACGTGTTTACCTACGTAAGTTCGGTTCCTTCACAAAAGGCTGATCCTAAATTTATCAATACCAAATCACATTCAGTAAAACCTGGGGATACCATATACACCAATAATGCTTGGATTGTTTTGCTTGGAGTAAATACCAATGCTGATGCTGAAAATTTAGATGTTAAAAATTTACAGGTATTGTTAGGCGCTGAATTAAAGGTTCATACATTAGATAAAGTCTACGATGCCATGCCAATGTATGGTGTTCAAAATAATCAGGCAATTAGTTATGATGCTTTGGTTGATGAGGCAAAATTAAAATTTAGTTTCAAAGGAGTTGATCCTGCAAAAGGAAGTATCACTATTGAAACTTCAGAAAAAGACCAAAGTGGAGAATTTATTATTATGAAGGCCATTGTATTTCCATGGATTAATTTGGTTTGGGCAGGAACAATAATTATGATTATTGGATTTATGATAGCTATAGTAAGAAGAATTCAGGAATACAGAAGAGTTACTGCTTAAATTAATGTATAAATAAGAAATAGTGGCGAATTTCAGGCATTTGGTTATTTTCGCCCTTTAATAGAAAATTTTTAGAGATTATTATGGCTAATACCGGAGATTTATTTAGAGGCTGTTTCATTAAACATAACAATGAATTGTGCCAAGTAATGGAATACCAACACCGTACACCGGGCAATTTACGTGCATTTTATCAAGTTGTACTTAAAAACGTAAAAACCGGAAAACAAATGGAGCACCGCTACCGTGCTGGCGAAAGTGTTGAAATGGTGCGTGTTGAATTCAGAGAAATGCAATATTTGTATAAAGACGGAAATGCCTTGGTTTTAATGGACCCGGAATCTTATGACCAGATTTATGTTGAAGAAAGTATTTTTGGACCAGCCGCTCAATTCTTAAAAGAAGAAATGATTGTGAAGGTATCTTTTGAAGGTGATATTTGTATTGGTGGTGAAGCTCCAACTTTTGTTATTTTAGAAGTAACTTACACAGAACCAGGTCTTAAAGGTGATACTGCTACAAATACATTAAAACCTGCTACAGTAGATAATGGTGTTGAAGTAAGAGTTCCACTTTTCTGTAATGTTGGTGATAAAGTGAAGGTAGATACAAGAACTGGTGAATACGTAGAAAGAGTTAAGTAATTATTAGTTTAATGTTAAATATCGAAACCTCAGGTGTTAAAATTACCTGAGGTTTTTTTTATGAGTTCTGTTGATATATATTTACGTAATGAAAGGAGTTTTTGTCTTATTTCTGGCACTTATTACATCGGTTAAAGTTTCTCAACCCAATTGGGAATTAAAGAAAACCGGCCCAGGAATTTTTATTTATACGTCTAATACTGAGTCATCTGCAATAAAAGATATCAAAGCAACTCTTGATTTAAAAGGAAGTTTGTCATCTGTAGTTTCTGTAGTTACCGATTTAAAATCATATCCAAAATGGATTTATAATTGCACAGAAGGAAGGGTTTTAAGTGTGGTTGGCGATTCTGAGCTTTATTTTTACCAAAGAATTCATGCACCTTGGCCTGTTTCCGACAGAGATTTATGCTCTCATTACAAAATCCGTCAAAATCCTGAAACGCTGGAATTAACAGTTGTTTCTCAAGCTATTCCCAATTTATTGCCTGAAATTGAAGGTGTTGTAAGAGTGAAAAAATCTAAAACCCAATGGCGCATTAGACCAATTGGTAATGATATTTTAAAAGGTGAATATTATTTAAGTGTTGACCCGGGAGGTGATGTGCCTGCTTGGTTAATCAATTTGTTTATCACTGAAGGTCCATATGGTAGTTTATTAAAGCTTAAAACTATAATAAACGAAGCTCCCTATAAAGATGCCAGATATTCTTGGTTAAAAGAATTTAAGGAAAAGTAAATTGATGAACGATTATTTTAAAGTCTATTGAAATAATTCTTCAAAATCTGATTTCAATTTGCTGTTCAGTGTCACGAAATTGTCATTCACATAAAACTTTTAATTTTTTTTATTATTCGTGTTTGAAATTAAAAACAATAAATTATCTTGCAAGTCGATTGCCCATCTAGGGGTAGAAGAGGGCAGTCTGTTTCATAGGCTAAAGGGAGTTACGCAAGTAACTCCCTTACTTTTTTTATAGGCCTTGATTTTAATAATTGTATTTGTCTTTCCAACGTGCTTTTAAGAAATTCCTTTGTTCAATTTCTCTTGGATTATTGCCAGGTTCATACAATTTGGTACCTTGAATAGCATCAGGCAAAAATTCTAAATTAACGAAGTTATTTTCATAAGCATGAGCATAGGCATAATCCTTTCCATAGTTCAATTCCTTCATTAACTTAGTTGGTGCATTTCTTAAATGTAATGGAACAGGCAATTGACCTGTTTTTTTAACTAGAGCTAATGCTTCATCAATAGCCACATAACTCGAATTGTTTTTTACAGATGTTGCCAAATAAACCGCACATTGTGAAAGTATGATTCTTCCTTCTGGAACTCCAATTACGCGTATTGCCTGAAAAGTTGTATTTGCCATTAGCAAAGCATTTGGATTTGCATTTCCAATATCTTCACTTGCCAATACCAGCATTCTTCGAGCGATGAATTCATAATTTTCACCGCCTTCTAATAAACGGGCTAAGTAATAAACAGCGGCATTAGGATCGCTGCCTCTAATTGATTTTATAAATGCAGAAATGATATTATAATGCTCCTCACCACTTTTATCATACGACATGGTTTTGTGTTGAAGCGTTTTTTCAACCAAAGCATTTGTAATTACAATTTGTTCGTCGGTTTTAAACTGATAACAAACTAATTCTAATAGGTTTAATAATTTTCTTGCATCTCCTTCACTAAATCTAAATAATGCAGAAGTTTCTTTTAAATCAGGTTTTCGAGTTTTTAACCATTCATCTTTTTCTAAAGCAGAATTAACAATTCTTTGCAAAGCATCTTTATCTAAATCTTTTAAAATATAAACTTGTGCCCGACTTAATAAAGCATTGTTTACTTCAAAACTTGGATTTTCTGTTGTAGCTCCAATTAAAACAATGGTTCCATTTTCTACTGCTCCTAATAAAGCATCTTGTTGACTTTTATTAAAACGATGTATTTCATCTAGAAACAATAATACTTTTCCGAGTTTTTTAGCCTCTTCAATTACTTTTCGAACTTCTGCAACTCCGGCTTGAATTGCACTCAGGTAATAAAAATGTAAGCCTAAATGCTGACCTATAATTTTTGCCAAAGTTGTTTTTCCAACACCTGGAGGTCCCCAAAAAATCATGGATGGAATGTTTTTGTTTTCTATCGCTTTTCTTATAATTCCCTCATTCCCTGTTAAATGTTCTTGTCCAATTAAATCATCCAGTGTTTGAGGCCTAACTCTTTCTGCAAGTGGCTTATTAGATTCGTTCATGTAATTTTCCTTTATATTTGTTTGATATGGCCAAAGCTTATCACAAATATGCACTTTTGTTTTTGCTTCATTTTGTACTTATATCAAAGCTCAAAAGTCAAGAACTACCAGATACAATTAGTTTTCCGGTAGTAGATCCTATTCATTGGCAGGATACAATTTCAACTGAGCTTTCTGATAGTAATTTTGTTGTTAAAAAGGGCTATTCAAAAATTGGAAGAGCTAGTTATTATGCCAATAAATTTCAAGGTAGAAAAACTGCAAATGGCGAAAGGTATTCGCATAAAAAATACACAGCTGCTCATCGTAAATTAAAATTTGGAACCAAAGTAAAAGTAACTAATCTGAAAACTGGAGTTTGGGTTATTGTTAGAATTAATGATCGTGGACCTTATTCCAAAAAGTTTATGATTGATTTATCGTTAATTGCCGCGAAGAAATTAAATCTTCATAAAACTGATGCCAAAGTGAAAATGGAGGTTTTAGAAGAAGCTCCAAATAATAAATAAGGCTAATTTTTAATCGGAAATTACTTTTTCAATCTCCAGATATTTCCATTTTTTGTTTGAAAAACCTGCAATTTTCCTTCTTTACTTAATTGATTCAGAATTTCTAATCCCTGATTTGTATTGACTTCACTCAATTCACAAAACTCTTTTAATGTTAAAGATGAAAACATGGTGAATAGTGATTTCCAATCTTTGTTATACTTCTGTTTAATTGCATTTGGATTCAAGCTAATTATAATATTTTCAAATGTTGTATATGGTTTAAATCCATTTATGTACTGGAAGTTTTTAGTTTGATTTGAAAATATCAATGTTGGAAAGCCGCCAACACCTGTTTCAGCAGTAATTTTAAGGTCGTTTTGAAACAATTCATTTGCTATATTTTCTGAATCTTTTTTTAGTTTGATTGCATCCAATCCTAATTCTTTTGCAGCTAAACTCAAATAAGTCCAATTACAAATATTTTTCTTTTCTAGAAATACCATTTCTCTTATTCTTCTTAGAAACAACATTGCCTTCTCTTCATCTTGTAATTGAGCAGCTTTAAATGCAATTGAAGGAGGATAAGATGAAGGTAAAGGATCTTCTAACCAAATATCACCATCAATTGGCATTTGGTAATATTGGCTAACTTCATCCCAATGATGCGATACATCAGAAGGTTTACTAATTCCACCGCTATTGTATGACCAATCTTTTAATAAGCCACCCATTCGGTATTCAATAGAAAAATAGTCTCCATATTCAAGTTTCAGTTTTCTTAACTGTGCTTCAATTCCCCAACAAGATGAACAAATTGGGTCGGTGAAATAAAGAATATGAATTGATTTATTGGTTTCTTTTGGTACCAAATCAATTTGTTTTGTAGTTGAATCTGCAATTTCGCAGGTACCTGAATCTGTATTGCATAAAAGTGGATTATTGCTTTTTTCTTGATGTTGCATGTTTTTGGTTTGAGCATCACATGCAGTTGTTGAAAGTAAAATTAAGAAACTACAAATTAGTGTGATGCGTATTTTCATTTTATATTTGAATTCGAAAACAAACATCCGATTAATTCAGATATCAATCAATTAGTCAGAAAAACCTGACCTCAAAAAAATGGAAACAGAAAGTACTTGTCCGGCAGAAACATTACTGAAATTATTATCAGGCAAATGGAAGCCTCAGATTTTTAAACTAGCAGTAGAAGGTCCTTTGAGGTTTAATTCATTATTACGACAATTGGAGGGTTCAAATAAACAATCTGTTGCTGTAGCCTTAAAAGAGTTGGAGGAGCAAGGTTTACTTGACAAAACTATCATCAAATTAAAACCACTTCATATTGAATATAATCTATCAGAAAAAGGAAAAACCATGATACCGGTTTTCATGCAGCTTGAAAATCTTGCTTAATTTTTAATTTGAGAAAAACACCACCACATTTCTTGAGCAATTTCTAAACTTCTTTCTGTGTATTTACTTGATTGTAATTCGGTATTGTCGAATACTTTTGGGTCATCATATTTTATTGGAAAACGAGCTTCTGCCCCGAAAACCAATGGACAAGCTTCATCTGCGCTATTACATGTCATGATTGCTCCAAATTGGGTTTTAGGATTGAAATTATGATTGTAAGTTTTCGAAAAACAAATGACAGGCATTTCATTTTCTGCATATTTTACAGCATAAACTGGATTTGTTGTTTCACTTAGTTTTAATATCTCAAATCCTTGATTATTCAATGTTTCTGCTACCTTAGGAAACATAGCTGTTGCTTCAGTTCCACCTGAATAACAGAAAACATTTTTTATACCAAAATGAAAAGCCATAGTTTGAGCCCAAATTTGGGATAAATGACTTCTTCTTGAATTATGCGTGCAAATAAAATTCAAGCGAATATTTTCACCATTGTCTTTTTTTGTTTGAATGTATTTTATCAAACCATTTAGAATTTCTTTTCTTTCAACTGATATATTTACAGCATTAAAACCAGTAATGATTTCTGAAATAGCTTTAAACATGATTGTAATATTTTTTCTTTAAAAATAAACTTGCTTTCACCAATAGAATTAAGACAGGAACTTCAACTAAAGGACCAATTACGCCGACAAAAGCCTGAGCTGAATGAATACCAAAAATTGCTATAGAAACAGCAATAGCTAACTCAAAATTATTTCCAGTTGCAGTAAAAGAAATAGAAGCATTTTTATCATAAGGAACATTCATTGATTTATTGATAAAAAAGCTTACAAAAAACATCAATATAAAATAAACTACCAATGGCACAGCTACCTTTAAAACATCTAAAGGAAGTTCTAAAATCTTATCACCTTTTAAGCTAAACATTAAAACAATTGTGAACAGCAATGAGTACAATGTGATAGGTGAAATGGTAGGAACAAATTTACGATTATACCAATCTGTTCCTTTGGTTTTTATTAAAATATTCCTGCTCAAATAACCTGCTAAAAATGGAATGCCTAAATATATTCCAACACTTTGAGCAACTTCTATCATGGGTACTGAAACATTAAAATCTCCTAGCCCAAGTTTTTGGGGTAAAACATTAATAAACAACCAAGCATAAAAACTGTAGCTGATTACTTGAAATATGCTATTTAATGCAACTAGTAAAGCACCATATTCTCTGTTACCTCCAGCTAAATCATTCCAAACAATAACCATTGCAATACAACGAGCTAATCCAATTAAAATCAATCCAACCATATAATCGGGTTGATCTCTTAAAAATAGGATTGCGAGTACAAACATCAAAATCGGTCCGATTACCCAATTGAGAAACAATGAAAGACTCATTACTTTGGTGTCTTGAAAAGCTTTTGGTAACAATGAATAATCAACCTTAGCCAATGGAGGATACATCATTAAAATCAAACCAACCGCTAATGGAATATTGGTTGTTCCAATTGATAATTCATCAAAAATGGTTTTTATTCCAGGGAAAAAGTATCCGATTGAAACTCCTACAATCATTGCAAGAAAAATCCAAAGAGTTAAAAAGCGGTCAAGGAATTTTAGTTTAACTGCCATACCGGTTTGTTTTGTGATATAAATTTAGAAATCGTTCGCAATTATACGAACAATTTTTATTATTCGTAATCTTACGAATTGATTTAATAATTAATTATCACAGCTATCATTCAGAGAAATATTGCCAAAAAGAGAAGAGAAAAGATTTTGAGCAGTTTCCCAATTTTCTTTATTGATGCAATATTTTACGGTAGGAGGGGTAATATCACCTTTAATTAAACCGGCATCTTTTAATTCATTGAGGTGTTGAGATAAAGTAGATTTTGCAATGGGTAATTCTTCAGCCATATCGCCATGATAACAGCAAGTTTGTGAATGTAATAATTGAAGAATGGCAATACGAACCGGATGTCCAAGAGCTTTTGCAAATCGAGCAATTTGTTCTTGGTCTTTTGTAAAGTATTGGTTTGATTTATTCATTACACAATTTTGTATTCGCAAAAATACGAATAGTTTTAGTTTTACTCTTTTGAAGTTTATTAAATAAGATTCGAATCCTTAAAACTCCTTTTCCTGCAAAGGCTTTAACTTTACTCCATGTCGATTAAATAAACATAATTGAGTAAATCTTCCCTTACTTTCAGGTTTTCCATTTACTTCAATAGATTCTATTCCAGTAATCGTAATTTCGATTCCTGACATACTCACTTTTTCTAACCAACCTGCATGAAAGAAATTCAAAGTATTGTCCTTTAAATTGTATGCATGCACCGCAGGGCAAACCCTCCAAGCATCAGTTTGGAAATACAACATGCTTCCATCTTCTGATAAGTTCATTCTTTCAATATTGCATAAATATTTGAATGGATAAAAACTAGAATCTGCATAATTAGGAATTGTACCTCCTTCACCATCTAAGCAACTTGTAAATAACTTAGTTTCTTTTTTTGTAATTGAATGATAACTATAAACCGAAATCTGGTTTGTTGATGTAACTCCTTCCTGATCTTTAGTTCTAGATATTTGCTCAGTTTTACTATAAATAATTAAATGATGTTTTGCTGAATAATCCAACAATTGCATTGGACCTTTACTTCTAATTTCAACACTTTTCCCTGTATTTAATGTGATTAAAATTTTGCCGTTTTTTTCAATTGCTTTTTTGAAAGCTTGGCCAAAAATCAAATTGACAGAAAATAAAAAGAAGAAAAGTAAGATTGAAATTTTCATATTAAAGTTTTTCCTAATTCGAACAATTATAATGCCGAGAAGTGATTTATCGATTTTTATATCTGCATTATTTTTAAACACTGAGTTCTGAAAAAAATAAAGGGTTGTTTCTTATTTGGAAACAACCCTTTATATCTTATTAATTTAATTGATTTTAGCTTACTTATTCATGCTATCTAAGAGGATTTTCAAGCTTTCATCCAGAATTAAATTTGGCTCAACTTTATTGGTTTCTTTTATTTTCTTTCTTTCCTCATCTCTTTTCTTCTTACGAGCATCTTCTGCATTTAATTCAGCTTTGTAAGTCTCTTCATTTAAACTGGTATAATTTTTTTCTTTTGCTTCATTAAATAATTTAATGTCTTCTAGCAAATAAGCATACTCAGGTTCTTTGTTCATTCTTTCTAAATGAGATGCTTTTAAACTGTTGATGACTGATTTATTGTCAGGCAAAGCTTTATAAGGTACAGCAGCAATTTCATCGTAAGGAAGTGCGTATTTGCTGGCTTCTTCACCATATTCTTTTGCTGCGTAAATCGATGGAAACTCAATATCCGGAATCACGCCTTTGTGTTGAGTGCTTCCTCCTGAAATGCGATAAAATTTGGCAATGGTAATTTTAACCTGACCTAATTTTTTTCCATCCATCATCATAAATTGGTTTAAATCGGTCATGTTTTGAACAGTACCTTTTCCATAAGTTTTTTCACCTACTACAATTCCCCTGTGGTAATCCTGAATTGCTGCTGCAAAAATTTCAGATGCAGAAGCGCTAAATCGGTTAACCATTACCATCATTGGGCCATCCCAGAAAATGTTATCATCTCTATCTTCTTCTGAACTGGCAACACCATAAGCATCTTTTACTTGTACAACGGGTCCTTTTTTAATGAATAATCCTGTTAATTCAACAGCTTCTTGTAATGAACCTCCACCATTGTTTCTTAGGTCGATAATAAAGGCTTCGGCAGAATCTTTTTTCAATTCAGTAATCAATCTTTTTACATCTTTTGTAGTGCTTTTGTAATTTGGATCTTTACGCTGCATGCCCGCAAAATCAAGGTAAAAGGTAGGAATGCTGATAACTCCAACTTTAATTTTCTTTCCGTTTAATTCAGCTTCTTTTATACTTCCTTTGGCACTTTGATCTTCCAATACAATTTTGTCACGTGTAATTTCAATAATCTGTGTTTTGGCATTGGTGGCATCTGCAGCAATAATTTCTAAACGTACTACAGTTCCTTTTTTTCCTCTGATTAAAGAAACAACATCATCAATTCTCCAATCTAAAATACTTACCATTTCGCCATCTTTTCCCTGACCAACTGCCACAATTTTATCATTTGCATGAATTAATTTGCTTCTATCAGCCGGACCACCTTTTACTACTTCGCGGATTTTTGTGTATTCATTTTCTATTTGAAGTGTAGCTCCAATTCCTTCCAGACTTAAACTCATACTAGTATTAAAATCCTCAGCCATTCTTGGCGAAAA
>JAIYDG010000720.1 GCA_027487625.1 Bacteroidota bacterium
AATCCCCGGACGACCGGGGCTACGGTAAATTCAATCGCTCCGCGATTAGTAGGGTGTTGAAATAGAGGAAGATAGGCTCAAAGTTGATAATCAAAAAAGCCACTGCATTTATCTACATTTGCAGTAGGTTTTTACAAGTCACCAATTTCATTACTCTAGCTGTTGACCTTACGGTCTGGAAATAACCTCAAACTTATTTACCCCTTCAACACTTTTGCCACTTCTCCCAACAGATCAGTAATCCGTTCATTATCTTCCTGGATTTCTTTCATCAGCTCGACCGAGCTTTTCAGCGCAGCTTGCTTTGCTTTATTTGGATTTTTAGCTGAAAGGTCATAATTCTGGACATCGCTTATGTTAACCGTCCAAGAATTTTCACTAGCTATTTTTTTGGGGAGCAAATCCAAGAACTCCTGAAAATGCTCATACAAAATCGGCTTGTTTTTCGTCAACTTGGCAGGCGGATTTACTTCATAGTACCAGATTTTTCGGGTACTTCCCGTTTTTTCCAAAAATAGCACATTGGTTTTTACGCCGGAATAAGGTAGGAAAACTCCAGCAGGTAAGCTGACAATAGTATGCAGATTGAAATCTTCCAACATACTCTGCTTCACCCGGGTGAAGGCGTTGTTTGTTTGAAACAACACACCTTCCGGTAAAACAATGCCAATTTTCCCACCAGTACGGACCGATTTCAGGATGTGCTGCAAAAATAGCAACTCCGTAGCATTACTTTCGATGGAGAAATTGCTTTGGATGCTCTCGTTCTCTTTACCGCCAAACGGTGGATTGGCCAAAATGACTTCAAACCGCTCTGATTCCTGGATTTGTCGGATGTCCCGATTCAAAGTATTTTCCTTCCGAATATTGGGAGCCCCCACGCCGTGCAGGATCATGTTCATCACGCCCATTGCGTAGGATAAAGGCGTTTTTTCGATCCCCGTCAGACAGTCAGTTTGTAGAAAGCGAATTTGTTCGCCTGAAAGTTGCAGGTTGCCTTGGGCATCTTCATTGTTGCGTTTGATGTATTCAAAAGCTTCAATCAAAAAACCACAGGTACCGCAGGCTGGATCGTAAACCCTTTGCCCGATCTGGGGTTTTACCACTTCTACCATCATTTTGATGAGGGGACGTGGCGTATAAAATTCTCCAGAGTTGCCTCCATCGCTGCCCATGCCTTGTAAAAGGTTCTCGTAAATGCGCGAAAGCTCGAAGAGGTCGCTATTGTTTTGAAACTCCAGAGCGTCGACAATATTCAGTACTTCGCGCAGATTACCCCCATTTTGTACCCGATTGGTGATGACTTCAAATACGCCACCGATTTTGTATTCCAAGGTTTTGGGATTGGTAGCGTGACTGTCGCGGAATCGTTTGAGGTAAGGAAATAGCTGTTCATTCACAAAACTGATCAGATCGCTGCCTGTGAGTGCATTTTTTAGATCGGGCTTGCCATCCTGGGTTTTGGGGCAGGCCCAGCGCTCCCAACGGTATGGCTCTTCGAGCAAATACTGGTGTGTTTTGCCATCCAGTTCAGCATCAAAAGCTTTGTTCGATTCGTAATCAGCAAGGAACTTTAAGAACAAAATCCAGGAAATTTGCTCTGTATAGTGCATGGCACCGCTGATGCCGTCGTCGCGGCGAAGAATATCGGTGATGCGGTTTATCTGTTGGTGCATGGATGCTTCGTTGTTGGTATTCGTTTTGGAAAAAAAGAGCTTTTACAATTGCCCTTGAAAGGCTTCAGCCAAGATGCTTTTTTTTAATTCTTCTAGATGGCTTAGACGGGCTTGTTGTGCGGCCAGTAATGCATCAGCTTTGGTGAAAATGTTGTCAAGTTGAGTAACGATTTTTCTTTGTTCTTTAATGGTTTCTGGCATTGGAATTTCGATTTGTGCAAGGCGGGTTAACGCAAGTTTGGGCTGAGCTACTGTTTTAGTCGCATCGGATGCTTGCTCAGTAAAATATCTTGAAATAGAAAAGTAGTAAATGAATTTATTTTCAATAGCACTTGGTTCTTTATAAACTAGTTTTGCTGCATTTTCAGTTAGGTTGGCCCCATCTAACTCTTTTGGAATAATTCCTGTTAAACCTATTGTTCCAGCGATACTAATATATAAATCATTTGATGTGATTGTGTAATTTTTTATACTCTTTTGAGCTTTTGCATCCAAATACTTTAATTTTTCAACATTGACAGTTCCGTTTTTACCAAAATCAGCTACACGTATGTAAGGATATACAGTTTTTTCTGACAAAAGAGACATTCCTTGGGGAAGTCGTTTGCCTCCTTTGATAAAAGCAATTTCTTCTATCCTCTTCGGATTCCATTCGCTACAACTAAATACTTCTTCCAATACTGTCTTTTTCAAATCCTCAATCCGCTGGATATTTTGCCTTTGGCGTGCGATGGCTTGGTCTAAGAGGGTGAAGGCGGCCTCTATTTTGGAGACGATTTTTTGTTGGGTGGAGATTGGGGGGATGGGGATATTTGCTTCTTTTTCCCAAAAATCTGTGCGCAGACGCGGCATTCTGGTACCTTGGGAGCTTTCAGTAACTTTGCTTAAAAAAGAAGGACTCGCTAGAAAATAGGCTAAATACTTAGAATGTATTTCATTTTCAAAGCATAAAAATGGGAGAATTTCAGTCGTTGCAATTCCATCAAAATCGGCAACAAGAACCTTATTCAAATATGGGCGCAGCTTCCCATATAAAACCATTCCCGTTTTAAATTCAACCTTATTGCTCTTTATTTCTTTACCGAGCTGAGGTTGGAAGTTAACTAATTTAAGAGTGTGACTATCAATATTTTCAAGTCCAATATAATTATAGGTAACATCTTCGCTGGGAAAAATTGATTTGCCATAAATTTTTGCTACCTGAAAAATATTTTTCCATAGCCAACCTTTTGGTAGATCTAACTCACTCATAGAATTTACTCATTAATAGTAGTTGAATTATAAATATTTTGCCGAAAATAGCTATCTACCTTTTTTAAGGTAATTCCAAATGCTCCATTGTGGTCTTCATCAATCAACAAGTTAGAAGATAAGTTCTCAAGAAGGCCATATCGGTTTATCAACTGAAGAACTTTGGTAAAACAGGAAGCATTATAGAAAACCATTAAGAGTTCAGAGGATGACATTTGCGCCTGGATGAATTGGGCATACTGAATGAAATCAGTTGTGGCTATTAAGCTTTCGTTTTGATCTTTTGCATCCGGTTTTACCAGAGGATCAATTTTATCCAGAAATTTAAGGATATGGTAAAAGTTTCTAAAATAATGTCCAATTGTCGGACCATATTTCTCGAAAAATATTCCATAAGCTAGTTCACATTTGGTTTTAGAATCTATCTGACTGAAAATTTTAATGTCTTTTTCATGGATATTAAAAAAATCAGTATAATATGCCCTTTTAAAAGATTGAAGTAATGCATTGGCTTCATCGATGAAAGCTGCATTTTCTATATCTACCTCAAGATTTACATTCGTTTTTTTTTGTTCGAAGTGAACATACTCCATAAGTAAATTTGCTAATTGATGTTGAAAATCAGATTGATCACACATTGTGGAATTAGGATTACTTAATATGTCAAAAACGGTAGCTAGTTGGCTACGGCATTCAATTAAAGCATTTGTCCCTGTGTGCAATTTTATTTGAACGTCAAACTTACCAAAATCTCGGTCAATTACAGGTGCCTCTATTTTTAATTCTGACAATAAATGCTTTTGATTTTGAAGGAGATTAAAAAAAGTATTTTCAAATTTTTGAATCTCAAAAACTTCACGTGTGTTTTGAAGCTCGGTTCTTTGATTTACTAGCTCCTCTTTCTGCATGTTTAAGGTTAAATAAAGCAAGAATACACCTGTAAGAGCCCAGAAAGACCCAATAACCCCCCCGAAAAAATCTCCTATATTTCCAGAATTTTCTATTATTTCTCCCTGCTCAAGGGTGGATGCAATAATAAAATTATTACAAAGAAAGAATGTGAAAAAAGCAAGAATGATTAGTCCAATTGAAAGGCTTGAAATGGCTACAATTTTTAGTAGCAATTCGATCCAGTTCTTTTTCTTTTTTGCTTTCATTTGAAGAGTAAAATTTGCAAATCCAAAAACGCCTGCTGTATCAACTTCGGGTTCCCTCCAAAAGCTTGTACCGCTTCTTTCCGATTGCCTCTAAACAGGCTTTTTTGGATCAATTGAGAAAGATTGTCAGTGTCCAACTCCTGCACTCCATGCTGTTCGTATTGATCGAGGATGAAGTACAGGAAATTTCGGGCTCTTCGATCGCGATAACTTTCAAAAAAAGCCTGATTGCCTTTGGCTCGAAGTACCCGTTCGGTATAAGTCGTCAGCTCCCGATCGTATTGCAAATAAGTCAGTACATCAATAATGTCGGAGTGCTCGGCATGGAGCAATCGTTTGAATTCCTGGAGTTGTTCGCCTGCTAAACCCTCTGCTTCCAGTTTTTGAATCAAGGCTTTACGGGTTTTGGGGTCTTGCCAAATGTGGCGCAATTGACCCTCGTTTTGGTATAAGGCAGGTAAATGGCCAATGATTTCGCGTAGATAAGCCTCAGCGTCGAGCGTTTGCCCGCTGGCACTCACGTAGAAGTATTGGCGGCGGGTAATTTCTATACTGCGGCCAGCGCCCAGTTCAATGATGGTGATTGGGGGCTTTTCCAATGGGGTGGGTTCACCCGTTGTTTCCACATTGCGTTGATAGACAGGGATATTTTCGCCCGAAACTCCTTGGCCAACCTGATTAAGATTGACTGTTGGCCCATCCCAGGCTTCATCTCGAAAAAGATTGGTGGCTTGCGTGAAATCAATAATGGTGAAAAAGTCTTTGGAATCGTAGAGCCGGGTACCTCGACCGATGATTTGTTTAAACTCGGTTATAGAATTGATTTGCCGAACAATGACAATGTTGCGCACATTCAGCACATCCACCCCTGTAGTCAACATTTGGGAGGAGGTGACGATGACCGGGGTGGTTTTGTCGTTGTCCCGAAACACTTCGAGCAGGTCTTTACCTACACTCCCTTCTTTGCTGGTGATGCGTACACAGTAGTTTGGATCATCGTTGGTTTTGTGCAAATTGATGGCATCGCGCATGTCGGCAGCATGGGCCTGGGTCACACAAAAAACGATGGTCTTTTCCAGAGAATTGATGTTGGCTAAAATTTGTTTGGCAATAAAATCCGTGCGTTCCAGGATAACGATGTTGCGCTCAAAATCGGAGAGTTGGTACGCTTCCTTATCGGCAGAGCCTTGTACGACCCGATCGTCTGCATTCAATTGATACTGGTCAAGGCTAGTGCTCAGTTGTAATACTTTATAAGGTGTAAGAAAACCATCATTGATGCCATCGATTAGCGAATATTGATAAACAGGTTCCCCAAAGTATTGGTAAGTATCGACGTTGTCTTGTCTTTTAGGCGTAGCAGTTAGGCCAATGTGTAGTGCCGAACGGAAATAATCCAGGATCTTCCGCCAGTTGCCGTCTTCATTAGCACTGCCTCGGTGGCACTCGTCAATGATGATGACATCAAAGAAATCAGGAGGATAAAGTTTGTAAAAACCTGCTTGTACCTCCTCCTCCTCATCAAACTCAGCGGAGTTTGTGTCTTCACCTCGGTCTGCAATTGCCTGATAAATGGCGAAGTAAAAATTGCGTTCGGTAGGAGGTACCCCGTTTCTTTTGCTAATTTCTTTGCCAGTGATTTTGATCAGGTCCTTGTCAAAATAGTTGAAGGCATTGATGGCTTGGTTTGCCAGAATGTTACGATCGGCCAGGAAAAGCACCTTGGGGCGGCGATCAGTGCCATCTACATTCCATTTCGCTTCATAAAGCTTATAGGCAATCTGGAATGCAACGTAGGTTTTACCTGTACCCGTTGCCAGTGTAAGCAATACGCGTTTTTGGCCATCGCCCACCGCTTCCATGGTACGTCGAATGGCAATTTCTTGATAATAGCGTTCCTGTTTACCACTGTTTTGCAGAGGGATAGAAAGCAGCTTTTCTTTTAATGGGTTTTCAATTTGGAAAATGAGCCGGTAAAGTTCTTCGGGACTTGGGTAGCGGTCGATATAGTCGCCACGACCATTACGAAGGTCAAACTGGTAGATTTTATGGCCATTGGTACTAAAAACGATGTTGAGCCCAAGCTTGATTCCGTAGTTTTTTACTTGTTCGAGCCCATCAGTAGGGGAAAGGGATTCCGCTTTGGCTTCTATTAAGGCAAGCCTGACATTGTCTTTTATGAGAAGGTAGTCTGCTTTTAGACGTTCGCCCCGCCGATTACCGAGCAATTTTCGCCCATCTGTAAAAGAATATTCCCGCTTTACAAAAGCCAAACCTTCCCAGCCTGCATCGCGCAAGGCAGGATCGATTAAATTGGCACGGGTATCAGCTTCTTGCATCATGGGAATAGGCACGAATCGGTTAATGCTTTGATTATGCTAATGTAAAAAATAACATTTATATTATCAAGTTTTGCAATGGCTAAAGTTTCGATTGTAGCATAGACAAGGTAATTTGATCATTTATTTAAATTAGAATTTTTATTTTTAAACTTTAAGTCTCTTTTTTAATTTTTTTAAACTTATTATTATCTTACACCTGATAACCAGAGCAACTATGAATAACCCATCTACCCCAATTGTTACCTACCAGCATTGGTCCGCCGATTGGAAGCAACGCATTCAATCAGCACAAATCAAGGCGGCTTTACAGGTCAACCGCGAAGTATTGAGCTTGTATTGGGAATTGGGGCGAGACATCGTTATTCAGCAAGAAACAAGCTCTTGGGGCGATGGGTTGATTCCCCGATTTGCAAAAGATTTGAAAGAAGCATTTCCACATCTATCAGGCTTTTCGAGGACAAATCTTTTTTATATCCGTAAATGGTTCCTTTTTTACAAAGAACAGATACAAATTGTCCCACAACTTGCGGGACAATTTGCATCCTCTGATCAATTGGCTAACAATGAGCTTATTACCCTGTTTTTTTCTGTGCCTTGGGGGCATCATCGACATATTCTCGATAAGTGTGCTGAGATCAACCAGGCTATTTTTTACCTCAAAAAAACGGTACAAAATGCATGGAGCCGGGACGTACTTCAAATTCAATTGAAGCAAAACCTCTACGAGCGCCAAGGCAAAGCCATCACTAATTTTGAATGGACACTACCTAAACCCCAAAGCGACCTGGCTCGTGAAACTTTGAAAAACCCCTACAATTTTGACTTTTTGAACCTCGGTGAGGAGGCATTAGAGCGGGATGTGGAACACGCTATGTTGCATCATGTAGAGAAAGTGCTATTGGAACTTGGGCAAGGTTTCGCATTACTGGGACGACAATACAAGATTATCGTAGCCGAGGAAGAGTTTTACATCGATCTTTTGTTTTATCACACCCGACTACACGCATATATGGTGGTAGAATTGAAAGGCGGCGCATTCAAACCTGAATACACGGGCAAACTCAATTTCTATTGTTCAGCTGTTGATGATTTGCTTCGCAGTGAACTTGATCAAGCGACAATTGGTTTGATTCTCTGTCGAGAAGCAGGCAAGCAGACCATTGTAGAGTATGCCTTGCGGGATATTCAAAAACCGCTTGGCGTTGCAGAATACATTTTGACCCAAACTTTACCAGAGAGTCTCCGCAATATCCTGCCCACCACCGAAGAGCTTGAACGGGAATTGGATGAGAATTTTGAACAGGAAGGAGGATAGAAAAATCGAGCAATTCGTTCAACCTCCCAAATTTTCACTCATAATCATAAAA
>JAIYDG010000106.1 GCA_027487625.1 Bacteroidota bacterium
AAAGGGTTATCAAGAAAATCATTCTGACAATACAGAACTTATGTATAACTCGGCTATTGACACACTATTTATTGATAATTACCAAACTAAAGATTATTATATTTATGAATATTTCAACCGAAATAAGAATGGAAAAAAACTATTACATGATAGAATTTTAATACCTAAGGAAAAAGACGAATTATGTTTTGACAGAGAAATTATCGACTAATACTTCGCACAACATCACATTTGCAATAGGCCAACTATACATCTCAAATAGACAAGATCATATTGGTTGATTAATTCGATTTCACAGATTACATTTGAGAACAAAGTCAATTTTATCAAAATCGTAGACTTAATATAGTAGAAGCCCAAATTAACAAATATAAAAAAGTCAAAAAATAAAATGGGATATTACGCACAAGTATTTGCAGTAGAATTAGAAAAGATAAGGCATATTATAGGTTCAAATGACCTATCACTTTTAGAGAAAATAAAATCATCTGACCTTTATGAAACCTATGAAAGTCAATCAGAAGATGTGGACTTTGAAATTATAATCAGAGAATTAATAGTTAACAATCCAAATTCAGTTAACAAAAAAGAAACATCTAAATTTTTTGGACTTTTTAAAAGTAAACCAACATTTGGCTTAAATCCAAAATATGCTCATGAATATGGATATGCTATGCTTGCTGTTTGTGATGCATTAGGTTTTTATCTTTCTGATTGTGCTGAGGTTTTGTATACCGGTGATATTTGGAAAGAAACCAATGAATTATTTAAAAATAAAGGAATTAAAATTGACCTAGATAAAATGTGGCAAACAGAAAACTTATTTGATATTCCTGAAATTAATGACTTTCCTGTGATTAGCCATTATTCAAAAAATGAAATTGAATATTTATTATCAGAGTTAAAAAAAATTAATATAGAAACAGAAACTAAAAACAATCCTGATTTAAAAGAATTTATTACAACTTTTAGAGATGGACTTCAATTTTGTAAGGATAAAAATTTAGAATGGATTTCATTTATACATTGATGTTAAAAATCTACAAAAAATTGAAAATTTGAAATCGACATTTAATTCGTTTCTTTAATTAAAATTTGAGTCAATAGAACTCCCCTATCAAGTATCCAAAACGAAAGTATACATGAACATGAACATTCAATTCAAATAAATGAATTTATGAAAATATTTAAAGTTATCCTTGGATTCCTATTGATTTATAATATTGGCAAAGAGTACATCAATGCAAGCAAACAACTTTTATCCTTTTTTGAATTGGGAAGTATTTTGGCCGTTTTATTATTGCTTCCTCTTTCTGCATGGCTAATTGGAAGTGGCATATCCAAAGAGAAATTCAAACTATTTTCATGGCAATTTTTAAAATATTTGGGTGGAACTTTTATCATATTCTTAGTTGTTGCTTTTATTAGTTTGATTAGTTTTAAATATGAACCTGAAATTGTAAGGGTAAATGGTATAGACGTTGATATCGCTGAATTTATGATTGGTACAAGAAGAATTATTCCAGATAAAGTGCAAAGAAGAGAATATTGTGTTTGTATCGTTACAAAACTAACTGCTGATAAAAAACTTGTAAATGAAAATAAGGCTGATTTTGAAAATGGTAAATTCTCAAAACTTATCATGTCGCTACAATCAAGTCCTGATTTAGTAAAATACAATTTGCAGGAATGTATGAATTCCGTTTCAAATCTTCATTGGACACCTGAATTTGAAAAAGGAATGAGAACAAACCTAATAAAGAAATTGAGTGATTTGAAAACATCCTCGAAAAATGATGTAGATAAATATTGCGATTGTTTAATTGATGAATATAAAAAGGTTTCAATTCAAGAATTAACAAATTCAGACTTTCAAATTTCAGAAAAAGGTATGAGAATTGATTCCATCTGTAATTCAAAAAGTAAATTAGAATAAGCCCCAAATAAGAAAGAATAAAGTTTGCGCTTCAAGAGTCAAGTCCATATAGCTAAAGACCGAATAGGTAATTTCATTGTTACCTAATTAAAATGAACTAGGAAATTAAAACGAAAACAAATTCATCCAATCTAAAATCTTTTCTTCAGATTAAATCAAATTGGAAAGACGAACAAATGTTTGAATAAATAGTGACGGCAACATATAATAGATTTTAAGAAGAAACAGAAGTATATGTTCAATTTGAAAATATATCTGACATTTTTAAAAATTAAATACTTGCCCTACAAACAATACTATTCCATAATTACATATCAATATGATTGGATTTTAGTGGTTGAATAATTCCTTGGCCCTATTTACATTTGAGTCAGAACGCACGACAATTGTAAATGTGCAAAACCTTAAGAGTAATTATATCAACACACTAAAATCGAAAGAAAAAATGGATAAACATAAACTTATAACAACATTAAAAATAATTGCAATTCCAGCAATTAACGCAATACTTATTCGACTGATTTTTGGCGTGACAACTTAGAGTGGTATATTCAAAATGATGTCAAAAACATTTCTATTTCTTTTGTCATCTATTGTTGATGCTTTAACAGTTTATTTTTCAAAAGAAGAAAAAGTAAAGAGGCTTTCATACCGAATATTCACACCTTGGATACCAATATTTGTCTTCTTTTTTATAAAATTATTTTGCGCAATTGAAGGCTGGCCTTGTCTGTTAATGATATTGCCAATATTCCTAATTGCAGCCTCAGTTGGCGGACTTATTGGTGCTTATTTAAAACTTAAAAAAAGGGACAACAAAATTTATGTTTCTATTTTGACACTTTAGCCAACATTAAAAATATTAAAACTCGATTATTCGATTCAGCAATTATTTTCAATTACATCTTTTTAAAACTGGCTAATCATTTTTTTCATTTGCTTGAGTTGTTTTATTCTTTCATCTATTGAAACTAGTTTATCTTTTAAAATAGCTACTTCTATGCCTATTTTATTGTTATTCCTTGTATTTATTATTTCACCTATTTCGATACTTTTAATACCAGGCGATTTTACATTGAGAATCAATCCCAATTTTTCAATAGTTTTTTCAATTTAATAAAAAGAATTGTTCGACTTAACAGATTCAAATCTTTTGCCTTTTATCAATCTTGATTTTTCATAAAACCTGAGGGTATGTACAGTAATTCCTGTTATTTTAAATAATTTGTTTATAAGCATAGCGCAAATGTAGCATGTGGAAAACTTAATTACAAGTATAGACTATACTCTAATGTTGTAGGTTTTATTTTTATCAAATACTTTTAAAAAAAAAAAAAAGAAAAAAAAAACACTATGAATAAAACTGTATTAATTACTGGAGCATCAAGCGGAATTGGAAAAGCAACCGCCAATTATTTTGCTCAAAAAGGTTGGAATGTAGCGGCAACCATGCGCAACCCTGAAAAAGAAACTACAATAAACAAGTATAACAATGTAAAACTATTTAAGCTAGATGTAACCAATAATGATAGTATTTTAAATGCCATTGAAAGTGTTGTAAAGCAATTTGGCAAAATAGATGTATTGGTTAATAATGCGGGCTATGGGGCAGATGGTGTTTTTGAAGCCATGACCGATGAGGTAATAGAAAATCAATTTAACACCAATGTGTTTGGTTTAATGCGCGTAACAAGGGCAATTATTCCTCACATGCGTAATAATAAAGCAGGAACAATTATACAAATTGCTTCTATGGGAGGTAGAATCACCTTCCCTTTATTTAGTATTTACCATGGAACCAAGTTTGCTGTAGAAGGATTTACAGAATCGTTGCACTACGAATTAAAGCCTTTTAATATCAAACTTAAGCTCATAGAACCTGGTACCATTAAAACTGAATTTTACGGTAAAGGCCGAGTGGCAATATCTGGTAGTAATTTACCTGAATACAAAGAGTTTGTTGATAAATGTGAAAAAGTATCGCAAGCACCGGCCAAAAATGGTGTTACACCTGATACTGTTGCAGCTTCTATTTTTAAAGCTGCAACTGATAACTCCAACAAATTGCGTTACCCAACTGGGAGACCTGCTCCCCTATTAATTTGGTTACGGAAGCGTTTACCAGAAAGTTGGTTTTATGCATTAGTGAGAAGTAGTTATAAAATTTAATTTTAGAAAATCATGCATACGCAAGAAGAAATTAAAGAAATATTCAATCAAAAAAGAACTTTTTTTGATGATGGCCATACTCAATCGTATGAGTTTAGGTTGGAGCAATTAAAGCTTTTTAAAGCTGCTATTGAAAACTATGAAGAAGAGATATTAGAAGCCCTTCATAAAGATATGCGCAAACCCAAATTTGAAGCATATACCAGCGAAATAGGCATTATGCTTGAAGAAATTGAACACACCATCAAGAACTTTAAGAATTGGATGGAGCCTCAAAAGGTATCTACTCCTATGGTATTGCATCCTTCAAGCAGTCATATTTACAAGCAGCCACTAGGTGTGGTATTAATTATTGGCCCATGGAATTATCCTTTTCAATTATTAATGGCTCCCTTGGTAGGTGCAATTGCAGCAGGTAACTGTGCCATAATAAAACCAAGCAATGAAACGCCACATACTGCTAAAGTGGTAGAGAAATTAGTTGAAAGCACGTTTGATAAAAATTACATCAGTGTGGTACAAGGTTCAGGCTCTGCTATGGGTCCACTGCTTATCGAAAATAACCGTTTTGATCATATCTTTTTTACTGGAAGTCCTAAAGTAGGCAGCCAAATTGCAGGTATGGCCGCCAAACATTTAACCCCAGTTACCTTGGAACTTGGGGGCAAAAGCCCAGCCATAGTTGATAAAAGTGTAAACATTGAAGTAGCAGCTAAACGTTTGGTTTGGGCTAAGTTTTTTAATGCGGGCCAAACCTGTGTATGCCCTGATTATTTGCTAGTGAATGAAGATATTAAGGAGGTATTTGTAACCGAAATGCAAAAAAATATTCGTTTGTTTTATGGCGAGAATCCTCAACAATCAAAAGATTTGGCTAGAATAGTAAATGTCAAAAGGTTCGAAATATTAAAACAGTACTTAAATAAAGGGCGCATTTTAATTGGTGGTCAGTTTGATGAAGAAGATCGTTACATTGCTCCAACGTTAATAGATGAGGTTGGTATGAATGATGCAATAATGCAAGAAGAGATTTTTGGTCCCATTATGCCCATACTTACTTATAAAACCAATGATGAAGTGATAAAACAAGTAAGAAATCATCGCTATCCTTTGGCATGTTATATTTTCTCAAACGATGATTCCAACAAAAATTACTTTATTCAACATATTGAATTTGGAGGAGGTTGTGTAAATAATTGCATGGTACACTTGGTAAATCCAGAATTGCCATTTGGTGGCGTGGGAAATAGCGGAATGGGTAAATACCATGGCAAGGACAGCTTTGATACCATGAGTCACACCAAATCGGTTATTAAAACAGCTACTTGGTTCGACCCATCGTTAAGGTATGCTCCCTATACTGATAATAAATTGAAATGGGCTGAATGTTTTATGGGGTAAGGATAATTTATATGTATAAAATATTATCAATCATTAGCATGGCAATAGTATTGATTGCCAAAACAAGTGTAGCACAAACTAGTATGAAATACCAAAAAGCACAATCGCTCGACTTTTATGACCAGCAGGTTTATCAATCAATTATTATCCGACTGGAAAACATCAACACAAATGCCGAACGCAAATGGGGTAAAATGGAGGTGGCACAAATGTTACACCATTTAAACCTTGCTATTGGTAGCGGTTTGGGTTATTACCATTTACCCAATACCAGCAATGTAATTTCTAGAACCTTTAACAAATGGATGATTCTGTCTGTATTAAAAAGGTTTCCAAGGCAAACCCAAACAGCTAGTTCGCTAATTGTAGCATCAAGTTTTGATTTTGATACAGAGAAAAAACAATTATTAGAAATACTAAAAAAAGCCTTTGAAACCAAAACAGATGCGGCATGGGCAAAACATACCTATTTTGGCCAATTAAGTAGAAAGGAATGGGGCAAACTAATTGTAATACACTGCAATCATCATTTTCAACAATTTAGCAATTAAAAAATAAACATTAAGCATTAGAATCAAAATCAATCATGAAAATCAAATCAATTTTAACCATACTTTTTTTTACACTTTTTACGAGTATAACTACAAAGGCACAACAAGCAAATGATATTATTGGCGTATGGTTATCAGAAAAACAAGATGCCAAAATAGAAATATACAAAGCCATAAATGGTAAATACTATGGTAAACTAATTTGGGGTGCCAGAATGTATGAGGCAGATGGCAAAACCAGTAAATTAGCCAAAAATGGCAAGCCATTTAAAGATTTATTGATGCTGCAAAATTTTGAGTTTATTGATAATGAATGGACCAACGGAACCATTTATGATCCTGAAGAGGGCAAAACCTATTCATGCACCATGAAAAAGAATGGAAATAGCCTTGCTATAAGAGGATATCTTGGCATCTCTTTGTTTGGCAGAACCACAACCTGGACCAAAATTTCAAAATAATAACAAAAAGAAATTACTCGAAAAGTATTTTCAAATAATGAAATATGGAAAATAACAAAATACTCATTTACGGTGCAGCAGGCTATATGGGTCAATTGTTTTTAAAAACAATTCAAAATCAATCTTTTGATGTCATCTTGGGTGCCCGACAATTGTTTAAAAGCAATTATCCTATAAGGGTATTTGATTTAAACAATAAAATGACTCTTCTTGAGAATATTAAAGATATAAAATTGATAATTAATTTAGCAGGCCCATTTAAATATACCAATAGGCAATTGGTTGAAGCATGCATTGAGAATGGTTCACATTACATAGATATTGCGGGTGAATTTGCAGAGTTAGAAACTGTTTTTAAATATGATGATCTGGCAAAGAAGGCCAATATCATGCTCATGCCTGGTTCTGGTTTTGGCGTAGTACCCACCGACCTCGTAGCCAATTTAGCCAAGCAAAAATTGCCAGATGCAACACACCTTAAAATTGCATATATCACAAATGGTGGAGCCTCAAGGGGTACCTTAAAAACGGTTTTGGCCGACATTAACAAAGAAGGGGTGGTTTTAAAAAAAGGGGTGTTCGAAAAAGCGATGCCTGCCTATAAATCATTTGAATTGGCATTAAATGGAGAATCGCAAAATTTGGTATTGAATCCTTGGCGTGCTGATTTGTTTTCAGCGCAAATTTCTACAGGAATACAAAACATAGAAACCTATGGAAATTTTCCCGGTTTTGTTGTGAAAATGATGCAGGGAAAATTACTCTGGTTAAGGGATTTGATGCTGAACAAATTAATAAATTTTTTACCAATTGGACCAACCAATAAGCAAATTGCCAATGGAAGCACAATTTGTTTTGCCGAGGTGAGCAATATAAAAGGCGAAAAGGCTTCTGCAACAATATTTGGTCCTGAGGCCTATTTGTTCACTGCAGAAACTTTAATTGCCATAG
>JAIYDG010000614.1 GCA_027487625.1 Bacteroidota bacterium
CAAACTTAAATGACAACGAAAAGTATTACTGGGATCATGTTTATACCAATCCGGCAGATCTCCAGGTCGCCTTAGATGCTGTGCACGTGATTGCTCCTGCACCTGATGCACCTCAGATCCCAAATGATTTGACTTATGCACCCTACACTCCTGCCAAATCGATCATTGAGGTGATTGATGCAGACATTGTCGATGAGATTTACGCCGAAACTGGGTTCATCAGCGTTGACCAGGGAATTGACCAAGCAAGAAATGCGACCACGGACGCCGATTATCGTCAGCTTTTTCGTGACACTATCTTTTTCTTGACACATCCGGCAAGGAATACTTCCTTTGCAGTATGGGCAAATTTATTGAATGGAATGAGAAAGGTGGAGTTGGAGAAAATGGTCAAGGAAAAACAAATGGAAACAGCTTAAGATTGCAATCTGTCTTCCACCCTATTGATAGGGTTGTCTCGATGCACATATCGCCTCTTTTCAAGTCTGATAACATTTCCGTTATAACGGGGATTCGGATCTCGCTCATTGATCAGATTGTCGTAACGATCGTTGTTCAATTGATGCTCCAACCATAAATCGTCTTTGCTCTTTAACAAATTATCACGTGTCGATTTGTCTCTGAATGCTGGACATGCCTGATTCAATACACGTTCTTGTCTGTCTGTAACTGTCAAATGGGTGGCCATAGCTTGTGAAATACGCGATTTAGGTTGTACACGATTGTATAGGGTTGTTGTTTTATTGCGTTTTTGTTGTTCAGGGATTTTAGGAGGCATGGTCTTGTGCATAATATACCATCCTCCAATCAGTGCAGATCCAATAAAAGTTGCCATTTTTAAAATAGATTAGAAATTACCTTTTTCTGGGCGGGGGAGGTGGTGTGTACTTTTTTAAGAAATTAAGGGCAGCGTCTAGGTCAGATAGTTGTTGTTTAATATCTTTTGGTATAGCTCGTGTGTATAGCCTATTTAAATTAGCTCTTGTAGTCATAAGTTCATTCTGATATTTAATTGCTTCTCTGTAGTCTCCGATTTTGGTATCCAAATGCTTACGAGCAGTTACCAAATATTGATTTTTTGACTGCATTGCTGTTAACTGTGGAAGTTTCGGTAGACGTCCTACTTTAGGTGCACTTTCAGGCGGTACTCTATCAGGAGATACACTTTCTCTTGCGACATCTTCAGTAACTCTATCGAACGCATCTTCCACTCTTTGTCTGCGTTTTTCAATTCTAGCGATCTGTTTTTTGTTTCCTTATCGGGATTTTGTTCGCTTTTCAAACGAGTTAGGAGTTCTTTGTTATACTTCAATTCTGCGGCCATTTGACTGCTCAAATTAACCCAATCGCCTCTGTTATATCTGCCTGATGAAATGTCACCCAAAACTGTATTTGCTAAACCTGTGAAATTGCCCAGATCAGTATAAAATATTCCTTCGTCCACGCTTCGATGAAGCTCTTCCCTTGATACATTAGGCATGGAAGGTCCCGCAGGAGCTTCAGGTTCAGGCTGTGGCACACTTGGCGGGACAATAGGATCAGGTTCTGGATTTGTCGTTAATCTGTGCATAGCTCCATCCAAAAGTCTTTGTCTATCCATCATTTTCCTCATTTGGTCATCATTGATTACTCCTGATCTTTGCATGGCTTCCATGTCATCTTCTAATTTTTGCTGTTCCAATACAATATCCAACACGTGTTGACCAACCTCCATTATATCAAATCTACCCTGTGATATTTGAGATAATTTTAGATCAGTTAATGTATTTCCCATTTGTGGAACAGATCTTGATTGAGATAGCGGGGGTCCACTTTCAGGTGCTGGTGGTGGTGCACTTTCGGGAGCTGCTGGTTGTTCCACTACAGGTTCTGGTGCAGGTGGAACAGGTAAATCTTCCACATTCATAGGTCCCACAGGCTGATTTTCTTCTTGTTGACGCCTAAATTCTTCTTGACGTCTAAGTGCGGCTTGCCTTGCAGCTTCACGCGCAGGTATTGGGTTAACATAAGGTCTTTGTCTGACAGGCGATCTTCTTGGAGGCCTGCCTGTATTGGATGCCAACACTTTTCTTCCATCAGGCAGTTCAATTACAAACCCGTCATGTGATGCGGGAGGGTCTTGTCGCCTGATTGGTCCACGTGGTGGAGGCGGAGGCGGGTTAAATACAAATCCTGGATTGGCTTGATGGAAATTGTATTGCATCTGTGCCAATTCTTCAGCTGTAGGAAATGCACCCGGCATCGTCCGTAAACGCTCAGGAATTCTTGGATCTTGAGCCGAAATGGGCAGATTTGGATTAACGAATTCGCCAATATGTCCTAAAGGTGGAATCTCATTATATAACTGAACAAATGGTTCAGCTACTGCTTCAAACAAGTTTTCGGGAACCCCGTATTCTTCCTCATACTGTTGTGCTTGCTGTTCCTGACTTTGTTGCAAATTCTGATGCTCTTGATCAGTTGGAAATCCTCCAGGCATTCTTCGCATATGCTCAGGAATATTGGGGTCGTTGATTGACAAAACTTCAGGTCTATCCATTCTGATCGTTGTGGCGTTATCAATATCTTCGTATATGCCTCTTACTAAGTATTCCGTATCTTGGGGTAAAAATTCACTATAATGCCACGGAGTTATACCATAATTAGGGTCATCATACACGCTTCTAATTAAAGGCGTCTTAGAAGATGTATTTACCGCTCTCCTGCCTTCGCTGGCTGGTCCGAATACAGATCGTTGAGGAATCTTACTCTTGTCTGCTTGATTTATAAATGATCCGGTGCCCCTAGCCAAATTTGGACGTGGTCTTGCAGGAGGTTTTGTGGAGTCATCTTTAACATCTTCAATTTCTTCTTTTACTTCTTCCTTGACATCTCCGATTTCATCTTTTATTTCCTCTTTTAAACTTTTGATTTCATCTTCGACTTCTTCTTTAATATCCGAAGCTTCCTGTTGTGGAATATCATGTGCAACAGGGGTATTCAGCGCTGCAATTACTCGTGGGTCGACACTACTAGGAACAAAGCGTCTACTGGGTGGTGCTCTGTAACTACGAGAACTATTTTGAGGAATCGGTTCTGCGTAAATTATAGGTTCATCCCCAACAACATCTGGAGTTGGATCCGTTGGGATATCAAATATGCTGTTAAAAATTGGCTGAGGTTGCGTCTGAGAGTGAGGATAGTATGCAACTGCAGAGGTCATCGGGACATACTGCTGATAAGGAGTGCCTACGCTCTGATGAGAGATAAATGGAGTTGACTGTACAAAAGGCTGGGACGCGGGTTGAACAGTAGGAGTAACTACCGGTTGAGGTATTGGAGGTGCTGTCGTACTCATCGTACTCGGCAATGACATCGGCTGTGTTGAACTAATTGCTGGTTGTACATTCGGAATGGGAGGCGGCACAAACGGCGTAGACTGGTACCCCGACGGAATTTGATTGTAGATAGGAGTTCCGGGCTGACTTGAATATCTCGAAGATTGTAATGGCTGTGATCCCATGTAAGGATTACCTCCATTATAAAACGTAGGATTTACGTTAATTCTGGGTTTAAACACTATCTTATTAGAGTTACTTTTGTTTCTTGGTTTCGATTTAGGAGGTGGAGGTGGCTTTGGATCTTGATCTTCAGATGAACTTGATGATGCGATCTCTTCAGGCAGATCTTTCTTCTCTTTCAGTAATTTAGTATCAACTTTAGGTGGTTCTGGGGGCCCTATATCGTCGTCTGATATTTGTCCAATGTCTGAAGATTCTTCTGATGGTGGATGATATCTCAATTCTTCCGGTAAAGGGTTCAATTCAGTATCACCAAAAAAGTCTTCAAACTCTTCTGGTTTAGTAGGTATTTGACTTGTACTATCAAATCTCAATACCAGTTCACCTAAATATCTCTCATATATGTCATGTGTTTTTTGATATTTTGCGCCAAGATCTGCAGTGTCTGGAGACTTTTTCAATATGTCTGTAAAACGCTGAAATGTACTCAATTCTTTCAATTCCTCTTCATGTGCTATAAAAATTCTAGCTCTATCTCTTGATTTTTTGTTGGTACAAGCTGTTCTTCTTTTGATGTCTTGTGCAATATTCTGAAAGCGGCTATCCTGTGGAACATTTCTTGCCCTGTGTGCTAACATACGACTTATTTCCATAACTGCAACTTGTCGACTGGGAAACATGGCTAAATCAGATTCCTCGTCCGATTCGTTCATCAAATAGTTTTGAGCTAGTTTTTCGCGCTGATCAGAATGAGCAAGGATTTTGGTTGTAGAATAGATAGCCGTTTGTCTGTCCATATCTCTTGGTAATTTTGTTGTAAGTCTTGCTTTTAAATTATCGCGATCAACTTTATGTCTTTTATTCCTGTCATTTTCGTATTTTCGAAGAGCGTTATCTATGGCTACTTTTGCGGAATTATCGCTACTTACAGATGACATGTCTGAATGTTGCCCCATAATTTCGGCCAATCTTTCAATCAATTCCAGTGGTGCTTCCTTTTCTGTAATCAATGGCATGACCTTGTCAGCTAACGCGTTACCAGTCACTGCTTGCTTTGCTGCTGGTCTCGTCATCGGAATCTGCGATTTGGGATCTGCGTTTGTTAAGTGCTGATAGGATTGAGGCTGATTGCTTTTGTCCTTCTGTAATAGGTTCTGCCTCTCCTCTCGTAGTGCGCGACCCAATAGTTCCGCTAAGGTCAACTCCGGTCTTTTTGAGCTTTGGACCTGCGGCAATTGATCCAAGGAGGGAGGTTCTTGCGCTGACAGCTGGTTTTTCTGGTGGAGGGGCTGCCGGTTTGAGCTGTGATCCGCTTTGGATTTGGGAGAGGAGGGCTGCCGGTTTAGGACCGACTGGATTAGAGCCGCTTCCGCGCCTTCCAGTTGACGTGTTTGCTTCTTGCCCAGAAGAGCGTCCATTACTGTTGCCACCCGCTCCTGGAGAGCTGACGGTTGGGTGGACAGTTGATGAAAATTTGCAAGTCCTGTTGGATTATGGGGTAGATACTGATCTCCATCAAAAGCTGATTGTATGATGTCTAGATTGACACCTGGGGCTGCCATTATTTTTTCTCGTTCCGTATGTTTAACATGATCTGCGTATAATTTATTTTCTATCGGAACATCTTTCATGGGTATGTACGGAACTGAAGAATCAACATGTCTGTTCATGTAATAGCTCCCACGAGAAATTAACATACGCCGCAATGCAGCTGCTCGCTCCATTTCTATGTCACCTAAATCTCCATGATATACGTGACTTATCATTTCATCCGTTTTGTCGTAATATTTTTTCATGATTTTTCTGATCATTCTTTCCATTGTTTCTTTTGACATTCCTGCTTGTTTGCTGCGAATGATGTTTTTGTAAAGAGTTGTCAAATCTTTACTAACATCGCTCTCTAATTGGTCAAGTTCGTAGGCAGCCTTCATCTGAGCTTTGTTTCCCTTATAGATTTCATTATAAGTTCTACTCTTATTAATCAATACAGATGC
>JAIYDG010000028.1 GCA_027487625.1 Bacteroidota bacterium
AGAAAATTTCTAAACAGCATATCATTAAGAAAAAGATGAACCAGATTCGTTGAAACTAAATGCTTTTCATAAGTAATATAAATATCATAAAGACTATCTTGTCTGTTATAACACCTCATTTTTTTTATATCCTTTTCAGTGATATTATAATCGTTTTGGTCGTAAATACCTATTGGAGTACCGAAGTTAATCATTGAATATTCTATCCACTTATTCGATGACTTAAAATCTTTGATTCTTGAAAATACTTTTATAGCATTATCAACATCAATAAATGAAGGTTTGAATTTCTTTTGAATTGTTACAAATGTTTTAATAGCTAGTACATCTTGCATTTGTGTAGTTTGCCAACTTAACTTATTACTTAAAATGTGATGTTCCTTTACCAGCGGATGCAGTTTTTGCTGGGCTGAAAGTGTTTTTAGTGTCAAAACTAAAAGTAAAGTCAACAAGAGTTTTGGGGTTTTCATAGGCTAAGAAATTGATGTTTTGTTTTACGATAATAAGAATTTTACAGTTTATTTCTAGTAGAATTAACTCATCCTATTATTCATTACAAATTTTTCCCTCCTCCTCCTATATTTGGCTTTAATCTGATAGGAGCAAAAAGAATTTGGGCTTGATTCAATTCGAAAAGGTATTATGGGATTGCTTTTAGTGGGGTTGCCATAAAGTTTTAATTAACCGGAAGTTGCTTTTATTTAATGATGTAGATTAATTAAAGCTAATTTTCTTTTATTTCAACCAATTTAAATAAATTACTGACTTCTTTATAAATTAATTGCTCATGAAAAAAATTACTACTGTTTTGCTTGTGCTTTTTATATTAACAATAACTCAGTCGAATATTAACGCCCAAGTGTTATTCAAACTAAGTTTATTCGATAGCCGTGATTCAACGCCGATTCCTTTTGCTAAAGTTGATGACATCAAATCAAAAAAAATATATAGAAGTGATATTAATGGAGAAGCATTGTTAGTTTTTAAGAAACTGCCATCAACTATAAATATTGATATCAGTTATATTTCTTATAAGGGAAATTTGAGTTTTGAAACCGAAGGCTTATCAGAAAAGAAGGTTTATTTAGATAAACAAAGTTTCGAATTACAAGAAGCAAAAATCAAAGGTTTAAGTGCAAAAGATATTATGCTTAAAGTGGTTGAAAGTATGCCAGTCAATTATTTAGACAGTTCCTTTTTACTTTTGGGAAATTTCAGACAATACCATAGAATCAATGGCAAATACAAAAATTTACTTGAAGCACAAATGGGAATTGCTCATAAAATTAATCGAATAGGAAATGAACTAAAAGCAAAAGAATCTTACGCGATTATTCAATTAAGAAGGAGTCATTATTATTACCCAATTGATGATTATTTAAGTGATGATATCAAAGACTTAATTTATGAAAATCCGGTATACCATTTAATGCGAAATTCTTTGAATCCTAAAGCTTTTGATGACTATGATTTTAAGTTTGATACCAGTTCCTTTTTAAATAAAACAACGTATACAATTCATTATAAAAATAGAAGTTTGCCTGTTGAAAGACATTCGATAGAAGGATATGAAAATGGTTATTTTAGTGGAGAGGCTTTTGAAGAAGGGTATTTTATAGTTGATAAAGAAAATTATGCGCTTTTAGAAATGGAAAGACGAAGTGTTCGTAATCCTAATTATAATTATCCTGAAAACAACAATTTTGTAGTACCGAACAAAAAATATACCATTGAATTTGCAGGAGCTCATTTAAAAATGAAGTTTGAAACAAAAAACAATAAATACTTTTTAAAAGAGATTTATCATCAATTTACACATGATTTTTTTGATGCTGCCATGGGAATTAAAAGGTATCAGATTGCTGAGTTTTTTGAGTGGAATTCTGTTTTGGCAACAAGAATTTTACCCAAAGAATTAGAAAATGACTTTTTTGAAAATACGGTCTTGACTGTTAGTGAATATACTTACCAACCTGAAGCTTGGAAACAAGTAAAGTTTGATACCTATTATGTACCCAAAGAGAAATTATATAATGAAATTGGAAGAATAATACCTTTAGAAACTCAGTTTTTGAATAAAAGTACCGAGTACGAAAAGTAAGTGAAATTTTAATTAGACCTTATTTACCTTTAAATTATATCATAACATCAGGGTAATTATTTAATCATGTTTCCATAGAAAATCCTGCTGATACCTCACTAGCCTTGAGGCTTTAGCCCAAGGATATTGAGGTATTCAAAATCATTTTGCTTTTAATGGTAATTAAATATGAAGTTCAATTTTTAGAAAGCACTATTTCAAAAATTCTTTTAAAAGTTTCAGCGAGGTTTCATCTCTAAGACGTTCTGGATGCCATTGAACACCAATGGCAAAACGATTTTTATTTTTAATTTGAATGGCTTCAATGATACCATCAGTAGAATTTGCTGCTTCAAAAAATAATGGCGAAAGTTTTTTAATACATTGATGATGTGTGCTATTAACAGCAACTGTTTTCAATTGAAATTTCTTGTGAAATATTGATTTTTCTGTAAACTTTACCTGATGAGCGCTATCTTTTCCTACTAACATGTGTTGTATGGGTGAATGTAATAATGAATCAATATCAGCCAATAATGTACCACCAGTTGATGCATTCATTAATTGGTGTCCACGACAAATACCCAATAAAGGAACATTTTTTTGCAAGGCATGTTGAATTAAAACCACCTCTAAACTATCTCTATAAGGATTTGGTTTTCCGCATAAACCAGGAAATTCACTTCCTCCATAAATTCCATCCTGAATGTCTTCTCCACCGCCAATAATGATATGAGTAGCCTGGTTGATTAATAAAATTTGGCTATCAGCATTCAAATAGTAAAATTCAAATATTTTAGCTGATGGATTGTGCCACTGAACCCATTCCATAATTTGTTTGTTCTTATCTTTTGAAATAATGACAGTTTGCGCCTTTATCTCTAAAGAAAATGGTGCTAAAATGCAGAATATCAGCAGGTATTTGAGTGTATTCATTTCCTATTTTTTTGAAATCTACGAATTTTTAAAATATGATTGATGAAAAAATTATGAAATTCATGAAAATGCGTATAAAACAATCTGCTATTAATCTGATAGTTAGAAGCTATTTTCATTCAATTTTAGCCTTTCTAAATTAGTCGTCGTAAATTTGCAGCCCTAAATAGAATAGAATTTTGACACTAATTAAATCAATTTCCGGAATCAGAGGTACCATTGGAGGTAAACCAGGTGATGCCTTAACTCCCCTTGATGTTGTAAAATTTACAGCAGCTTTTGGTACACTTATTAAAAGAAATGCCGATGCTACTTGTAAAATGGTTGTTGGTCGCGATGCCCGTTTAAGCGGAGACCTTGTAAACCGCTTGGTAACCGGAACCTTAATGGGTTTGGGTATTGATGTAATTGACCTTGGATTAAGCACAACCCCTACTGTTGAAATGGCAGTTGCCATGGAAAAAGCAAATGGAGGAATTATCCTAACTGCTTCTCATAACCCAAAACAATGGAATGCCTTGAAATTGTTGAATGGAAAAGGTGAGTTTATTTCAGAAGAATTAGGAAAAGAAGTTTTGTCGATTGCTGAACTAGACCAAGTTGAATACGCTGAAGTTGATAAATTAGGTACAGTAACCGAAAGACACGATTATATCCAAATTCATATCAATGAAATTCTAAAATTAGAATTAGTTGATGTGGAAGCTATCAAAGCAGCTCAGTTAAAAGTTGTTGTTGATGCAGTTAATTCAACAGGAGGAATTGCTGTTCCAATGTTATTAAAAGCATTAGGCGTTCAAGATATTTTAGAGATTTATTGCACACCAGACGGAAAATTCCCACACAATCCTGAGCCACTTCCTGAAAACTTAACTGCTATTTCGGGTGAGGTAAAAAGAAACAATGCCGATTTAGGAATTGTTGTTGACCCTGATGTTGATAGACTAGCTTTGGTAAGTGAAGATGGAAGTATGTTTGGTGAAGAATATACTTTGGTTTCAATTGCTGATTATGTTTTAGCTAATATTACTCAAGAGCATTTAGATAGATTGGGCTTTGTAAAAAATACAGTTTCTAATCTTTCTTCAACTAGAGCATTAAGAGATATCACTGAAAAACATGGTGGTGAATACAATGCAAGTGCAGTAGGAGAGGTGAATGTTGTGAAAATGATGAAAGATACTAAAGCTGTAATTGGTGGTGAAGGTAATGGTGGTATCATTTATCCTGAATTGCATTACGGCAGAGATTCAATGGTTGGTATTGCTTTGTTCCTTTCTCATTTAGCTAAAACCAAGAAAATTTGCTCGATGTTAAGAGAAAGTTATCCTGATTATTTTATCGCTAAAAAGAAAATTGAGTTAACTCCTGAAATTAATATTGATGATTTATTGGCTAAAGTAAAAGACAAATACAAAAAGCAACCAATGAATACAATTGATGGTTTGAAAATTGAATTCGATAAAGAATGGGTGCATTTAAGAAGGTCGAATACTGAACCAATCATCAGAATTTATGCAGAGAGTCCGAGTGAAACTACAGCGAATAATTTGGCTGAAAAAATCATCTCAGACATGAAACAATTCATTAAAAATTAAAAAAAGGTTTTATCCTTTAAGTAAAATAAAACATGGCGTTACAGTGTGGTATAGTTGGCTTACCGAATGTTGGAAAATCAACTTTGTTTAATTGTTTGAGCAATGCAAAAGCTCAGGCTGCAAATTTTCCTTTTTGTACAATCGATCCAAATGTGGGTGTTATTACAGTTCCTGATGAAAGATTAAACAAATTAGCAGAGTTTGTTAAACCAAATAAAATTGTTCCAACAACTATCGAGATTGTTGATATTGCTGGTTTAGTTAAAGGAGCAAGTAAAGGTGAAGGATTGGGTAATCAGTTTTTAGGAAATATCAGAGAAACCAATGCCATTATTCACGTTCTACGTTGTTTTGAAGATGATAATATCATTCACGTTGATGGTTCTGTAAATCCTATCAGAGATAAAGATGTAATTGATACTGAATTACAATTAAAAGATATTGATTCGGTTGAAAAGAAATTGTTAAGAATTGCTCGTGCTGCAAAAACAGGTGATAAAGATGCAGTAAAAGCTGAAGCGGCGTTAAATAAATTCAAAGATCATCTTGAAAACGGAAACAATGCTAGAACATTAGAAGTAACAGAAGATGAATTGAAACATGTAGAGGATATTTTCTTACTTACTTTGAAGCCTGTGATGTATGTATGCAACGTAGATGAAGCTAGCGTAATTACTGGTAACAAATATGTTGAAATGGTAAGAGAAGCAGTAAAAGTTGAAAATGCAGAAGTACTTGTAATCAGTGCTGCCATTGAAGCTGATATTGCACAACTAGAATCATACGAAGATAGAATTGCATTTTTAAACGATTTGGGTTTACAAGAATCAGGTGTTGCTAAATTGATAAAGGCAGCATATAAAATGTTGAATTTGATTACTTATTTCACTGCTGGTGTACAAGAGGTGAGAGCTTGGACTATCGATATAGGTTTCAAAGCTCCTCAAGCAGCTGGAGTAATTCACTCTGATTTTGAAAGAGGTTTTATTAAAGCTGAAGTAATTCACTACGAAGATTATATCAAATACGGCTCTGAGTCGGCTTGTAAAGAGGTTGGAAAATTAAGTATTGAAGGAAAAGAATATGTAGTTTGGGATGGCGATGTAATGCATTTCAAATTTAATGTATAAGTAAGAAGCGGTCATATTTGACCGCTTTTTTTATTGAAAAAAGAAAATACAATCATGATAAAATTAGGAGATAAAGTTAGGTTCCTCAACGAAAACATGGAAGGTTTTGTAACTTCCATTCAGGCAAAAGGAATTATTGGAGTAACAGTAGATAGCGATTTCGAAATTCCTGTTCCAGAATCACAAGTTGTTAAAATTCAGTTTGAAGAAAAGGCCGGAAATAACAATGAATCTGTAATTGCTGAAAAGCCAAGAAAACAAAATAGCAATCCAATTGGCGTTTTTATTGCTTTTGAACGAATAAATGATAACGATGTTCAAGCTTGGTTTCATAATAATTTTACTGAAAGAGTTTTACTTGCTGTTTATGAAATAGAACAACAAGTTTATAAATTCAAGCAGAATTTTGTGATTGAAAGAGAGGATACAATTGCTTTTAAAAAGTATAAAATGGAGGATTTTCAAAATTGGAATACATTGTATATTCAAATGATTTCAATAGAGTTAAACACAGTAAAACCGGTTGTTCCAATTGCAAAAGAATTGCCTTTTTATGCAAAAAGTTTTCATCAAACATTAAAGTTTAGTTTCTTTTTAAACAAACAAGCGTATCAATATAGAATTGATGAGCATGATCTTACTTTAAATTTGCAGAAACTGAAGGAAAAAGATTTTACTGAAAAAATTACATCAGCACCAGATTTAAAATCGAGACCCGAAGAGTTAATTGATTTGCATTATGATGCATTGTTGAATAAAGGTTTTCCAGCAGCCAAAGATGTTGTTTCGTTTCAAATGGATGTTTTTGTCCAAAGTTTAGAAGCAGCTTTTATGCATAAAATGCCTAGAATAGTTTTTATACATGGCATTGGAAATTTGTATTTGAAAAATAAAATCCAAACCTGGTTATCAAAACATAAAGATATGGTTAAGGAATTCAGAGATGCAGACCCGGTTCAGTTTGGAGGGGGAGCAACTGAAGTGTTTATTAAAAATTAAACAAAAAGACATTAACTGTTCAGTTTGGAGAGGGAGCAACAGAAGTGTTTATTAAAAACTAAATAAATAGTAATTAACTGTTCAGTTTGAAGGGGGAGCAATAGAGGTGTTTATGAAAAACTAAATAAATAATCATTCTCGGTTCAGTTTGGAGGTGGAGCAACAGAAGTGTTTGTGAAAAACTAAATAAATAGTAATTAACTGTTCAGTTTGGAGGAGGAGCAACAGAGGTGTTTATGAAAAACTATATAAATAATCATAAACTGTTCAGTTTGGAGGGGGAGCAATAGAAGTGTTTATTAAAAACTAAATAAATAGACATTAACTGTTCAGTTTGGAGGGGGAGCAACAGAAGTGTTTGTGAAAAACTAAATAAATTGTCATTAACAGTTCAGTTTGGAGGAGGAGCAACAGAGGTTTTTATGAAAATTTAAGATAGAAGTTTTTGTCGAAGCAGAAATTCCATTTGATCAGCAGTTCTTTCAGCCATTTCAGTTCTTTCAGCTCTAATTTTTGTTTCTACCTCTGAAATATATTTTTCATAGGCTCTTAAAATAGTTGATTCAAGTTCCTCCTCTTTCCAAGGTTTATTCAGATAATGAAAAATTTTGCCTTTATTTACAGCATCAATTGTATCGCCAAGATTTGCGTAACCCGTAAGCATTACTCTAACTGGATTAGGATGTTTATCTACCAATATTTGCAAAAATTCTACCCCGGTTATTTCCGGCATCCTTTGATCTGTTATTACAACATGAATATCGGGGTGCTCATCTAAAATTTTTAAAGCACTATCGGCACTTATAGCTGTAAAAACAATGAATTTTAAACGAAAAACTGCTTTAAATGAAAAAAGATTGTTTTCCTCATCATCAACAAATAACACCTGAATTTTCTTATCTGTCATATAAAATTTGTGGAATAAAATTTACAATGCAAGTTAAGGAGAGGTTTTTGTATTTTACATAAAAAGCGAAAATATTTATATAAATTGCGTTTATACTATTTAAATAGAGGTTAGGTGACAAATATATTCAAGCCCATTTTCTTCCAACTTTCTAAAGAAAGTGATAGTACTCAACTGAAAAAATTGAGAAAAGAAGGCCGTGTCTTTCAAGAGTTTGATACAATTGATTCACAAATTCAGGAATTAATTAAATGTAAAAATCCGCAGCGTTTAATTAGTCCTAAGGAATCCTATTTGTTAAAACAAGAATTGTTGTCAGGAATTCCTGAATCAGATTATGGTAATTGGGTTTATTATCCATGGAATGGAAATCTAATCCATATTTTACCTGAAGAGGAGTTTATTGTAGTTCGTACTAATCGAAATCAGTATAAAATTACACCAGAGGAAAGAGATGAATTAGCAACTAAAAAAGTGGGTGTAATTGGACTTTCAGTTGGTCAGTCGGTTGCTCTCACAATTGCCATGGAAAGAGCTTGTGGTGAAATAAGATTGGCTGATTTTGATAAAATTGATTTAAGTAATTTAAATCGACTTAGAAGTGGAATTCATCAAATCGGAGTTAATAAGGCTATTTTGTGTGCAAGAGAAATCGCTGAAATCGACCCTTATATAAAGGTTGTTGTTTTTGATGATGGTTTAACTGAGGATAATATTCAAAGCTTTTTTAATAAAGGTGGTAAATTGGATTTATTAGTGGAAGAATGTGATGGCTTAGATATAAAAATCTTAGCCAGACATGTTGCTCGTTCTCTGAAAATTCCAGTGATTATGGAAACCAGTGATAGAGGAATGTTGGATATAGAGAGATTTGATTTGGAGCCTGAAAGAGCGCTTTTACATGGTTTGGTTGGTGATTTGGATGCCGAAAAACTAAAAGGATTAAGTCAGGAAGATAAAATTCAATACCTACTTCCAATGGTTGGTATCGAAACTATTTCTTCCAGAATGAAAGCAAGTTTAATTGAAGTACAAAAGTCGATTAGCAGCTGGCCTCAATTGGCTTCAGATGTTGTTAAAGGTGGAGGAATTGCTGCAGAAGCTTCTCGTAAAATCTTGCTAAATCATACAAATGTATCAGGTCGATTTTATGTTGATTTAGATGAAATTTTAGGAAGTGTTCATGTTGCACCCGATGCTTCATCAAAGATTGAAATCCCACAGGAAATAGATAAAGATTGGATTTTTAAGGCTGGTGAATTAATCATTGGCGAGAAAAAAGCTTCTTATATTCCTTTAGAATCAGAAAGAGCCATTATCATGCAATCTGTGCAATATGCTCCGAGTGGCGGAAATACGCAACCCTGGAAATTTTTGCATAAAAATGGGTTTATTCTTGTTTTTCACGATGCTCCTGCGTCTTTTTCTTATCTTGATTTTCATGATTTAGGAGCAAAAATGTCAATAGGTGCAGCAATGAAGAATATGCAAATTGCTGCATCTAATTTGAGGTTGGAAACAAAATTTGAATTTTTACAAGAAGATGCTTTTCCATTTTTAATTGCATTGGCTTCATTTAGTCCAATGAATACCATTACTAATTTACCTTATTCATTAACTGATATTTTAGGCAGATACACCAATAGAGGAGTAAGTAAATCAAATATTGTACCTCCTGAAATTTTGGCTTCATTAAACCAATGTTTGAGTGAGTTTTCTGGAATAAGTTTTCACTATTATTCCAATCCAAAAATCCTTCATGAAATTGGTCCCATTTTGGCTGAAGCAGAAATGATGGTAATTACAAATGAAAGAGGACATGAAGATGTATTACAAAAAGAAATTAGATGGACAGCTGAAGAGGCGGAGCAAACAGGAACCGGTATTGATTTGCGTCTTTTAAACTTAACAACTGCTCAAAGAACCGGATTAAAAGTTGCGAAAGATTTCAGAGTTATGAAAATGATTAAAGCAATTGGTGGCGGAAGTGCTATTAAAAGCTTAACAATTGAACAAGTGAAACATTCTGCAGGTATTGGAGTTTTATGTTTAGATAAATATGACGAAACTTTATACATAAAGGCAGGAATGGCCATGGAGCAATTTTGGATTGAGGCGAATAAATTAGGCTTTGGCTTACATCCAATTGTTCAAATGTTGTTTTTGCTCTTAAAATACAATGCTGCAGAAGGTTTGGATGAATCTGATTTTTCTCATATGTCAAAAATGAAAAAACAGTTTTTTTCGGTTTTGCCAGAACTTGAAAATAAACAGGCATTTTTCCTTTTCAGGTTTACAGATGCAGACCGGCCAACAATTAATTCATACAGAAAAAAGATCGAAGATATTTATTTTGAAGCCCAATAAAGATGATTCATATAAGAGCCTTTAAAGTAACAGATGACGAAGATTCATGTCTTCGTTATGTAGCTGGACATAGGAAGGTTCTTGAGTCTTATGGTGTAACCAAAGTAACATCTGGTTCTTCTAATTGGATAGGAGATCCCAATACCTATGTAATTATTGTTGAAGATGAAAATAGGGATAGGATTTTTGGTGGAGCAAGAATACAATTACATAGTAAAAAATTGCCCATGCCATTAGAAGATGCAATTGCTGTTTTGGATAACCGAATTTATCCTTATGTTGAAGCATTAGGTGAATTGAATGTTGCAGAATTTTGTGGCCTTTGGAATTCAAGAGAGGTGGCAGGTTATGGCATTGGTAGTATTTACATGGGCAGAATAGGAGTAGCAATTACCAGCCAATTAAATATTCAGTATTTAATGGCCTTATGTTCGCCAGCTACTTTAAGAAATTGTTTAAAAGTTGGGTTTGATATAACCAGAGAACTGGGAAATAATGGAACTTTTTATTATCCAAAAGAAGATTTAACAGCTACTGGTTTAATAATAAGAGACTTACATGATCTTCCTCATGCAAATCCAAATGAAAAAATTGAAATTCAAAAAATAAGAAATAATTTATCCGGAATTTCCTTAGAACATGGTCCTAAAGGAGAAATGGAATTTTGTTATGATTTAAATTTACCAAGCCTTGCGTAAGTATCTGTTTTTAATTCTTTTAGTCAATCCATTTTTTGGATTTTCATTCGACTCTCGAATAAATTTCAAGGGTGAAAAACTTTTGATTATCGACAATATTGGTATTGTAAAAGATGCTGAAAATAAAATTTCAGCAATAGATATTTTTAAGAATCCAAATGCATTTAAGTTTCAACAAGGCCAATTAAATTTAGACCATACCGATGAAGTAATTTGGACTTATTTTGAGGTTTTAAATCAGCAAAATGATTCAAATTTATGTATTAGAATTGACCATCCCCTTTTAGATTCAATATCTTTATTTACATTGAACTATGATGGAACTATAACAGAAATTAAGTGTAATATTTTAGATGATTTTGATAAGCGAGCCTATCCTTCTGTGATGATTATTTTGCCTTTTCAATTACAAAAAGGTGAAGTAAAAAAAATGGTCATGAGATTCAGGAGTACTGAGCAAATGATTTTACCAGTTCAGATTGATAAAATTTCGGAAGTTCGAAGTTATTCCAATACAAGGGATATTATATATGGTATTTTTCTTGGTATTGTAATGGTAATGTTGTTTTACAACTTATTCATTTATACCATAACTAGAGATAGAAGTTACTTGTATTATGTAATTTATATCTTTTTTATAGGCATTTCTCAAATAACATTAAGCGGACATACCCATCAGTTTTTATTTGCAAATCAAGGTGATATATACAAATACTCCATAGTTTTCCTTCCAGCTATGTCTGGGGTTTTTGCAGTATTGTTTTTGCGTAATTTTATGCAAACTCATGTTTATGCTCCAATGCAGGATAAAGTAATATTGGGTATTTTAATTGGTTATCTAACAGCAGGCATTTTTAGGCTTTTGGGATTTTACCATACGAGTTCTGTTCTAATGGATTTAATGGGAGCAATAGGAGGTGTATTTGTTTATTATACAACAATTATAATCTATAGAAAAGGTCAGCGTTCAGCGGGATTTTTCATGATTGCATGGACCTTATTTATTATTGGAATTTTGTCTTTTGTATTGCGAAATTTAAATATACTTCCATTTAATACTTTTACCAGTTTCGGAATGCCTGCTGGAGCCGCTTCTGAAATTATTTTGCTTTCTTTCGCTTTGGCAGATAGAATTAGTACGCTACAAAAACAAAAGAGAGAAAAAGAAGAAGAAGCTTATCAGGCAGCCCTCGAAAATCAAAGGATAATTAGGGAACAGAATATAATCTTAGAGAAAATGGTTAGTGATAGAACCATTGAACTCACAGAAAGTAATTTGCAGTTAAACTATACATTAAAAGATTTAAAAGAGGCACAAAGTCAGTTGGTTGATCAGGAAAAAATGGCTTCTTTAGGACAATTAACAGCCGGTATTGCTCATGAAATCAACAATCCTATCAATTTTGTTACTTCAAATATTAGCCCATTAAAACGAGATGTAAAAATGATTCTCGAGTTATACAATGAAGTTGAAGCACTCGCAAAAACTAACCCAGATTTTAAGGAAAACCTTAAAAAAATTGAAGAATTGAAGTCGGAATTAGATTTTGATTATCTTTTGGTCGAAATACAACATTTATTAAAGGGAATTGATGAAGGTGCAAACCGAACTGCTGAAATTGTAAAAGGTTTGAAAATATTCTCAAGGACCGATGAAGATGTAATGAAGAAAGCTGACATAGTTGAAGGTATAGAATCAACATTAATCATTTTAAATAACCAAATGGGTAAAATTGAGGTAGTTAGAAATTTTGCAAAAGAAACAATCATTGATTGTTACCCAGGTAAATTAAATCAGGTTTTTCTAAATTTTATATCAAATTCCATTTATGCTATTAAAGCTAAATTTGGTTCTGATTCTGGTGGAAAAATTAGTATTACTACAAAGCAGGATAGAGACGAATTTTTTATTTACTTTGAAGACAATGGAATTGGAATACCGGATGAAATTCAAGGCAAATTGTTTGATCCTTTTTTTACTACAAAACCTGTTGGTGAAGGAACTGGATTGGGATTGTCAATTGCATATCAAACGGTTCTAAAACATGAAGGAAAGTTAAGTGTATTTTCAAAAGTTAATGAAGGGGCTCGTTTTGAAATAAAATTACCTGTTCATCATAAATTATAAAGTAAAATGAAATCTGAAAAAATTAAGGTATTGTATGTTGATGATGAGGAGAATAATTTATTAGCTTTTAAAGCCTCATTTCGATTTGATTTTAATATCAAACTGGCTAATTCTCCCGAAGAAGCCTTTAAGATATTAGATGAAGAGGAATTTCAAATCATACTTTCTGATTTCAGAATGCCTTTTATGACTGGGGTTGAAATGTTTGAAAAAATCAGAGTCAATTATCCAGAACCGGTTAGAATGTTACTTACTGCATATTCAGATATTGAATCTCTAATTGATGCTGTTAATAAAGGTCATATTTTTAGATATATTAAAAAACCTTGGCAAGAAGCTGATATTAAAACAGCAATTGAAGAAGGTTATAAATTCTATCTAACAAGAAATATCTTAGCAGATAAACATAAGGAACTTATTGCTGCTTACAAAGATTTAGATCGTTTTGTTTATTCTGTTTCTCATGATTTACGTTCTCCATTAATGGGTATTTTAGCCATCGCTCAACTCATTGAAAAAGAACAAAACCTGAAAGAAATTCATACCCTCATTTATTATGTTCAGAAAAATGTTGGAAAACTTGATGAGTTTATCAAAAATCTGCTTGAATATTACCGAGTAAAAAGAGGTGAGTTAACACTTCGTCCTATTCGATTCCAAAAAATTATGGATGATTTGAGTGCTATGTATGTAGCTGATACACTTACTCAAAGAATCAAATTGGATGTAAAAGTTGAACAAAGCGGTGAATTTGTTTCTGACCCAATGGTGATAATGGTTGTATTGCAAAATTTGTTGTCAAATGCAATTAAATACCAAAAAGAAAATGGTGTCGATAGGTTTGTAAAACTGAATGCCGACATAAAAAATAATATGGCTGTTATACGTGTTGAAGACAATGGAATTGGTATAGAAGCAGAATACCAGGATAAAGTTTTTGATATGTTTTTTAGAGCAAGTTCACAAGGTTTAGGTTCCGGAATTGGCCTGTATAATACTAAACATGCTTTAGATAAATTAGATGGTTCAATTAAACTTCATTCTGTTTTAGGTGAAGGCTCTTTATTTGAAGTCACAATCCCAGGAAAATAGTAATTCTGATTAAACCGGAATACCTGATGTTTAGATTTTTTAATCGGTATAAATTTGTTTGTGAAATCAAATTTTATCGACTTTTGTCTACTTTTTTTAGTTTTGTTTAGTTCAAATTGCGAACATCCCATTTTGATTTCAAACAAATTATGAAACAAATTTTATCTCTTGTATTTTTTGTCTTTTTATTCATTCAACTAAATGCACAGGATTTCGATTCTGGGAAGTTAAGTGGTTCAATTATCGACCAAAAATCCAAGGAGCCAATTATTGGTGCCGTCATTCAGGTTTTAGAAACAGAAATAGGTATAACAAGTGATGAAAACGGGAAATTTATTTTTGATAAACTACCTATTGGAAACTATACATTGAAAATTTCTTATGTGGGTTATCTCACATTCATTCTGCCCAATCAAAGTGTCTTAAAAAATAAAACAATCAATTCTTTCATCGAATTAGAACAAGATATTAAATCATTAAATGAAGTTAATATTAATGTTTTTCGTTTTGAAAATGTAAAGTCGAAACCAATTTCTACATTTAGTTTTAGCAGAGACGAAATCTCATTAAATCCGGGTGCTCAAGGTGATGTTTTCAGAGCTATAGGAATGTTGCCAGGTGTTACAAGTAGTGGTGGAATTTATTCAGCAATTGCAGTTAGAGGTCAAGGTGTAAGAGATAATGTTTATATGGTTGATGATGTGCCTCTCACAGAAGTTGGACATTTAGAAGGGAATAGTTTTTTTAATGATCCAAATGGAGGAAGGTTCAGCATTTTTGCCCCTAGGGTTATTGATAATGCCGTTTTTCAAGGGGCTGCTTTTGGTGCTGAGTATGGCAGAAGAAGTGCTTCATATTTGGGTTTGAGCATCAAGGAAGGGAATACAACTAGCCCTGTTTTTGATGGACAAGTTGATCTTTTAGGCGTGAATTTAAATTATGATGGTCCAAGTTATTTCAACCAGAAAACTTCATTATTTGTATCAGCTAGGTACCAAAATTTTTATCCTTTAGTTCATGTTGTTGGACTAAAAAGCCTTGGTTTACCTAGTTATGGCGATTTGATTATAAAATCAACAACTGAAATCAACAAGAAAAATAAACTCAATTTTTTGCTGATGGTTTGTCCTGAACGCTTTGTGAGAGACATTGATAATGTTTATGAAGACAAAGAACTCAATTTGCTTTATTTACCTGATTTTAAGCGGAACAAAATTGTTTCTTCTGTGAACTTAAGAACTTTAATTGGTAAACAAAGTGTATGGAAGAATATAGTTTATTTTTCAAGTTATTCTTCCGATGTTAATGTTGGAAAAGCTTATCCTATAGCTGATTCAAAAGGGGAATTGATTAGCAAAATTTTCAATTATAATACTAGTATTCAAACCCAAAATTACAGGGAAAGTAAAACCGGATTCAGAAGTTTTGTTGAAACATCGATACTTAAAAATGATAGGTTTTTATTTGGGATTGAAGCTGATATTGTGCAATTGTCGAACGATAGAAATTTATTGGTTAATGATACAAATTTCATTTTCAGAAGGCAAGATTTACCCAATCCTTTGCTTAATTACCAAGTAATTACGCCATCTTTGGTTAATAGCAATGGTGTTAAATCCGCTACAAATGCATCTTCCTTTATCACTTATTTTATTGAAGCTACCAATAGAATTTCACTACAAACAGGTTTGAGGTTAGATTATAATGGATTTACAGAAGAAATTGTTTTTGCCCCGAGAGCT
>JAIYDG010000668.1 GCA_027487625.1 Bacteroidota bacterium
ACTTGAAAGCTCGGAACGAATTCGGGTACAATTTTGCAGGAAGGTCATAGGTCTTTTGTACTTGTAAATGATTTGCCATTTTGCCTTAATTTTTTTTATGTAAAATGAGAGAGATAAAAAAAGAGAAAGCGGGGTTTTATTAGGGGAATGATCAGACATTTTTTTGTATAACGCTTTTTTCAAAAGCGGTAAAACATTTTTTTGTATCCTTTTGCTAAAAGGATGAAAACGAAGAAGGTTAAGATGTATGGCTCAGCAGATTGGCTCGAATACGGGCTGCCCGTCTCACACCGTTGCCCATCTTTGCATACCTATGTGCCAAATCATCTCGATCCGTATTTGAAAAGGAATCTGGGGTCAGCGTGGATTCCACCGACAATCGATTTTCATAATAATCACCAATATTGTATTGATGCATTTTCATGATTCCACTTTCTCTCTTAGGAACTTTGACTGATTCGGTATCCAGTGAAATCAATGGCGCACGAGTACGAGTCTTTGGAGTATACACATCAATGGGCTGACTTGCTCCGACATCTTGTCGATCAAGCGATCGACGCTTCGATGCAAGAATTAGAGATTGATGTTCTCTTCCAGCTAATACTTGTTTGTTTTCTACTCCTGTGTAAAATGATTGTATATCTTGTGGTGGAAGTGGTGCTCTTCTATTCACCATAAATGTTCGATCAACAATTGTATTTGATTCTACATACGATCGATTTTTCTCAAATCGACCTGTAGGCAATCTCTTTTTGTTCCGTCCATTCTCGATTTCTTGTCTGTATTTTGCATCCGAATATAAATTGGGATCTCCTAATGCTGCAATCGCGTCTCCTCCTTTTTCATCCAGACCCAGATTGTCATAATAAGGATCTCTGTTCCTATACCCCTGATCCTCGGGCATCGGTTTTTGGGGAATCAAAAAATATTGCGCATATCCTTTCACTTGATCTACCATTCGCTGGTAAATGCGAACTTGTTTTTCTCTCTCTTCCTTCTCTTGGATATCGCCAATCTCATTCTCTTGTGTGTTTTGTTGTGGGGGTCTATCGTCCATTTATTTGTTTGTTTTTGTATCCTTTTTATAAAAAGTATTACTCATGTAAAAAAAGAGATCAGAATTTATTTTCGAGAAATCAAGTTACCAAAAAACCGTTTTCCTTTCGATGCAATACTATTCGTTGGCTTTGGCTTGCGGCTAGAAAACTTTCCTGTGTTCATTCTCGTCGGTTCATAATCATTGGAGGCAGAAGGCATCATGACGATCGCGTTTCCTTTTCTTTTTGTCGTCTCGTAGTTAATTTGTCCCACAAATGGTCTCATGGCATCTCTCAAATCTTCCGGTCTGTCTTTGTTTCTTCCAATAAACCCTACTCGATGGGATGGTGTATTGTACACAGCATTGTAATGGGGTATAGAAGTAGGTGACCCACCCAGAAATCGACTCGCAGACGGTATGTGTCTCTCCGATTGAAATCTTCCAGCTCGTGACATTTTTTTAAAAGGTATCTTTCTACGATAGGGGATAGAAAAAAAAGGTGTATTTCTCGGACGAAAAAAAAAATTCGGGTTACTTTCGGAATATTTGAGTCAATAAGTAAAGCAATAAACCACCTCCTAGACCCACATAAAAGTATCTTTGATGATCTTGAATTTGATCCACTAAAACTCTGCCAGCCATTTTTTTTTGTTATGATATTTTGAAAAAAATGATACTCTATCTACGATATAACGATACGTTATCTACGATATGATATAAAAAGAATAGAATTTTTTTTTGTTGGTTAACGTCCGGGTGTTTTTCTGCCATAAAACACGGCGATCTTTAATCCAAAGATCACACTCCAAAACATAGCCATTCCAACTCCAAAAACACCAAATTTGCCAATTTCTTTCATGCTTGATTTTTTTTTTAGTTTCGGTTTTCTTCAAAAAAAAAAGAGAGATGTTGCTATACAAATAAGAATTTTATTATAAGCATTACTATTTGTATTTACTATACACCATTAATCCATATAACAAGGCAAATCCAAAAGCAAGACTTAAAGTGGCTTCGTTATTTGACATTTTCTATTTTGTTGATCTATACATCAGAATTTTTTATGGGATTATTTGAATCAATAGTCTCTATAATAATGCATATTTGCAAAAGCATATACTATAAAAATGGCACTTAAAACAATCATCTGTTCTGCTTCAGAATTCATTTTTTGTTGGATATGTATTTGCGTGTGTGTCTTTATATCGTTAGGAATCAGAATTTTTTTTCTTTTAACGCTTTTGTTTGATTTTACATAACAAAAAGAAAGCGCGCAAAAATCGTTTTAGTTGTTAGTTGTAGTAAGGGTTTTTGGATCTCCAGTGTATATATGCCCAGGAAACAACAAAAGCAACGATGGTTGTATCACCCCAAAAAGATCCAGTGAATGGTTTATAAAAAGAAAACATGTTTGTTGAACTAGTTGCACTTTTGGCACTCGATGTTCCCAAAGTCTTGCTTCTCCCTTCTTCGATAATCAAATCATTCGTCGTGTCTGGGACTTGAGGTAAAGTCTCGTAATTCTGTACCCTCTGTCCCACCATCGATATCTGATTGGCCAAGTTGGTCGGCTGAGGGCCCATCCCTAATCTCAATGGCGCAATGTGATTCTCTGTCATGACTGGTCGAAACAGCCTCATCTTTTCCTTTTATAATAATTTGTTTTTTACTTGGAATGACTGTATACAATCTTGTAAGGATACCATTAGAAATACTTCCATGAACAATTCCCCAGAAAATGGCTTGCATGTAAGCTTCTGCTTTGTCATGTATTCTACCATACATTCTCTGTCTTTTGCCTGTTACATCACAAGTCGTAGTAGTAAAAACAGAGGGAGCAAGTTTGACGGCCGCTTCCACCGATTCCAATTTATTGTTTCGATATCCAGTCGATTGATAATGAAAAAACTTTTTCACATGCACTGGGTGAATCACGTGTACATTTGCATAATCTGAAAATAAAGTCAACATAATCAACTGTAATCCTTTCATATGTCCTTTAAACTGATTCTCGATCAAAATGACATCTTGAGGAGTAATCTTTTCCTTCAGAATCTGAAACATTCTTTTTAATTCTGTTATCCGACCTTTTAAATCCGTTCCATAATTTCCAATCGAAATGGATCCAACTTCTACTTTTTCTGTAGGATCATTTGGATCTACCAATGCCCAACCAAAATGATAGAATCCAGGATCAAGACTCAAGATTTTAAAATTTTGTTGAAATTC
>JAIYDG010000145.1 GCA_027487625.1 Bacteroidota bacterium
GACAATTCATTTTAGTTGATCAAGCGCATTATAGCATAGCTGGAGAAATTGTTGAGGGTGGTCAATTCTTAAGTATGTTTAATCCTGATTCTTATAAAGCTTCTTTAGGTATTTTAGCTAACTCTTCACAAACTCCTTATTTAGTTCCAACTCGTTCTGATGTTAGTTTTGATGCAATTATAACTGCTGGTGATTCAGTGGGTTCATACAAAATGGTCGGTATTCCTGATGGAGTTGGTGCATTCGACAATGGTAATGGAACATTTACTGCTTTAATTAACCATGAGTTAGGTAATACTGTAGGTGTGAATCGTGCACATGGTAATAAAGGAGCTTTTGTTTCTAAATGGGTAATCAATAAAGCTGATTTATCAATTGTAAGTGGTTCTGATTTGATTCAAAAAGTTAGACTTTGGGACAATGTTTCTAAAAAGTTTGTGAATTACAATTCAGATACCCCAATGGTTTCTGGTTTCAGTAGATTCTGCTCAGCTGATCTTCCTGCTGTTAGTGCCTTTTTCAATAGCAGAACTAATAGAGGAACTCAAGAAAGAATCTTCTTAAATGGTGAAGAATCTGGTGCTGAAGGTAGAGCTTTTGCTCACATCGCTACAGGTGTAAATGCTGGTACAACTTATGAATTGCCTTACTTAGGTAAATTCTCTTGGGAAAATGCAGTAGCTTCTCCATTCGCTGGTGATAGAACTGTTGTTGCTGGTATGGATGATGCAACTCCTGGTCAAGTATATTTCTATGTTGGTACAAAAACTAATACTGGTACAGAAATTGATAGAGCTGGTTTAAACAATGGTAAATTATATGGTGTTGCTGTTGCAGGATTACCTACAGAAATTAGCGGAACCACTCCAAGAGATACTACGTTTACTTTGGTTGATTTAGGTATCGTTCGTGACTCAACAGGTGCTTCACTCAACTCAAGAAGTAATGCATTAAATGTTACAAACTTCTTACGTCCTGAAGATGGTGCTTGGGATCCTAAAAACCCTACTGATTTCTACTTTGTAACTACTAACTCATTTTCTGCACCAAGCAGATTATGGAGATTAAGATTCAGATCAGCTTCAAATACAATCACTGGTGGTACAATCAGTGCTGTATTAAATGGAACTGAAGGTCCTAAAATGATGGATAATATTGGATTTGATACTTTAGGTCATATTTTAATTCAAGAAGATGTTGGTAACAACGTACACAATGGTAAAATTTGGTCTTATAATGTTGCCAATGACCAGTTATCTTTAGTTGCACAACATGATTCTACAAGGTTTATTTCGGGTGCTGCAAACTACTTAACTCAAGATGAAGAGTCATCTGGTATTATTGATATGGCTACTATTCTTGGAAAAGGTAAATTCTTATTGGTTGACCAAGCTCATTATGCCAAATCAACTGAAATAGTAGAAGGTGGTCAAATGTTATTAATGACAATCGCTGAAACTATTTTAGATCCAATTACAATTGCTCAAGATTCAGTTGAAATAGGTGTAATTAGTAATAATTCAACCTTAAACATTCAAGCTAATACTTTAAGTGGTGCGGATAACTATAATTGGGTTGTTCCAACTGGTGTAAATATCGTTTCAGGTCAAGGTACAAAATCATTAAACATTCAGTTTGCTGATCCTATTAAATTCTCAAGTCCTGCTGCAAAAGCTAAGTACATTTATTGCACAGCAACTAATCTATTATCAAATACAACTTCTGCAAAAGATTCTATTAAGATTTCTAAGAACTTACCAATGTTCACAATTGATGCATTAACTACAAATCAGAACAAGAACCTTGCAAAAGGAACTTGGACTTCGGTTGCAACTACTGGTTCTTCTAATAGAATTGTAAATGTTAACAGCACTACAGATTTAAAAGTTGGTTCTTTAGTTAAAGTACTTAGTGGAACAGGTAATATGGGTAATTCTAATACTGTTGATTCTATCTTAAGTTCAACACAATTTAGAGTAGCTAATAACATGACTACAAACGTGGCTAATGGAGCAGTTTTAGTTGCTTACTTTGTTCCACAAAACACATTTGATACTTATACTTCAAATGCTGGTGCTACTAACCTTGTGAATGTAATTACTGTAAGTTCAACAAATGGATTAAAAGAAGGTATGTTGGTTGATTTAGCATCTGGAACAGGAACTTTCAGAGCAGGAACTGTAGTTTCAAAAATTATTGATGCTAACAACTTCATTGTATCATTAACTCCAAGTGTTGCTTTAGCTGATAATGTTGTAATTAAAGCTTATCCTTTCATTAACAATATTTGTTTAATCTCTGTAAACACAGGATTAAGTTCTGAGGCTGATATTACAGTTGTTGCTACTCCGGTTCACAATTTAGGTTATACATTTACTTTACCTAGAGGTTCTAGAATCAGCAGAATTGGTGATTCATTAGTAGCAAATTATGATACTACTGTAAATCCATTAAGAGCAATCAAAACTACTGCCAATTCAATTGGAATTGTATTTGATTCATCATTTACAAGTGGTTCTATAAGAGTAACTCCTTATAACAATGCAGGAAATGGAATAGCTCTTTCTCAAACAATCAGAGAAGAAAAAGCTTCTATCTTCAAAGTTATAAGCACTGGTGCTGCTATTAAAAACACAACAGTACGTTACAAAGCTTCTGTAACAAATGGTGCAGAAATTGCTACTTACCGTTGGACAATTCCAGCTACAAACGTTACAGCTTTATCTGGTTCAGTTTCTAGCAATGTTGTAATCACAACTACTGATACATTATCATTAAGTTTTGGAAATCTTTTCAAATCTGGTAGTTTGAGAGTTGAAGCTATAAACAATTGTGGTACTGGTACTGCAAAAACATTTAGCTTAAATGGAACAACAACATTATCTAAAAATGGTATCAATGAATTAGAAGAAGTAACAGAAGGAATTTTGGTTAACTCATTAAATGTTTATCCTAATCCTAACAATGGAACTTTTAATATTTCATTTATCAATAACCAAATTGAAGAAAATGCAAATGTTTCAATCATCAATATGATGGGACAAACAGTTCGTAGTTTCAATTTCGTAAATACTGATGGATTGCTTTCTGCGGAAATTAATCATGAACTTGAAGCTGGTTTCTACTTTGTAAAAGTGGAAGTTGGTACTCAAGTTGAAATCGTTAAAATTTCAGTTGAAAAGTAATACCTAAGATTCTTTAACAAAGCCCCATCTGTTTTTGCAGGTGGGGCTTTGTTTTTTATATGACTTCAGGATTCCGCATATAACTCTAAACTCTCCTTTTATACATTAACCTATAAACACAAAATAGGCTGTTCCAAATATTGAAACAGCCTATTTTTATTTGATAAAATTTTTGAATTAAACCTAATCTAATGGTTAATTCTAATTACCATTCCGCCGAAGGATCTACTCTAAATACTTCACTCATTTCTTCTACAAGTGGTGCCAAATAATCTGAATGATATGCTTTACGTCCACCATAAACAGGCTCCCAGCTTGATTCTACAGGGATTTTTAATCCAGCTTTTTCAATGATTGGAGTAATTTTAGCCAACCATCTTTCTTGTAAAGCAGCTTCGCCTGCAAACACACCAGATTCTGCTAATTCTTTCTCAAAATCTCCTTTTTCAAAAATACCCAAAGCATAGTTCCAACATTCATTCAAAGCAGATTGCATACGCGCCTTACTTACCTCTGTTGCATTGCTTAATTTAACAATCCAGGTATCACCATGAAAAACGTGGTATTTAATTTCACCTTTAATTTTTCTAGCCACTTTTGCCAATGGTTCGAAGCTGCTGTTTGCCAACATTTCAAATCTTTGTTGATCAGCATGGTCGAATAAAAAATGACGAACCATACTGAAATCATATTCGCCGTTTGGTAATTCAACTAACTGACAATTGTGAAATTTTGAGGCTTCTCTTGTGAATGCAATGGTATCAGGATCTTGCTCACCAAGTTCATGTAAAATCTGATACAAAGCTTGTGCATGACCAATTTTATCTTGAGCCATAGATGAGAATGCAATGTCTTCTTCTAAAATTGGACCTAAGCCTGTCCATTCGCTGTTTCTATGACCAAAGATCAATAAATCATCAGCCATTTTATACAATAATTCTTTTACTGCTTCCATAATTTTGATTGATGATTAAAGTGCTTTTTCTTTTTTGTATTTATTGATTTTCTCCATCACTTTATAACCTCCTGCTTCGCGGTATTGCTTTTCAGGAACGGTTTCAAAGATGTCTGAATCATCATAATCTGAAGCAAAAACATTACAGGTTTTAACAACCCAAATATTTACACTTACACCTCTTCTGCCATATTGTTCTTTGCCGAAAATTAAAGCCATTTCAGGATTTGCAGCATGTACAATTCCAACATGTATGTGTTGGTCGCCACGACGTTTTTGGTGAAATACCTCATAGGTTTCCCATTGGTCTAAAGTATCCAAAGGGGCAATCGTATTATTTTCTTCTATCTGAGCCCTAGTAATGCGGGGGTCGAGTGAGTTAATCATAAGTTTGGTCTTTATGGTTTAAGCTAATGGCACAACATAAGCAGACTGATTTACTTTTAAAGCCTCGCGAACCCAACGGCCGCGTTCTTCAGCATTCCTTCTAACTGCAAGTCTTTCTGCATTACAAGGACCATCGCCATTGATTACTCTTTTGAACTCATCCCAATCTGGCTCAGTATAATCCCATTTTCCTGTTTCTTCATTTTTACGAAGATTTGGATCAGGTAAAGTCAAACCTAAATCCCAGATTTTAGGCACATACATATTTAAGTATTGTTGACGCATATCATCATTACTAGCCATCTTTACTTTCCATCTCATTAAAATTTCAGTATGTGATGATATTTTATCTGAAGGACCAAAGAAATGCATGATTGGTGGCCACCAACGATTCAAAGCTTCTTGAACCATTTGTCTTTGAACAGGTGTTCCGGTTGCAAGTGTTACAATATTATCATGACCATATTTTAAATGGAAAGATTCTTCAGTACAAATTCTATCTAAAGCTCTGCAATAAGGACCATAAGAACCTTTTGCATTTGCAACCTGATTAATGATAGCACCCGCATCAATTAACCAAGCAATAATACAAGCATCTGCCCAAGTATAAGCTGGATAGTTAAATACGTTTGAGTACTTTGATTTACCTGTGATGAGGTCGTTAATCATTTCTTCACGACTTTTTCCTAAAGTTTCAGCAGCACTATAAAGTAACTGTGCATGTCCAACTTCATCTTGAACTTTAGCCATTAAAGCTAATTTTCTTTTGAAGCCTGGAGCTCTGGTAATCCAAGTACCTTCAGGTAAAGCACCAATAATTTCAGAATGACCATGTTGTTCAATCATTCTAATTAATTGTTTGCGATACTCTCTTGGCATCCAATCTTTAGGTTCAATTTTTTCACCTCTTTGAATTCTGGCTTCGAATTCAGCCAATTTTACCGGATCCTCTCCTGCGAGAATTCCGTTTAATTTCTCATTTGGGTCGATGTAAGCGTTTCCGTACATGGTATTAGGTTTTTGGTTTAATTTTTATCCTTTAAAATGTGGGTCCGTAACTAATTTTTTTCTAAGTCCTCCCATCACAAAATCACTGATTCTGTTGGCAATTTCATCTGCTGTCATACCACCATCTACGCGGTACCATTCTGCAATCCAGTTAACTGAACTTAGCACACTTAATACTGCAAATTTTAAATCAACATCATCAAAAATATCTTCATTAATTCCATCTTGAATGATGGTTTTAAATCCTTTTTCGTATTTATCCCTTAACTCTTTGAATTCAATTAATTTTTCTCCGTTTAAACTTCTCCATTCATGAAGAAAAACAGTGCTTTTCGATAAATTCCCTGTTAAAACTCTCACATGACTTTTAATTGCCATTCTGAGTTTTTCTTCAGCACTAAAATAAATATCATTTACTTCTTCTATACCGGTTAAGAATTGATCAGCCATACTAAAGCAAATCTTTTCTAAAATCTCCTCTTTCGATTTTATATGATGATACAAACTGGCAGCCTCAATCTCCAATTGCTGGGCAATATCTCTCATTGAGGTTGCCTCATATCCTCTAATCTTAAATAAATCAGCAGCTACCTGAATGATTTGATCTTTTCTTGAAACGACTAAACTTGCCATATGCCTAACAAATGTTAGACAAAAATAATAGTTTCTATTAAAATTGCAACTAATTGATATTTATCATGTAACAAATCTACTCATTGTTAGTTAGGGCAAATCGTAGCAAAATCAATTATTATTATAAAATAATCCTTTATACGTTGCGTTTCAAATGGCTATGAATCAATCAAAACAATTTACACGTGCCTTCATTTTATTGATGGCAGGCTTATTCTGTTTTCTTCTTTACCACAAATCACCTGGTTTAAATTATTTTTTACTTAGCTTAGTTACTATTGGTGCTTGGCTCTGGACAAGAACCGGCGCAACTTCACGAGGATTTGTAATTTTAATTGTTGGATTAATTCTTAGTGGACAATCAGTTGTTCTGGGACATAATACACTAGGAATTTTGATGTTTTGGCTATCATTTGCACTGTTTATTGGAACTGTACACTATACCCAAATTAAACATATTCAATTTGCTCCAAATTACTTTTTCTATGCTTTAAGTAATGCTAGAGTCAGTTTAATTCAAGGACTAAGTGGTGGCACAGAAAGCAAAAGCAATTGGAAAAATTTTGTCAGATTCTTTTTCCTACCTGCTTTTACTTTAATCATTCTGGTTTCCATTTACGCTTCAGCAAATGAATTTTTCGGGGAAAGTTTCAAAGCTGTATGGAATAGCATTAGAGATTTTTTTGGTGAATTTTCTTTTGATGGAATTCTGCTTTACATATTGGGATTAATACTGTTTTCTTTCTTTTTGGTGAAAACCTATTCGGAAAAATTAGTCTCAAAAGAACAATCACTGGAAATGGAACTTCTGCGTAAAAAGAAAAAACCCGAATTCAGAAAATTAAATAGATTGCTTTTAAGACAACAACAAGTTGCTATTTCATTTTTTATCATCATCAACTTAATGTTGGCATGGCAAAATTTTTTAGAAGTTAAAAATGTTTGGTTTGGCTTTACTTGGACAGGGCAATTGCTAAAAGGATTTGTTCATGAGGGTACTTATCTGCTCATCTTTGCTTTGTTGATTTCTATTGCCATCACAATATATTACCTCAATGGAAATTTATTGTTTATGAAAAACAATGGATTCTTTAAAGCATTGGTTATACTTTGGATAGCACAAAATTTATTGATGGTAGCTGCTGTAGCAGTTCGTAATACCTACTATGTGCAGTTTTATGCATTGGCTTATAAACGAATTTTTATCTACTTCTTTTTGTTTGCTGCAACAATTGCTTTACTAAGTATTATCTACAAAATCATCAATAAAAAATCAGTTGCATTCTTAATCTCAACCAATTCAATTTCAGTATATTTTATTGCAATTTTAGCTGCCTGTTTCAATTGGGATGGAATTATTGCCAGATACAATTTCAATCATTCAGATAAAGCTTATTTGCATTACGAATTTATGCTACAATTAAACGATGCTGCATTGCCTTGGTTAAATAGTGATAACACAAAATTAAAACAAATAGATAGCTTACAATTCAGCAGATTCCCAGTGAAAGTAAATTCAATCGAATCGAATTTTGGCGGACAGGTTAGTAGCAGAAAGTCTTCTTTTGTGAAAGAATTTAGTGAAAAATCGTGGCTAGAATGGAATTTACCAGAGCAAAGAGCTTATAATTTATTGCTTGAAACTGGTCAAACTCAATAAAATATTGCTTGAAATATTAGATTCCGATGATAAAAATAACCGGTTTCTTATGTAAATCAGGCATTTCTTTTTTCCAATCTCCAATTGTTTTGGTTCGTATAAAGCTCTTATTTGAAGTTAAATCGCAGCCAATACACAATCGCAGATTGGGTTTACAATTTTGAAGTACATCTGCTAAAAGAGCATTGTTTCGGTAAGGAGCTTCCATGAATATTTGGGTCTGACCTTTTAAAGCCAATTGTTCCAAAAACTGAATTCTTTTAGCTCTTTGTGCCTTATCTACAGGAATATATCCATTAAAAGCAAAACTTTGTCCATTTAAACCGCTACCCATCAAAGTAAGCAAAATACTGGAAGAACCTGGTAAAGGAACAACCTCAATATCTTTTCTATGAGCCAAAGCAACAAGCAAAGAACCCGGGTCCGCAATACAAGGCAAACCTGCATCAGTAATTATTCCTGCATCCTGACCATTTTCGAGTGCAATTAGCAAGTTTCCAATCTCAGATTCGGGTGTATGTTCGTCTAATTTCCAAAAATTCAGCTCATTTTGTGGCTTTTCTAATTTTAATTTTTTGATTAATGCCCTTGCATCCTTTTCATTTTCAACCACAAACCTATCGATGTGATGAACCATTCTTTTAACCATTTCTGGTATAAAATCATCGGTATTATCATCACTCAACACATTGGGAATCAGATATAACTTGCCAAATTTTTTAGAATCACTCATATTCAAATCTTATTAATAATCAGAAATTTATTAGCGAATAAACCTATATTTTAAGCGACCAAAAATAGGCCAAAGCATAAAACAATTAAAAAAGACACAATATTCATTTGATTTTTTGAAAAAATGGCCGTTATTTTTGCCACTCTTTAAAAATCTATATAGATGGCAATTTTAACTAAAATAAGAAACAGGTCCGGATTGGCAATTGGTGTTGTCGGTGGTGCCCTGTTACTCTTTGTGATTTCTGATGCACTAAACAGCAATTCTAGTTTATTCAGTGGACAAGCAAGCAGCAACAATGTGGCTGAAATTGATGGTGAAACTATTGGAATCCGTCAATTTGAAGAAAGGTTAGAAATCAATACCGAAAACTTCAAAAAACGTTCTCAACAAGAAAATCTTGATGAAAATACACTAAATCAGGTTCGTGAACAAACATGGACTCAAGTAATGAATGATTACTTAATGGTTAAACAATACAAAGATTTAGGTATTGAAATCAGTAATGAGGAATTAGAAGATATGTTAATTGGTAAAAACATACATCCACAAATTCTTCAATCATTCACAGATCCTGCAACTGGACAATTTGATGTAAATAATGTAAAACGTTATTTGAAACAAATGTCGGAAGGAACTGATGAAAACATGAAAGCTCAATGGAAAGAGTTTGAAGATTACTTAGTTACCGATGGACAACAACGTAAATTCACCAACTTATTAAAAAAAGGTGTTTATACAACTTCTTTAGAAGCAAAAAGTGCATTTCAGGCTAGAACAGCAACTGCAGAGTTTAACTTCGTTGCTATTCCTTATATGTCAATTGTTGATACAACCATTACTGCTGAAGAATCTGATTTAAAATCATACTTCAAAAAGAACATGGACAAATACAAAGAGCGTGAAAACAGCAGAAAATTAGAATTCGTTGTTTGGGATTTTGCTCCATCTTCTGAAGATAGCGCTGCTGCTCAAAAATGGGCTTACGATCAACTTGAACAATTCAAATCAACAGATAACGACACAACTTATACAAATTCAAATAGTGAATTAGGTTTTGATCCAACTGCTAGAAATCGTTCAGCTTATCCAGAAGAATTACAAGCACAATTATTTTCTTCTGCTCCAGGAACAGTATTTGGCCCTATGTTTAAAAATGGTAAATATTCTATATATAAAGTAGTAGGTGAGAAAGAAGATACCGCTTTCAGTATGAGAGCAAGCCATATCTTAATAAGAGTTGAAGGCGCTACTATGGAAGATACTATTAAAGCCAGAACAAAAGCCAACGATATCTTAACACGTATTAAAAAAGGAGAATCATTTGCTGCATTAGCTTCGGAATTTGGAACTGATGGAACAAAAGATAAAGGCGGAGATTTAGGTTGGTTTACTGAAGGTGCTATGGTTAAAGACTTCAACGATGCTATTAAAAATGGTAGAAAAGGTGATCAATTCGTTTTAAAAACACAGTTTGGATTCCACGTAATCAAAATTACTGAAGACAAGAGCAAAAAATTAGTAACTGCTGCAGTTTTAGAAAGAACAGTTGCGGCAAGTGATAAAACTACAGGTGTTGCCTATAATGAAGCAAGCACATTTGCAGCTGCATCTACAGATGCTAAATCATTTGAAGCAAACATTGCTGAAAAGAAAATGGAAAAAAGAGTTGCTGAATTTGTTAAAGAAAACGATAATTTCTTACCTGGTTTCAATGAAGCAAGAGAAGTAGTTAAATGGGCATATACAGCAAAAGTTGGTGCCGTTAGCGAAGTAATTACTATTGGAAACGATAAATATGTTATTGCAACAGTTAATGCAATCAGAGAAAAAGGAAAAGCAAGCTTCGAATCTTCAAGAGAAAGAGTTTTAGCTGATTATAGAAAAGATAAAAAAGCTGAACAATTAATGGAGAAAATGAAAACAGCAATGGAATCTAATACAACTTTAGATGCATTAAGTCGTAATTTAAACCAAGCTCTAAATCCTGTTCCATCTCAAACATTTGAAAATTCAAGTGTTCCTATGGTTGGTTATGATCCATCTTTCGTAGGTACAGTTATGGGAACTCCTGCGGGTAAATTAGTTGGTCCTGTTAAAGGTGATGGTGGTGTTTATGCTTTCCAAGTAACCAAATCAACTCCTGCTCCAGCACAATCAGATTTAAACAGCTTCAAAACAGAAATTTCAAGCGCAATTCAATCTAGAATTGAATACAGCTACTTAGAAGTTTTAAAAGAAGTTAAAAACGTAAAAGATTACAGATATAAATTCTACTAGTACAATGAATTTGGTTAGTTATACAAAAGGTAACGGACCCGAAACAATTGTATTTCTTCATGGATTTTGTGAAAATAATACCTGCTTCAACGAGCAGGTATTATTTTTTTATAAGGACTATGAAGTAATTACAATTGATTTACCGGGCTTTGGAAAAAGTGAAGCTGTTTCCAATATCAGTTTAGTTGATATGGCTAAGGCTGTTTTGGATTTACTTCAGCAAAAAGGGAAAACCAAAGTTTATTTGTTTGGTCATAGTATGGGTGGATATGTAAGTTTGGCCTTTGCCAAGTTATTTCCGGAGTACTTAAAAGGAATTGGATTAATTCATTCGACGCCAATAGCTGATTCAGAGGAACGAAAAGGCAAAAGACGACAAGTTATTAAGTTTTTAGAAAAACATGATACTGAAGTTTATTTAAAGAATTTCATTCCACCTTTATTTATTGAAGAAAATGCCGTGAAATATGCCTCACAATTTATTGAGGAAGGTAAAAAAGGTCCAAAAGAAGGAATTATTGAAGCTGTAAAAGCTATGATGAATAGAGAAGACAATACCGAATTGTTAGAAAAACTGGATATCCCATTTTTTTGGGGAATTGGAAAGTACGATTCATTAATTCCGGAAAACGATTTATTTACCTTTTCGATTAAATGTAAAAAGCCATACATAGCCTATTTAAAAAATTCCGCACATATGAGTATGGTTGAAGAAGCCTATGAACTAAACAAACATATCAATCAATTTTTTAAATTATTGGGAAACAGCTAATTTGCTCAAAAACTTAATACCTTTGAAGAATGAATAATCAATATCACGATATGATTTCTCATTGGAGAAAACAATTCGAAAAAGTAGAAGGTACTTTAAATAAAGGATTGGATGAAGCTATCGAAAACTTCGAATCAAATAAAGACTTGTTAAAAAATAATCTGGAAAAATGGAAAACGGAACTAGAAAAACAAGTTGAAAATGGCGAGGAAAAAGCTCAAGAAATAAAAGGAAAAATTGAGGCTCTACAGGTACAATTAGCTTTAGGAAAAGCGGAAGGAAAAGAAGTATTTGAGGAACAAAGCAAAAAAATTGAAGCTGCTTTGCAAGATTTGTATAAAAATGGAAAAGAAAATGGCTCAAAAATTTATGAGCAATCAATAGAGCTTTTCGAACAGCAATCTCAAACTTTTAAAACATCATTAGAAATTGCCAGATTACAGTTTACCTTAGGTAAAATGGAAGCAGGTGAGGAATTGGATGAAGCTAAAAAAGAAGTAAGAGAGAAACTTGATGAGTTAAAAACTCAATACAAAGAAACACAGGATTTGGCTATTAAAAATGTGCTTGAATGGCAACAAGAAAGCATCAAAAAAATGGAAAAATTCCAAGAGTGGACTAAATCATTTCTTAGCAATAAATCTTAGTTTCCAAGACTTCTGAGCGATTTAACCAGAATAATAAAGTCTTTCTCAACTGAATAATCTTTGGCATAAAGAAAATTTAGTTTCTGAGCAGTTACTTCATTAATAAACTTTCCTTGGTTTTTATCTACCGGACTTAAAACTCCTTCTCTTAAACCGGGAAGGAGTTTATTGTTTTCGGTTTTAGCATAACCTACCCAAGTTAAATCACCACTAAGAACCCTAAACCAATTTGAAAATAAACCAGTACGATTCTTAACAAATAATAAAATAATAGGTAAAAACGGAAGTAAGATTAAAGCAAAGCCAATATCAAAAAGTCGTTTCTTCTGCTGTTCAAATGGTTTAGATAATGAAAGATTAAATTCAATTGTATAAAAATCCCCGGGGGCATTTTTAGAATTCGAGCCAATAATAAATAAACTTTCCTCAGGAACTATCTTAAACATTACATCTGGTTTTCCAATAATACCCATCCACTCTATAATGCGTGCGGCAGATAAATCCTTACTACAGAAAATAATTTCTTCCACCCCAAACAATTCAACGATATCAGCCAGTTGATTTACATTTCCAATATAATGATCATCCTCTGTTTCTGAATCATTAACCCCTACAAATCCAATGTATTCGGTTCTACTTTTAGATTTAACAAGCAGGTCTTGAACACGTGAAACTTCATCTTTATTTCCAACAATGATTGTCTTAAGTTCTGAACCTAAACTAAAACTCAATTTTTTATTTGACAGGAAATAAATGAATAGGCGATTTAAATAAGCAATAAAAATGGAGGCAAATGTCCCTAAAACTATGAGTGCTCTAGAAAATCTATAAGCTTCATCAACAAAAGCATAAAAAACAGCAATTGCCAAAGTACCAATTGCAATTCCCTTTACAACGCTTAAGAATGTCTTTCTTTTATGATAGGAGCCGGCAAGAAATAAACCCGACATCCATAAAACAGAATATACAATTGAATTTACCCAAACTGAATTTTCGGGATAGGCCTCCCTTGTTTCAAATTTATATTCACTCCAAACATTTTTTATGATTAGAAAAGCTAAAATAAAGAATATAAAATCTAAACCTGGAAGTAAAGCTTGTTTAAAAAACCGAATTCCTATGGCAGCAATGGCTCTTATATAAATAGCAAAATGAATAAGTGTGCTAAAAATTCTAGCGTGTTTTTGCGAATAATGCTTTTTGGCAAAAATTATCATCGCCCTGTAAAAGGTAAACACATAATTAACCGAGGTTCTTTTGGTGCTTTCACCTTTATAATGAATGATGGTAGTATCTGAAAAGTAGTAATTCTTAAAACCAGCCTTAGAAATGCGAAAACTTAAATCAATATCTTCACCATACATAAAGTAATCTTCATCTAATAAACCGGCCTTTTCAAACGCTTCCTTACTTATCATCATAAAAGCACCAGCCAGAATTTCTACTTCATGGGTTTTGTTTTTATCAAGAAAGCCCAAATGGTATTTTCCAAATCGTTTTGATTTTGGAAACAAGGCAGCTAATCCAAATATTTTATAAAAAGCTACTTCTGGAGTTGGTAAACCACGTTTCGATTCTGGAAGAAATTTTCCCGCACCATCTATCATTTTTACACCAACAGCACCAGCATCTGGAGTGGCTTCCATAAAATCTATTACTTTTTTAAAGCAATCTTCTTCTACAACAGTATCTGGGTTAATTAAAAGGATATATTTTCCTTTAGCTAAACGTATGGCCTGATTATTCGCTTTTGAAAAACCATAGTTTTCCTTGTTATCCAATAATATAACTTCTGGAAATCTATGTCGAACCATTTCACAAGAACCATCAGCTGAATGATTATCAACCACAAATATTTCCGCTTCTATTCCCTCACAAGCCTTTCTAATTGAATAGAGCGCTTGTTCAAGAAAGTACCGAACATTATAATTTACTACTACTACGGAAAGCTGCATAGGGTTATAAGCAAACGAAAATAGGCATTTCGAATTGTTTATTTAACAAGATGAGGTCTGATATTATAGTTTAAATGATTCATTACCACTTAAACCTAGTTTAAACCGCTGATTATTAGCGCGATTTCCTTAACAATTTCTTAAAGCCCCTTTCATCTAATTAAAAACTTACTTCATCTTAAAAAAATTCAACTTCATCTAAAAATATTTCAGCAGTTGTGTAACTAATTTCACCTTTGTTGCGTCAAATGCATAACAACAACAAAAAATAAATATATGAAAACATTACAATCATTGGTTTTAGGCATCATGCTTTTAGGTGGATTAAGTTTCTCTACATGTTCAAAGGCAAATGCTAAAAATTCTCCAGAATCAGCTAAAGTAAAAGCAATTAGCACTGAAATTCGCAGCAAAGTTGCTTTTCCAGCAGAATTAGTTGATAAAACAGTTAATGAAAAAGTAACTGTAGAATTTAAAATCAAAGAAGATAAAACAATTGAAGTTATATCAATTGAAACCCAAAACGAATTTTTGAAGACTTATGTTAAAGAGCAAATCACAGCTATGAGCTTAGAAAACTATTCTGGATTTGAGGGAAAAACATTACAGATCAATCTGTATTTCGCGAACTAAAAAAACTTCAGGGGTGAAGGTTTATTAAATGGGTTAGCTCTCTTTGAGGGCTAATCCTTTAATAACAAATCCAACCATATTGCGGTGCCGGGGTACACCGCTTTCTCATAAGCACTTACATTTACACTTACCCAAGAAAGCCGCCGAAAGCGGCTTTCGTATTTTATACTATTGAGTTTGATAAGGAATTCTGCTTACAATAGAACGACCCAAAGTAATTTCATCTGCAAATTCCAATTCCCCTCCAATTGCAATTCCTCTAGATATTGTAGAAATTTTAACAGGAAGTGATTGTAATTTTCGGGATAAATAAAAAACAGTAGTATCTCCTTCCATTGTAGCTGAAAGAGCCATGATAATTTCTTTTGTTTCTTCTGATTTTACTCTTTCGATTAAAGATTCAGCTTGTAGTTTATCAGGACCAACTCCTTGAATTGGATTAATTAATCCGCCTAAAATATGATAAGTACCATTAAACTGATTGGTATTTTCAATTGCCATCACATCTCTTAAATCCTCAACAACACAAATTAATTGTTTATCTCGTTTAGGATTGCTACAGATATTACAAGTTTCAGAATCACTTACATTGTGGCAGGTTTTGCAATATTTTATTTTCGTTCTTAAATCAATAATTGACTGCCCAAGTTTAGTTACATCTTTTTCACTTTGTTTTAAAAGGTGTAAAACCATTCTTAATGCCGATTTTTTCCCTACACCGGGGAAACGTGAAAGCTCGTTGACAGCATCTTCAATTAATTGAGAAGGAAAATTCATTGCTTCGAAAATACAAAATCAAACTGAATGAATTGGGCATAACTGATTTTAAAATTTAATACTCAGCACAATAGATTTATAAGCTATTGTAGTTATTTTTACTGAAAATTAATCTCATGAATCTACAATCAATCTGCGAAAAAACCTGCAAAGCAGCTGAAGAGGCTGGAACGTTTATTATAAAAGAAAGAGAAAACTTTTCAATTGATAATGTAGAAACAAAAAGCTTCAATCAATTGGTTAGTTATGTTGATAAAACCAGCGAAGAAATGTTGGTTAAATCATTGAGTAGCATTTTCCCTGAAGCAGGATTTATTACGGAAGAAAAAACGATTGCCAGTGGTGAAAAAGAATGGATGTGGGTGATTGACCCCTTAGATGGAACTACAAATTTTATTCATGATTTGCCGGTTTATAGTGTGAGTATTGGACTTCTTCAAAATGGAAAACCCATGTTAGGAGTGGTTTATGAGCCAAATAAAAAAGAGATGTTTTATGCTTGGAAAGATGGAGGAGCCTATTTAAATGGAAAACCTATTAGGGTTAAAGAAAATTCTGAAATCGGAAAATCTTTAATGGCAACAGGCTTTCCATATTACGATTTTAAAATAATGCCACAGTATTTAAATACATTAAGTGAGTTAATGAAAACCACTCAAGGAATGAGAAGAATGGGAAGTGCTGCTATTGATTTAGCCTATACTGCCTGTGGTAGATTTGATGGCTTTTTTGAATATGGTTTAAGTCCATGGGATGTTGCAGGTGGAATTATTATTATTGAAGAAGCCGGAGGTATTGTTAGAGACTTTAAAGGTGGAGATGATATGATTTTTGGAAGGACCATTTTGGGTTGCTCTACTGCTATTTACAGAGAATTTTCTGGTGTATTAAAACGCCATTTTACTGATTATTAAAAAAGAAAGGCGATTGTAAACAATCGCCTTTCTTTTTATTATGCTGTTTGTCTGACACCCAACATTGATTTCGCTTTCTTAGCTATTGCAGCGGCATCATAACCACATTCTGCGTACAATTCTGATGGTTCGCCATGTTCTACTATTCTATCAGGCATTCCCATTCTAATAACTTCTGAATTGTAGTGATTATCTGCCATGAATTCAATAACTGCAGAACCTGCACCACCAACAACTGTCCCATCTTCAATGGTAATAACATGTTTGAACTTTCTGAAAACCTCATGTAACATCTCTTCATCCAATGGTTTCACAAAACGTAAATCGTAATGAGCACCAAGAATTCCATCTTTCTTCAATTCATCTAAAGCTGTAGCAGCCATATTACCAACTGTTCCAAAAGAAACAATTGCAAAGTCTTCACCACTTCTTAATTTTCTTCCTTTACCAATTTCAATTTCAGTAAAAGGTCGCTTCCAATCAAGCATAACACCGTTACCTCTAGGATATCTGATAGTAAATGGTAACGCATTTTTATCTAAACTGGCTGTATACATTAAGTTTCTTAATTCCTCTTCATTCATAGGAGCAGAAACCACCATATTAGGAACACATCTCATATAAGGAACATCTAACATTCCATGATGTGTTTGTCCATCAGCACCAGCAATACCGGCTCTATCCATACAAAAAACTACATGTAGTTTCTGTAAAGCAACATCATGAACAACTTGATCATATGCTCTTTGCATAAATGTAGAATAGATATTACAAAAAGGAACAAGTCCTTGAGTTGCCATTCCTGCGCTAAAAGTAACTGCGTGTTGTTCGGCAATACCCACATCAAAAGAACGATCAGGCATTGCTTTCATCATGATATTTAAGCTGCTACCAGAAGGCATAGCAGGAGTAACACCAACTATTTTAGGATTCATTTCCGCCAATTCAACCATTGTATGACCAAATACATCCTGGTACTTTGGTGGTTGTGGAATTGGATTTGGCGTTTTGATGATTTCACCGGAAACCTTATCAAAAAGACCAGGTGCGTGCCATTTGGTTTGATCTTTCTCTGCTGGAGCAAAACCTTTTCCTTTAACTGTTACACAATGCAACAATTTTGGACCTGGAATCTTTTTTAAGTCGTTGAAAATTTTAACCATATGGTCGACATCATGACCATCAACAGGGCCAAAATACCTGAAGCCCAAAGCTTCAAATAAGTTGCTATGTCTTAGTAAACCACCTTTTAAAGTATCGTGAACTTTTGATAAAATATCTTGAGAAACCTGACCTAATTTGCTTAATCTATCAAGTGCTTTCCAAACATCATCTTTAAATTTATTATAGGTTGGAGATGTTGTAATATCAGTTAAATAATCTTTTAATGCCCCAACATTTGGGTCAATACTCATGCAATTGTCGTTTAAAACAACAATCAAATTTGCATTGGCAACTCCAGCATGGTTTAAACCTTCAAAGGCCATTCCACCGGTTAAAGCTCCATCACCAATTACAGCAATATGTTGACGGTTATGATCACCTTTAAGTTTTGAAGCAACGGCCATTCCTAAAGCTGCGGAAATTGAAGTAGAGGAATGTCCTACACCAAAAGTATCATATTCACTTTCTGCTCTTTTAGGAAAACCACTGATTCCTTTATAAACTCTATTGGTATGAAATCTATCTCTTCTTCCTGTAAGGATTTTATGTCCGTAAGCCTGATGACCCACATCCCAAACGAGTTGATCATCGGGAGTATTAAAAGCATAATGAAGTGCAACACTAAGTTCAACAACACCAAGGCTGGCACCAAAGTGACCACCATAAACAGAAACTGTATCAATGATATATTGACGTAAATCAGCGCAAACCTTTACTAGGTCATCTTCTTTTACTTTTCTTAGGTCGTTCGGATTGATAATATCCTTTAAATATGGTCCGGCTTCAATTTTCATCATGTGTGTATCAACACCTAAGAGGTATTAAGGTTTTTAAAATCAAAAATTTAGGTTTGGCAAATTAAGAAAATGTAGTCAAAATCAACCTAAAAATGAATTGATTTTTAATAACAGATTAATTTATTTCGGTCAATATTATTTAAATAAAGTTCGAAATGCCAGAAAATGAACGATAAAATGTACTAAAACTTATAACTAAAGTCTGGCTTCACTAACAACCAAATCTTTAGGATGTATAGATAATACAGGAACAGGTGAGTTTTTTATCATTTGTTCTGAGTACTTTCCTTTAAAGAAATTAGTAAAACCAGTTTCTTGTTCAGTCATAATTATAATTAAACCTGCATTATTCTGGGCGGCATATTCAAGAATTTTTTCAGTTGGATTACCTCCCATTTGCATATCGAGAGTGCATCTAAATCCTTTTTCTTCAATATGATTGCTAACTTGTCTTGTATAATTTTTAACAGCTACTTCAGCATCTTTTCCCGTATCATTAGAAACTCCTACAATATGAATGATTGAATTGAATGCCTTAGCCATCGTAAGTGCATAAGGAGTTTTTTGTCTGGTTTCAAATGAAGTATCTATTGGAACAACAATATTTGAAAGGTCAAACTTTTTTCCATTACAAGGAACAGTAAGTACCATACGTTCATAATGATCAATAATTTTTATCGCCTCTGCGGGTGTTACCAAGCCACTAGAATTTGAATCTGATTTGATAGGAAGAATAAGTAAATCAGGAGGATTCTCGCTGACAATTCTATTAATTCCTTTCGCAGAAACTTCATCAGAAATAGTATTAACTTTTAGTTTTGGTCCATAAAATTTACTTTGGTAATCGGCTTCTTCTCTTCCGAAATGCAAAACATTCACATTAGAACCGGCACCAAGTGATAAACGTGAAGTTACTTCAATTGCTTCATGACTAGAATTACTTCCAGAAATAGCGAGCATAAGATTTTGGATAATAATGGCCATATTTCTCCCTTTTGTTGACTTACAAATTATTTAATAAAATTTTAAGAAACAAGACAATTTGAAAACTGAATCCTCCAAAAATCAAATATACTTATTTATCAGGCATTTACAATGTTATTAATTTCCTTTAAAAGCGGGTTTCCTCTTTTCAACGAAAGCTTGTACTCCTTCATTATAGTCTTCACTTCTTCCTGCTATCTCTTGGCAATATGCTTCGTATTCCAACATTGTATCTAAATCAGAATGAAAAGATTTATTTAACATCTTTTTCATTAAACCAATAGCTTTTGTTGGAGCAGTTGAATAATGTAAAGCCAGTTTATTTACCTCTGCATCTAAATCTTCTGCTTTCACAACTTTATTAATCATTCCCCAATCAGCAGCCTGCTGAGCAGAAACTTTTGAACCTAAAGTTGAAAGCTCAAACGCTCTTGCAGAACCAACCAATCTAGGTAAAAAGTAAGAGGAACCTGAATCCAAAACCAAACCTACATTTACAAAAACCTCTATTAAACTTGCTGCTTCAGAAGCAATAATCATATCACAAGCAAGTGCTAAAGAACAACCTGCACCGGCAGCAACACCATTTAGTTTACAAATAACAGGAATTGGTAAATTTCTGATTGCCCTAATCATAGGATTGTAGCGTTTGTGAATACTTTCGCTAAGACTTCTTTTCGTACCGGCAATCGATTTTAAATCCTGGCCACTGCAAAAAGCTTTTCCAGAACCGGAAATAACCAAAACTCTAATGCTTTTATCTTTTGCAGTTTTTTTCAACGCATCTAAAACATCAGCACTTAATTGCTCATTAAATGCATTAAAAACATCAGGTCTATTAAGGGTTAAACTTGCAATTCCCTCATTTACATCAAATAATACTGTTTCGTAACTCATTTTGTTTTTTATAAAAGAATAAACATAAAAATTGTACCTAGAAGATAACCCAAATAAATTTGTGCTTCATCATGCGATTTCATAAACATTCGGGCACTACAAACCAATCCGCTCACAATCAAAAATCCAGCCAAAAATAATCTAGTATCAAACGAGTTATGATAAGCTGCTGAAAGTAAAATTGCAGCACCTGAACCTAATGTGGCAGCATGAATAGAAATTTTATAGAAATAATTGATTACAACAATTGCCAACATAATTACTGCTCCTGAAAACAAATAAGATAGTAAAAGTGGTGGTACGGAATATTTTGTAAGATTATAATAATTAAATACATACATCAAAAAAGTAATCAGGTATGGAAGCCTTCTTTCTTCTTTATCTTCTATGCTTAAAGATTTAATTTTTCCTGTAATTCTAAGACTAAAAACCACAACCATTGGTACAATACTAGTTGTAATAAAAACATAACCCATGTAATACATTCGCAGTTTTGCCGGCACACCATGGCTAAGTGCAGGAAAAAAAGTAAACAGCATAAATAAGTTCAACAGGTTTACAAAAACCGGATGAAATAATGCTGATAAAAAAAATGCAAAATTACGACTCATTAATTCAAACCAACTGCAACTACACTAATTTCAACATTAGCTCCAAGAGGCAATTTTACAACCTGAACCGTTTCTCTTGCAGGAAAATACTTATCAAAATAAGTACCATAAACCTCATTGATAGAAGCAAAATTGCCCAAATCTGTGCAATAAATGGTAGTTTTAACAATATCAGAAAAATCCATTCCTGCCTCATTTAAAATTGATGCAAGGTTTTCCATTACCTTTTTTGTTTCTGATTTTATATCAGATTGAATCATTTCTCCGCTTTCGGCATCCTTTGCTACTTGTCCGCTGACATACAATGTATGACCAACTTTAACAGCATGGCTATAAGGTCCGATTGGAGCAGGAGCTCCCTCACTTGTAACAATTATCTTTTCCATATGAGTTGTGTTGTTATTTTTGTTTGATTAATTATTCTACGAATATGAAGATTTTGGCAAGAGGTTCAAACACAAGATTGAAAGAACTTCAAGAAAAACTTGGAGATAAGGCTAATAATTTAACCCAAATTGATGATTTGGACTTAATTTCTGACAATGTTAATGATTATGATTTAATTTTTGACCTAAAATTCGATGATCATCCTGACAGATTAAAATATTATGCTCACCTAAAAAATAAACCAGTTATTGTTGGAGCTGTTAAACAACAATTGGCAAAAGCACAATTTGATTTTAAGAGAGAAATTGAATGCAATCTTATAGGAATGAACACCTTACCCGGTTTTATCAATCGGTCACTTGTTGAAGTAAGTTTACTTGATTCAAACAAAACAAATGAGCTGGAAGAACTTATGAAGAATCTTGGCTGGGACTTTAAATTGGTTCAAGATAGAATTGGAATGGTTACTCCAAGAGTCATTTTTATGATTATTAATGAAGCTTGTTATACTTTACAAGAAGGAACTGCCGACATGAAGGATATTGATACCAGCATGAAATTAGGAACAAACTACCCATTTGGACCATTTGAATGGGCTGATAAAATCGGAATCAAACATGTTTACGAAACCTTAGAAGCTATGTATGCAGATACCCACGACGAACGCTACAAGGTTTGTCCACTATTAAAAACTAAATATTTAAAAGGCGAAACTTTTTACTCGATATAAAAACATTATGAAAAAACTGTTCCTCATTCTTTTAAGCAGCATAGCTTTGGGTGCATTTGCACAAGATCATATTTGTGCTACATCAAAAATTAAATCCTATTCCCTAAAGAAAAAAGCTGTTGCAAGTTACCAAACAGTAAGATTGATGGAATTTTATGATGTACATTACCACAAATTCAAATTAAACATAGAAAAAGATACTACCTATATTCAAGGTAGTGTTATTACAGGTGTTAGTTCCTTGAAAAATGGACTTGATACTTTTGCATTTGAATTACATAGTAACTTAATTCTCGATTCAGTTGTTCTAACAAATGGAAAATCCCTTTCTTTTTCAAGAAATAACCATGGTGTTTATTGTAAACTAGATAAATCTTACAATAAAGGAGAATGGATAGGAGTAGAAATTTTTTACCATGGATTACCTCCATCTGATGCAAGTGCTGCTATAGGAAACGGATTTTCAAATGGACGTTCACAAACTTATGGTGCTAGAATTACATGGAGTTTAAGTCAGCCATATGCTGCCATGGAATGGTGGCCATGTAAACAAAGTCTGGATGATAAAATTGATTCCGTTGATATGAATATTACTACTACATCTGTAAACAGAGTGGGAAGTAATGGCAAACTTGAACAAATTGTTTCATTGGCTAATAACAAAAATCGTTACGATTGGAAATCTCGTTACCTAATTGATTATTATTTGATATCTGTAAGTGTTGGTGAGTACATAGAAATTATAGATTATGCCAAACCAAAAGGATATTCAGACAGTATTTTAATTCAGCATTATTTGTATAACGATAAAGCTTATACCAATAACAAAGCAAATATTGATGCAACAACTCCAATGTTAGAATACTTCAGTGATTTATTTGGATTATATCCATTTCACAAAGAAAAATATGGTCATTCAATGGCACCATTTTCAGGAGGTATGGAACACCAAACGATGACAACTCAAGGAATATTTCCTTATACAATTGTAGCACATGAATTAGGCCATCAATGGTTTGGCGACCATGTTACATGTGGCTCTTGGTCTGATTTATGGTTGAGTGGAGGTTTTGCAACCTACGCTGCATTTCTTGCACTTGAAGGCTTAAAACCAGGTCAGGCAAAAGCTGAAATGATA
>JAIYDG010000424.1 GCA_027487625.1 Bacteroidota bacterium
AAAGGAATAGAAATATATAATATCAGAATATTTACCAGATGTCATTAAAAAACGAAATAATAAATAAAGTAGCTTTGGTATTATTTATATTAATATCATCGGCGTCACTTTCTAAAGCTCAAACAGAGGGTTCACTAATAGATGTGGAAGAAGAAGAGTTTCATGAAGAAGTTGAACCAGTAAATGATTTTAATGTAGAACGATTTGGAAGTAGTTTTGACCAAACGGAAAATTCCGGAAAGTTTGATTACTCATCAGCGAAAGGTTCCAAAAGCAGAGAAAATGGTAACTTCGATATATTTGGTGAAGAATATGACCCTAAATATAATAAGTACTATAACTTCTCTGAAAATGATAAAGAAGTTCACAACTCTGAAGGTATGTTTATAGGAGTTGATAATAGAACTTGGCAACAGTCGCCCAATTTAAATCAAACCCCAAATTCAAATTCACCAAGTGTTGTTAATCCATTTGGAACCAACCCAGGTGTAAAAACACCAAGAAACATCGATGCAGTTCCAGATAATGATGATGACCCTAATGATGTGCCTTTAGATGGTGGAATCTTAATTCTGGGATTAGCGGCCGCTTCTTTCGGATACAAAAAAGTAAAATCAGAAAATTAACAGTAGTTCGAAACAATACATACCTTTAAGGTATAAGTACTCCCCAACTAAATCCCGATTTAATAAGTCGGGATTTTTTATTTCTTTTCAATAATAAAAAATATTTCTTTTGATTCTCTTGGTTTAATTGAATTATAAGAAGTCTCAAATTTTTTTATATTAAAAAATGGATCAAGAATAGATAAGTATTCACTAATGGTTCCACCAAATGGTGGACCTGAATCTTCGAAGGTGAAATTGAATAATAGTCCTACCAGTTTTCCATTTGGTCTTAAAATTTTATGCATTTGCTCTGCATATTTATTTCTAAGTTTTGGTTCAAGGGCGCAAAAAAATGTTTGCTCGAAAATTAAATCATAAATTTCTTCAATTTCAAAAAAATCACTTTTCGTTACCTTAATTTGTCCTGATTCAATCTCGTTTTTAAAATTTGACTTTAATTTATCTACCAAAGTATCAGATATATCTACCAAATGGATATTGTTAAATCCTTGTTGTATCAGGTATTCTGCTTCATATGCGTTTCCGCAACCTGGAATTAAAATTTTAACTTCTTTGTTTGTTAGTTGGTCTATATAGCATTTAATTGGTTCTGAGGGATATCCAATATCCCAGCCGGTTTTATTTTGTTTATAGCGACTGTCCCAATAAAGTTCGTCAATTGTTGGCATAGTGAATTTTGAAAGCTTATCTTTGGCACAATTTATATATTCTATACAAACTATGAAGTTTTTTGTTGATACTGCAAACTTAGCCCAAATAAAAGAGGCAAATGATTTAGGGATTTTAGATGGTGTTACAACCAATCCATCTTTAATGGCCAAAGAAGGAATTAAAGGTGAAGCAGCTGTTTTACAGCACTATATCAATATTTGTAATATTGTTGATGGTGATGTTAGCGCTGAAGTTATTTCAACCGATTATGAAGGAATGATTTCTGAAGGTGAAAAATTAGCTGCCCTTCATGAAAATATCGTTGTTAAAATTCCTATGATTAAAGACGGAATTAAAGCTATTAAGTACCTAACGTCTAAAGGAATTAGAACAAATTGTACTTTGGTTTTTAGCTCTGGACAAGCAATTCTTGCAGCTAAAGCAGGTGCAACTTATATCTCCCCATTCATTGGTAGATTAGACGATATTTCATACGACGGAATGCAATTAATTGCTGAGATTTCACAAATTTTTGCTGTTCAAGGTTACCAAACTCAAATTTTGGCTGCTTCAATTCGTAATCCTATTCATATTATAAAATCTGCTCAGGTAGGTGCACATGTAATTACAAGTCCACTTTCTTCTATTTTAGCTTTATTAAAACACCCTTTAACTGATAGCGGTTTAGCTCAGTTTTTGGCAGATCATGCTAAGTCAAACGCATAATTTTTAATTATTTTAACATATATAAAAGAGGCTAATTCCGCAGGAATAGCCTCTTTTATGTTTTATTTTAACTCAATTAAATTTACAAAAAGACGATAAGCTCCCGGAACACCTGCTGGTAATTGTCTGAAGAATGCCAATCCTGTATATATAAAATGACCTTTTCCATAATTTGCAATGATAAGTGAACCTGAATTTGGTTTTTCTCCAGGGTCTGACATACTTAATATGGATTGATAATTTGAATCTAAATCACCCGCATAATAAATACCTCTTTCCTGAATCCAATTTTCGAAATCATTTGCGCCAATTTTATTTGGAGTATTTAGTACTTGATGGTCTTTTATTACAAAATTTACTGAAGCATTTTCATCAGTTACACGGTCTCTTGTGATTTTAAATTTATACGGACCAATATCACTTTGTAAAGGACCTGCCCATGAATTGGTATTATATTGCACCAAAATTGTTCCACCATTTTTCATATAATCAAGGAATTTTTGCTTCATTTTGCTTAAATTCTCATTCGTATTGAAAGCACGTACTCCAAAAATTATGGATTCATATTGAGTTAAATCTTCCTTAGCTAATTTTTCATTATTTAACTCAGTTACATCGTAATTAATTAGTTTTAAACAATTACTTACTTCATCTCCAGCTCCGGGGATATATGCAATTTTCTTTTTATTTCTTTTTAAATCTAAATAAACCAATTGCGCTTTTGCCTCGGGAAACAATACCTGTGTTGGAATATGGTTGTATTTTATTTCTTTAATTCCTGTTTGAAAAACACCAATTTTATTTTTTGCTATTACTTTTAATGAACCTGTTTTTGCCTTAGGAGTTGACATTAGATCAAATTGCAGGATTTTTTCTTCCTCAGAAGCTAAATCTATTTTTTGAATTGGATTTGAGCATTTCCAATTTTCTGGAATTTCAATTGATACTTCATAATTAGATGAAAATTGTGAACTTGATTTTACTTTAACAAGACAAGTTGTAGCAGAAGCATTCGTACTTATAATTACATCATTTAATAATTCTAATTGAATAGGATTTGTTGCAACAAAATTCCTATGTAATTCTCCTTTCTCAGGGTCTACTTGTTTGTGAAATGCATCTCTAGTGATTGTTAGCTCATGCCCATCTATTAAAAAATTGTAACTCACTTTTAACTCAAAATCTTGTCCATAATCAAAGCCAATTTGTTTAACCTTATCCTGATTAAATAAAGAGTTTTGAGGTTGATTTTTTAACCAGTATAAATTGCCATTACTTCCTTGACAAAGGATTGTTTTAATTGAATGTGTAAAAGGAATATTCGTATTCATTTTTAGTGAATTGAATTCCTTTTTGTTGATTCTTTCAAAACAATTATCGATAGCACCAATTTGTTCAAGGTTGATAGATTTTAATTCAACATTTGGATTTAATCTACTTATCACAAATGTTTTAATGTATAATGAGTCTCCTTTTGCAATAATTGGAGATTTCTCAATAGTAGATTCCAGAAAAATGCCGTTTATTGATATTTGAAGATTTTCAAGCAATTTAAAGTGATTAAAATTGGCTGCTTTTCCTAATTGAACTAAAAGCTTTTTTGCCTGATCAATTTGTAAATTCAATTCTTTAAGGTCGTTTTTTTGCCAAGCAGCATATATTTTATCTACAAAGGAATTGTATTTACCTGATGGATCGAATTGTTTATTGCTTAATTCTAAACCACTGAAAATATTATTATTAAGGTTTTGAGTATCACCCATGATAGGTTTAAAATATTCAAATTGTTCTCCTCTTTGTAAGGCAGAACCAAAACCTTGACTTTTATGCATACTTCTGCTTTCAGCAGCAATTTCACCATAACTTTTACCAAGATTTTTATTAAAAGTACCGACATCAAGTTTAATTAAATGACTCAAATCAGCATTCGGATTAAAGAAACGTGCCGTTGAATTATGAAAGAGTCTATTGGTTTTCCAGATTTTTACTGATGTTAATTGTTCAGGAAATTTTGTTGGGTCTGCAGCTGCAATAAAAGCTTCTTCAGCAAGTAATGCAGAAGCTGTATGATGTCCATGGCCTCCGCTTCCGTCTGTGGCAAAACGAGTGAAAATAATATCGGGTTGGAATTTTCTAATAACAAAAACTACATCATAAAGTATTTCCTCTTTGTTCCATTTGGCAAAAGTTTCTGTTGGCGATTTACTAAAACCAAAATCATAAGCACGGGTAAAAAATTGTTCGCCGCCATCTTTCATCCTTGCAGCCATCAATTCCCTAGTTCTTATGACACCTAATTCGGTTCCTTGTTCAGGGCCAATTAAGTTCTGACCTCCATCACCTCTTGTTAGCGATAAATAGCCAGTTCTTAAACATAAATCATTAGCTAAATAAGAAATTAAACGGGTGTTTTCATCATCAGGATGGGCCGCTAAATACAATACAGATGCGCCTTTACGCAGTTTATTAAATTGTTGCTCAATTTCTGCTTTATTTAATGATTGAGTTGGTTGAGAAGTTCCAATCAAACTAAAAAATACAAAGACTGAGATAAGTAATAAAAACTTTTTATTCATGGGTTAAATGTATTGGTTTGTCTGATTTTTTTAAAGAATAAATTACAATTAGTCTGAATCTTAACATTTCAAATTTTAATTTAACCAATAAGAGTCATTTTATAGGAGTAAAAAAATGATTTAATTTGTTGACTTTATGGGACATATTTTAATCAAAAACATCAAAGGCCTTTATGGAATTGATGAAAGTGGAAGACAAGTTAGAAAAGGTGCAGAAATGGCTGATCTTCCTTTTATTGAAAATGCTTGGTTATGGATTAAAGACGGGTTGATCAATGATTATGGAAGCATGACTGACTTTAATATGTTTGATGAAAGGTTCACAAAAACACCCGGAATTGATATTAAAGACGCCACCGGAAAATATGTCCTTCCTTCTTATATTGATTCACATACACATTTGGTTTTTGCTCAAAGTAGAGAGGAAGAATTTGTGATGAGAATAAAAGGGAAGTCGTATGAAGAAATTGCAGCAGCTGGTGGTGGTATTTTAAATTCAGCAGCAAAATTAAGAGCAATGAGTGAAAATGAATTGCTTGAAGGCGCATTTGGTCGTTTGCAGGAGGTAATGAAATACGGAACCGGTGCAATTGAAATAAAAAGTGGTTATGGATTAACACTGGAAGATGAATTAAAAATGCTCAGAGTTATTCGAAGACTTAAGGATATTTCTCCAATTGATATTAAAGCCACATTTTTAGGTGCACATGCTATTCCAATGGATTTTAAGAATAGGAGAGAAGATTATATAAAACTTGTTATCGATGAAATGTTACCTAAAGTTGCAGATGAAGGTCTTGCAGATTTTTGTGATGTTTTTTGTGACCAGGGATTTTTTACTTGTGAGGAAACAGATAGAATTTTACAAGCGGCATCAAAATATAATTTAAGAGCGAAGATTCATGGAAATGAACTGGGTATAACCGGTGGAGTTCAGGTTGCAGTAAAAAATAATGCTTTAAGTGTTGACCATTTAGAATATATGGGTCAAGAAGAGATTGATTGTTTAAAAGCCAGTATGACAATGCCCGTTGCTTTACCTAATTGCTCTTTCTTTTTAGGATTACCTTATGCACCTGCAAGAAAAATGATTGATGCCGGATTACCTGTTTGTTTGGCAACTGATTATAACCCTGGTAGTTCTCCGAATGGAAGGATGGGTTTTGTAGTAAGTTTGGCATGTATTCAAATGAAACTTACTCCTGAAGAAGCAATTAATGCTGCCACAATTAATGGAGCTTATTCATTGGGTTTAAGTGAAACTCATGGAAGCATTTCTAAAGGAAAAAAAGGAAATGTTTATATCACAAAAGAAATACCTTCACTGGCTTATTTACCATATTCTTTTGGAGTTCCAAGTGTAGAAACAGCAATTGTGTCTGGTAAGAAAATTGCGGTTAATTATTAGTTTGTATTCTTTTTTCAGTACATAAAAAAGCTCATGGAATTTGTTAACCATGAGCTTTTCTATTTTAGGAATTTTAAATTATTTGTTATCTAAAGTTATCATTCTCATTAATTCTTCGCGCGTTTTTGCATCCTGGAATTTTCCTCCATATTCAGCAGTTACGGTGCTACTGGTAATATCCTGAACACCTCTCATTGCAACACACATATGATCCGCTTCAATAATAACAGCAACATCCTGAGTGTGTAATACATCTTTCAGCATATTTGCAATTTGAATAGTCATTCTCTCTTGAACTTGAGGTCGTTGAGCAAAATACCTAACAATTCTGTTTAGTTTGCTTAATCCCACTACTGAGCCATTAGGAATATAAGCTACATGTGCTTTCCCAATAATAGGAACAAAATGGTGTTCGCAAACACTATGAAAAGAGATGTTTTTCTCGAGAAGAATGTTTTTATACTTGAATTTATTTTCAAATAATTTTGCTTCAGGAATGTTTTTCGGGTCTAAACCTTTGAACATTTCTTTTACATACATTTTAGCAACTCTATTAGGTGTACCTTTTAAACTATCATCATTTAGATCGAGACCTAATATGAGCATAATTTCTTTAAAATGTTTTTGAATTAATTCAATTTTCAATTCATCATCTAATTCAAAGGCATCAGCCCTTAAAGGAGTTTCCATTGAAAATAAGTGGTGATCCTCATGTTGGTCTTCCATGTCTGAGTTTTTATTTTCCGTTGTATTCAACAAAGTTTCTTTCGGTTTCATAAAGAGTTATTTTAAGATGGTTATTTTCCGGTATATGTTTTCGTAAGAGGTTCCAAATAACAACTGCTATGTTTTCGGCAGTTGGATTCACTTGTTTAAATTCCTCAGTATCTAGATTTAAATTTTTATGATCAAATCTATCTTCAATCTGAGTTTTAATTAAATCACTTAAAACCTTCATGTCCATCATATATCCTGAAATTGGGTCGATTTCGCCAGTAACAGTAACAATTAAATCATAATTATGGCCATGGTAATTAACATTGTTACAATTGCCAAAGAACGATTTGTTTTGCTCTGCCGTCCACTCAGGCACATTTAACCTGTGTGCTGCGTTGAAATGCGATTTTCTTGATATACTTATTTCCATCTGGTTTGCAATTTAGTGATATATAAACAAGAAAAGTTGTTGAAAATATTCTCTTATTTATTTTGTATATAGAGTTCAACATGAAATCGAGGGTTTTGTTTAAGTAATTTTCACTTTAGTTAATTATTGTAAAGAAATTGTAAGCTTTATCTGATGATTAATTGCTAAATTTTGGTCAGTTTTTTGGTTTATTTTATTAAATGATATTTTAAATGCCTGAAAATCTTTATTTTAAATTTTGTTTAAGTCTTATTTAAAAATATTAAACAAAATAGCTTGCATAGTCCAATTAACTCCCGTAGGTTTGTTTAACAATTCTAATAAAAGATTAAACAATATGACCTCCATTGAATTCAAAAGATTAGTTGAAAGAGAAGCTCGTCCATTGAGACATTATGCTTATCAGCTTACCAGAAATGTGGAAGACACTAATGATCTGGTTCAAGAAACAATGCTTAAAGCATTTACTTACCAAGACAAGTTTGAGGATGGTACAAATTTGAAAGGATGGTTGTATACCATTATGAAAAATACCTTCATCAACAACTACAGAAGAATGGTTAAGAGAAATACTTTTATTGACCAAACTGATAATGATTTCTACTTGGATAGTGTAACCCTTAGTGTAAAAAACGAAGGCGAAAGTAAATTCATGATGAATGATATTGAAAGAGCAATTGATGAATTACCAATGAGTTTGAAGAAACCTTTTACTATGAATTTTAAAGGTTTTAAATACCATGAAATTGCTGAAATTTTGAATATTCCAATTGGAACAGTTAAAACAAGAATATTTGTTGCCCGTCGTCAACTTCGCCAATCACTTAACCATTATGGTGCAATGTATGGTTTAGACAACGCTATGATGGCAATTGCCGAATAAGTTTTTTTAGAGGTCTAAAGATTAAAGCAGCTTTTAAGCTGCTTTTTTTGTTTTTTTTGGTATGATTGTAAGCTTAAATTCGTTTAGACAATTTTGATTATGAAAAAAATACTAGCATCTGTTTTATTTACACTCTTTTTCCTTAATTCCTATGCTCAATTCGGAACTTTTAAAAAGAAGGAGGATCTTGAAAAGTTTAAAGATTCGAAACTAATTGTTGTAATGTTTAACGACAGTGCGTACAATGCTTCCGTAGCTGCTGCAATGGAGAAGTACTGGAGTTTTACTGCTTTTGATTTTGCTGCAGATGATGAAATGGCTAAGTATAGAAAGGGAAATTATACATTTCTAATTTTTAGTAAAGCTAAAGGTTCAAAAAATAAATCTAAATTGGGTAGTTCAGAAGATGATTTAAATGGATTGGCCATTTTAAATAAATTTTCGAAAAGAGCTACTAAAGAAAATTTATTAGCCTATGCTTTTTGTAATAACAAAATTGATACCCAAGATTGGGAAACCGAAATGATTCGTGGTGTTCAGCTTTTAAATAACTATTTTAATTATGCTGTTCAAGTTGAAAAAGACAGAGATTTAAGTGAAGGAGCTATGATGGCTGATTATCCATCTGATAAAAGTAATTTGTTTGACAAAAAGCTTTTAATAGAAAACAAACAAATTCAACTTAAAGGTAAAGAAGAGCCAATGGATGTTTATGGCGGTGAAGTAGAAGCAGAAGTAGAAGCAGAAGATATTCAAACAGCCATAAAAAATCAGGACAATAGCATCATGTATTTTTATTATGCAAAGGATGAAAAATCATGTAATAAATTATTTGTAAGCGCTGCCAATAGCGAACTAATGTACTTTGTGACTTCAGCTCCTGATAAGTGTAAATGTGAGTTGAAAGACTTAAAAACTCTTAAGGATATGAGAGAAAATTTATCAAAAAAGAATAGTAAGAATAAAGATTAATCTGACTTAAACCCATAAAAAAAACGGCTGTTCCTAATAAGAGCAGCCGTTTTTTTATTCTATTTTATTTATAAAAAAGATGGAAACTGATTAGGATTATAATCGTTCATCAATGCTAATACTTTTTCAAAAACATCTTCCACAGATGGTTTGCTAAAATAATCACCGTCTGTGCCATAAGCTGGTCTGTGAGCTTTTGCTGTTAAAGTAAGTGGTTTAGTATCTAAATAACTCCAAGCATTTTGCTCTTCCAAAATTTGTTGCAGTATATATGCGCTTGCTCCACCTGGAACATCTTCATCAATTACCAAAAGTTTATTTGTCTTTTTAATTGATTCAACTATTTGGTGATGAATATCGAATGGTAACAAAGTTTGAGCATCAATAATTTCACAGTTAATTCCAAAATCTTCCAATTGTTCAGCAGCTTCTTGAACAATTCTTAAAGTTGAGCCATATGAAACAATAGTAAGGTCTTCTCCTTCTTTAACAACCTCAGGAATTCCTAATGGAACATTATAATCACCAATATTATCAGGAAGTTTTTCTTTTAATCGGTAACCATTTAAGCACTCAATTACTAGAGCAGGTTCATCACCTTGAAGAAGTGTTTTGTACATTCCTGCTGCTTGTGTCATGTTTCTTGGAACACAAACATGCATTCCTCTTATTGAATTTAAAATCATTCCAATAGGAGAGCCAGAATGCCAAATTCCTTCTAAACGATGTCCTCTAGTTCTAACAATTAATGGTGCTTTTTGTCCACCTTTTGTTCTGTATTGCAAGGTCGCAACATCATCACTTAAAGGTTGAAGCCCGTATAATAAATAATCTAAATATTGAATTTCAGCAATAGGTCTTAATCCTCTTAATGAAGCTCCTAAGCCTTGGCCAATGATAGTAAGTTCACGAATTCCAGTATCAGAAACACGGCTTTCACCATATTTATCTTGTAAACCTGCGAAACCTTGGTTTACGTCTCCAATTTTTCCTAAATCTTCACCAAATGCAAGAACTCTTGGGTCGCTTCCAAGGATATGATCAAAAAATGCAACCAATAATTCTCTGCCATCAACCATTTTACTTTCATTTGAATAGGCTGGTTTGGTTTGGTTTATTTTGAAAATATTTTGCTTAGAGTTTGAGAATAAAGCAGAATTATATCTTTCTGAGTTTTCGTTTAAAAATTGATTTTTATACGAAACCAATTGACGTCTTTCAAAACTATCTTCACCATAAGTTAATCGAAGCGCTTTATTTACAGCCATGCCAATATCTTTACGAATAGGTTCAGAAATTGCTTTTAGTTGTGATGAAACTTCAGCTATTAATTGGCTATTGGTACTACTTTGAGCAAGTTGATTCAAATGATTAGTACAAGCTTCAATTTCTTGCTTAATTGGATTGATATAAGCTTCCCATGCATTTTTTCTTGAAACATTCACATGAATTTTAGCTTCATTTTCTATTGCATCTAGTTCTTCAATGCTTGCCAATTTATTTTCAAGAATCCATTCTTTGAAGCGTTTGATACAATCGTTTTCAGTTTCCCAATCTAAACGTTCTTTACTTTTATACCTTTCGTGAGAACCACTGGTTGAGTGGCCTTGTGGTTGAGTTAATTCTTTCACATGAATTAAACAAGGTACATGCTGTTCTCTAGCAATTTTACCTGCTTTATCATATGCATTAACTAATTCAATATAATCCCATCCATTAACAACTATGATTTCATAGCCATTGTTGTTTTCATCTCTTTGAAATCCTTTTAGGATTTCAGAAATGCTTTCTTTTGTTGTTTGATATTTAGCCGGAACTGAAATTCCAAATTGATCATCCCATACTGAGATAACCATAGGAATTTGTAAAACACCAGCCGCATTTATAGCTTCAAAAAAGTGACCTTCACTTGAACTCGCATTACCAATGGTTCCCCAGGCAACTTCATTTCCTTTGTCAGAAAAATTGTTTTCACCAATGATGTCCCAGTTTTGACGATAATATTTAGAAGCTTGGGCTAAACCAACCAATCTGAGCATTTGTCCTGCAGTAGGAGAGATATCGGATGATGAGTTTTTGCTGTTTTTAAGTTCTTTCCAATCTCCATTTTCATCAAGAAGTCTTGTGCCAAAATGACCATTCATCATTCTTCCTGCACTTGCAGGTTCTGATGCAACATCTGTATGTGCATACAATTGAGCAAAAAACTCTTGAACTGTAAGCAAGCCTGATGCCATCATAAAAGTCTGATCTCTATAATATCCACTTCTAAAATCGCCATTTTTAAAGGCCTTTGCCATTGCTATTTGAGGCAATTCTTTTCCATCGCCAAAAATCCCAAATTTAGCTTTACCAGTTAAAACTTCTTTTCTTCCAAGTAAGCTAGCTAACCTACTTTGAATTGCTATTCTGTAATCCTCCAGAACAATGGATTGATAATTTGAAGTGTTGTCTGCTGAATTTACCGCACTGCTCATTTGTTTGTTCTCTTAATTTCTCAAACCTAAACTATTTTTGCAGTTCATCAAAAAGCCTGACTCAAAAATTCATTAGAAATAAAGAATTTTATTTAATTCAAAATTTTTAATAAGACTAATTGCCTTGATTTACAGTGGGTATAATAATTGTTAAGTAAAAATTATAGAAGTAAATTATGAAAAAAAATTACTGACCAATATTTTTGGAATAGGATTTGCAGTGCATAATATAAAAAAATCTGTTGAAGAATGGTTTTAATATGCAACGCAAACATTAAATTGCCAATCTCATCATTAATATAAAAAACACAATTTAAAATATGAAAAAGTTAATTTTAACCGCAGTAATTGCAATTGGTGGAATGTTTGCCGCTAATGCTCAAACAACAACTAGTCCTGATGCCGATGAAAAAAAGGCAGAAGTAAAATTTGAAAAAGAAACGCATGATTTTGGAAGTATTCCTCAAGGAACTCCAGCAACTTACACTTTCACTTTCGAAAACACAGGAAAAACTCCTTTAATTATTACGAATGCTTCTGCAAGTTGTGGATGTACTACTCCTGATTGGTCTAAAGAGCCTATTAAACCAGGTAAAAAAGGATTTGTAAAAGCTACTTATAATGCAGCTGCTCCTGGTCCTTTCACTAAAAGTGTTACAGTAATGAGTAATGCTACAAACTCTACTATCATTCTTTATTTAAAAGGTGATGTAAAACCAACTGAACAAAAGTAATTTCTTTAAAATAATTTTAGCCTGCACAAATTTTGTGCAGGCTTTTTTATGCCTAAACACTATTTTCG
>JAIYDG010000493.1 GCA_027487625.1 Bacteroidota bacterium
GAAAAAAATTCTTGAAAAATCTGCTGTTCCTTATACTAGAAAAGTAAGGATCCCTGGAAGCAAAAAGAAAACCAAACTAAATGAACTATGTAAAACTGGTGCTATTGTAAATGCTTATGAGGCACTAAAACTTGCCGAATTGGTTGCAAGTGGAAAGGTAACTTTGTAATGATTAATTATCTTAAAGTTGTTGCACTAACTGGTCTTAGTTTTTTTGCTGTTTTAATGGCCCTTTCTTATTTCATGAGTAAAGAAGAAATAAATATAGAATTATTACAAGAAAGTGGAATAAAAAGTATCGCATTTGCTTTCATATTTGGTAGTTTTAGGTACTTTAGAACAAAGAAACAAAATGAGTTAAACAACAAAAATCAAAGTTAAATTTAAATCATTTTTATACTTAATTAGAATAGCCATTTCGCAAAATGAAATGGCTATTTCGTTTTTATTTGATTGATATAATTTTGATGGAATACCTTTACTTTGGATGTTTAAACAATTTTGAAAAAATCAACTTTATATTTTTTGCTTTTTGTGATTAGCATTCCTTTGCCATGTGCTTACTTGGCTTTGGTTGTGAAAAAGCATTTTATTAAATTAGAGGTTTTACATGAATTAGGTAAAAAAGACAAATCATTACTAAGTTTTATTAATCTTAGCAAACAAGAAGCTGATACAGAATTAGAATGGGAACACCCTTGGGAATTTAAATATAAAGATTTTAAATATGATGTTTTAGAAAAAAGCGAGAGTAAAGACAGTGTATTTTATTCTTGCTGGAAGGATGTTGAAGAAACAAAAGTAGATAATCAAATAGCTTGTTTAATTAATTCAAATCCTCATCAAAAAGAAAACAATAAATTAGTTAAAGAGTATCTAAGTAAGTTATATTTTCATGAAGATGGTATGCAAGTCGATTTATTTTTTTTCTATAAAAAATCATTATACTGTAACACTCATAATCAATATATAAATCCCATTGTTTTAGTTGAATTTCCGCCTCCTAAAGTTTAAATAATTTTAGCTTAATCAAACTCTCAAATTATTTAAAATCCTTTTGTAATATGCTTGTTTTAACAAGCCATTTACTTCATTTATTTTCTTAGAAAATGAAAAAAACAATCATAGCAATGCTGCTAAGTATGTGGCTTGGATTGTGTTTGGCTCAGACTTTAAAAATCACAGATAGTCAAACAGGAATTCCATTAAAAAATGTCATTATAACGCATACTGGCACATCATTAAAAACAATAAGCAATGAAAAAGGGGAAGCGGATATATCTCCTTTTAAAGACTTAAATGAAATCAATTTTAGATTAATCTCACATGTTCCTTTAACAATAGGTTTCAAAAAACTTTATGAAAATGGATTTAAACTTCAATTGGTTTCAAAATCCATGTCCCTCAATGAAATGTTATTCTCGGCGAGCAAATGGAATCAGAAAAAAGAAGAAATTCCTGCTCAAATTGCCATCTTAACTCAAAAGGAAATAGAACTAAATAATCCTCAAACTGCCGCAGATTTATTGGGTTCAAGTGGCAAAGTGTTTATTCAAAAGAGTCAGCAAGGTGGTGGTAGTCCTATGATTAGAGGATTTGCAACAAACAGACTTTTGTACTCAGTTGATGGTGTGAGAATGAATACCGCGATTTTTAGGGCAGGAAACATACAAAATGTGATTTCACTCGACCCATTTGCCATTGAAAAAACAGAGGTTTTATTTGGACCAGGTTCTGTTATTTATGGAAGTGATGCCATTGGTGGAGTAATGAGTTTTCAAACATTAAGTCCAGATTTTTCCACTTCTGGCAAACCAATAATTAAGGGAAGCGCACTGAGTAGATTATCTACAGCCAATTCAGAACAAACTTTACATATTGATATCGCCTTAGGTTTTAAAAAATGGGCTTTCTTAAGTAGTTTTTCAAACAATCAATTTGGTGATTTAAAAATGGGAACAAATGGCCCAAATGAATACCTTAGAAACATCTTTGTTCAAAGGGTTGATACATCAGATAAAATTGTTGCCAACGAAAATCCATTGATTCAAAAACCTACCGCATACAATCAGGTAAATTTAATGCAGAAAGTAAAATATAAGGCATCAGAATATCTTGAATTTGAATATGGATTTCACTATTCTTTAACAAGTGATATTGCTAGGTACGACAGACATATTCGTTTAAAAAATGGAACGCCCAGATATGGCGAATGGTATTATGGTCCACAAAAATGGATTATGAATGTATTAAGTATTAACCACAATAAAAAAACTCTTTTGTATGATCAACTTAGTATAAAAGTTGCATTTCAAAATTTTGAAGAAAGTAGAATAGATAGAGACATCAATAAACCTACTAGACACATACGAATTGAAAAAGTGGATGCCTATACCATCAACCTTGATTTCAATAAAAAACTAGCTGGAAATAAACAATTGTTTTATGGAATAGAAGGCGTTCAAAATAAAGTTACATCTATTGGTAATGATGAAAATATTATTTCTGGAATTACAGTTGCAGGACCAGCTAGGTATCCTCAAGCTGATTGGGCATCATACGCAGGATATGCAAATATTCAATGGAAATTAAACTCTAAACTCAATATCCAAGCTGGAGCCCGTTACAATGTTTATAAACTAGATGCTACTTTTGATACCACATTTTATCCATTTCCATATACTCAATCAAACATGAATAAATCTTCATTAACAGGTAGTTTAGGTTTGATCTATAAAGCACAGGAAGATTTTATTCTGTATACAAATATTTCAACTGCGTTTAGGTCTCCTAATGTAGATGATGCAGGAAAAGTATTTGATTCAGCACCTGGAATTGTTATTGTACCAAATCCTGATTTACAAGCAGAGCAAGCAATAAATGCGGAAATAGGATTAAATAAATCATTTAACAATATGCTGAAAATTGAAGTTGCAGCCTATTATACTTTATTAAACAAAGCTTTGGTACGTCGTAATTTCACGCTAAATGGAAAAGATAGTTTGTTATATGATGGCGAAATGAGCAGAATTCAGGCAGTACAAAATGCAGCTTCAGCAACTGTTTATGGAATTCAAGCCAATTTTGAACTCAAATTCAAATCTGGATTTGGATTAAGTAGTGATATCAATTACCAAAAAGGTGAAGAAGAATTGGATAATGGAACAACTAGTCCATCGCGCCATGCAGCTCCATTATTTGGTGTAAGTCGTGTTTTTTATAATCATAAAGGTTTGAGACTCGAATTGAATTCGTTTTATTCAGCATCAAAAAAATATGATGAACTACCTGATGAAGAAAAAGCAAAACCAGAAATTTATGCTATAGATGAAAATGGGAAACCATGGTCACCTTCTTATTATACAATCAATTTCAAAGCAAATTATTTAATCAATAAAACTTTCTCATTGAGCGCGGGAATTGAGAATATATTAGATAAAAGATATAGACCTTACAGTTCTGGAATTGTAGCTGCGGGAAGGAATTTGGTTTTGTCGGGGAAAGTAAGATTCTAGAAGCGGCTATTGGCCATTTGCTGTTAGCTTTTGGCCTTGACTTATAGTAAATTAAACATTGGTTTTACTAAGGAGATTTTGAAGATTTTTCTTAGTAAAACCAATGTATTTGTTTTATCAAGATTAAAGCAAAATGCTAATTGCCAAAGGCTAAAGTTGATTAAGCTATTTTAGGCTTTTACAAACAAAATGGAACAAAATTATTAGGTAGTTAACTTTTAATTTGAACATCCAGGAATCCAAGGTAAACATTCTGTGTCTTTAAATTGGTAGTAAGCATTTTCAATATTTATCCATTTAATTTCTCTGGTATTAAACTGTTCTAAATATTTATCAAATTCTTTTTTTGTAGAAAAACCAATTTCTATTTTTTTTGATGGAATAACTACAAACCACTGCCAAGGTTCATGATCTCCATCAAAAAAATCAATACTATTAGTATGAACAAAAATCATACTATCAACAACAGATACTTTTAGAATATCATTAATAGACAAGTAATACCCAACCCCAGGATTTAGATTAATAATCCAATTCTCCCTATCTATACACATTGCTTCATATGGCATAATGAGAGGAAAACGGAAATAGTCAAATCCATTACAATCAGTATAAAAAAACTTTTCTTTATGTGATTTAAACTTAAATTTATTCTTCTCACCTCGGCAACTAGTTATTAATAAAATGAGACATAAATATTTTGACAAAATTTTAATCATAGAATTCAATTATTTTTTATCAGTATCGGGTGAAATGGCTGGCCTTTTTTACAAGTTATAAATATAGTTATTAGCTTTGCATTTTTGCGAAAACTGCTTAGTAGCAACTCACCAGGGATAGATTCCTCCGACTGAAAAGTGATACATATGCAGTAAAGTATTCTCCATGTCTTTTGAGGATTTAATAAAAAGTGATTTTGCTATAGCTTGAAAGGCCATACCCTGAGCATTTTTTGTCCTAAATGACATATTTTCAACTTTAGTTAATTCAAAGTAATAGCATACTGCTTAAGGAAACATAAATTATCTGGTTTGAATATTGATAGAACATATTTGAATAATAATTAATATGTGCCTACCTGATTGGTCAAAACAAAATTTGCTTTTACCTGTTTCTTTCGTTTTTTACGGGCCAAATATTATTTATTACTTGGGCAAGAAATGGATAAATAATATTGATATGGTCTTGAATAGAAACTTTTATATTCTCTAACTTCGAAAACACCATTATACAAGGATAAATTGTTTTGAAGTGGGGCTAAAATAGTATTTTGGACGTCTGATGAAAAAGCTAAACTATCATAATCTTCATCCCAACATTCCATGTATGCACCTATTTTTTTGATTGTATTATCTTTCCCTTGAAATGCCAAAGTCATATTATAATGATTTGAATGTTTAGTCAGGATTTGGTAAATTGATGTATCTAATCCAAAAGCATAACTTGGCTCTGATAACTCGATACCATATGAATTTCTTAAAAACAGCTGAGTAAATTGTATATCCAATTCCTCGTTAAGTAATACAATAACATTCCCTACGGTGAAAGCATACTTTGCTTTTTTTTCTTTGCAACCTACAAAAAGAAAAGCTAATACGATTAATGAAATGGCTTTAGACCAATAAATTCCAGTACTTCTCATGGCTTTGTTCCTAAAAATTTAAATTGTTTATATATAGCTTTAAGGTATTTATCCCCTGCGCTAAATAACTTGACTTTTCCTAGTCTTAAATCTTCAAACCTTGAATCATTTTTGTATCCCTCAACATTATTTAACAAATATAAAACCATGCCATTCATATAGTTTGAAAAAGCTTGTAGTGAACTTGAAATTTCTTTGTAAGAAAATTGTTTTTATACAATTTACAAAAAATTAAAAGAAGAAAGCAGCAAATTACATCACCAAATTACCCCAAACTAGACGCGAACCTTCGGTTCGCGTCTAGTTTGGGGTGAGGCTTATTGATTCATTTTTGTTTACTACAATCATATCATCCCGATGGGATTTTTAGGAATTTGCCTAAAAAAATGAGATTCCTTTCCAATCATTTTTTTAGATTTTTTAAGTCATAAATATATTTGAAATTTTAGAAGTTTCGACGAATAAATCAATCGGTAAACATTCGGATATTGGCAAAATGTTACTTCGTTTATGAAAAGTTTGTTTTGATTACAATGAAGCATAACAAATATTTAAGCAAATAATCTTTCTCTTCTAAAACTAAATTTTACACATCAACCTAAACAAAAAAGGCGCTTCAATTGCTTGAAACGCCTTTTATAATTAAAAAATTGAACTCAATTAAGCTCCAACTTGCTTACGAATAATATTCAAAGCACCACCTGCTTTAAACCATTCGATTTGTTGCTCATTGTAAGTATGATTTACTAAAATAGTATCTGAAGAACCGTCTTTGTGGGTTAAAACCAATTCTAATGATTTACCCGGTGCGAAACTGATTAATCCATTGATATCAATTTTATCGTCTTCCTGAATTTTATTGTAATCTTCTTTGTCAACAAATGTTAAGGCCAACATTCCTTGCTTTTTCAAATTGGTTTCGTGAATACGGGCAAATGATTTTACCAATACTGCTCTTACACCTAAATGACGTGGTTCCATTGCTGCATGCTCACGACTTGAACCTTCACCATAGTTTTCGTCACCAACAACCAATGAACCTATTCCTTGTGCTTTGTATGCACGTTGAACTTTAGGAACTGAATTGTATTCACCTGTTAATTGATTTTTAACTGAATCCGTTTTTTCATTGAAGAAATTCACAGCTCCAATTAACATGTTGTTTGAAATATTATCCAAATGCCCACGGTATTTCAACCAAGGTCCAGCCATAGAAATATGGTCGGTTGTACATTTTCCTTTTGCTTTAATCAACAAATTCAAACCTTTTAAGTCGGTACCTTCCCAAGCAGCAAATGGATCTAATAATTGCAATCTATCTGATGTTGGAGAAACTGCTACATTTACACCGCTACCATCAGCAGCAGGAGCAAGATATCCAGCATCTTCAACTGCATAACCATTTACAGGTAATTCATCTCCAAATGGTGGATCTAATTTAACAGCTTCACCTTTGTTATTTATTAAGGTATCTGTAATTGGATTGAAAGATAAATCTCCTGCAATAGCAATAGCTGCAACCATTTCTGGAGAAGCTACGAATGCATAAGTATTTGGATTACCATCTGCACGTTTTGCAAAGTTTCTATTGAATGAATGAACAATGGTATTCTTTTCTGCTTTTTCAGCTCCTACCCTATCCCACATTCCAATACATGGACCACAAGCATTAGTAAAAATAGATGCATTTAAATCTGTGAAAGTCTTTAATAAACCATCACGTTCTGCAGTATATCTAACTTGCTCAGAACCTGGGTTGATACCAAATTCTGCTTTAGTTACTAATCCTTTATCGATGGCTTGTTTTGCAATAGATGCAGCTCTTGATAAATCTTCGTAAGATGAGTTGGTACATGAACCAATTAAACCCCATTCTACTTTTAAAGGCCAGCCATTTTTAGCAGCTTCTTCTTTCATATTGGCAACCGGAGTAGCTAAATCTGGAGTAAATGGTCCATTTAAATGAGGAGTTAATTCATCTAAATTGATTTCAATTACTTGGTCGAAATAAGCTTCTGGATTTGCGTAAACTTCAGCATCAGCAGTTAAATGAGCTTTCACTCCATTTGCCAAATCAGCAACTTCTGCACGACCAGTAGCACGCAAGTAACGTTCCATGCTTTCGTCGTAACCAAAAGTTGAAGTAGTAGCGCCAATTTCGGCACCCATATTACAAATGGTTCCTTTTCCTGTGCAGCTCATAGAAAGTGCACCATCACCAAAATATTCAACAATAGCACCAGTTCCACCTTTTACAGTCAAGATACCTGCTACTTTCAAAATCACATCTTTTGGAGCTGTCCAACCGTTTAATTTACCAGTTAATTTCACACCAATAAGTTTAGGGAATTTTAGTTCCCAAGGTAAACCAGCCATCACATCACAAGCATCGGCACCACCAACACCAATAGCAACCATACCTAAACCACCTGCATTAACAGTATGACTATCGGTACCAATCATCATTCCACCAGGGAAAGCATAATTTTCTAAAACAACTTGGTGAATGATACCAGCACCTGGCTTCCAAAATCCAATTCCGTATTTGTTAGAAACAGAAGCTAAGAAATCATAAACCTCGCGGCTTTCTGAATTTGCAACAGCTAAATCTTTTTCAGCACCAACTTTAGCAGTGATTAAGTGGTCGCAATGTACAGTTGAAGGAACTGCAACTTTAGGACGACCAGCTTGCATGAATTGCAACAAAGCCATTTGGGCAGTTGCGTCTTGCATTGCAACTCTATCTGGAGCAAAATCCACATAAGATTTTCCTCTTTCGAATGCAGTTGATGCATTACCTTCTGTAAGGTGGGTGTATAAAATTTTCTCCGATAATGTGAGAGGGCGGTTAACTACCTTTCTGGCAGCGCTAATACGCTCATCCATGCGAGCATATACCGCTTTAATCATTTCTAAGTCAAAAACCATATCTTTTTAATATATAAAGTGAACAAGCTGAATGGCTGAAAAGTTTAAACCACTTTTCAACTTTTGATTGCGCCCGCAAGTTAATTCTAATTATAAAAAAACAGAATTGAATTTCAGCTTATTTGCTATATTAGTATACTTATGAACCCGGAAGAACTAAAAATAGGCATTTCACTCCTAGAAAAAGAGTTTGAACTTGAGCTAAAACTAGATGAATTGGAGAAATTGGAAGCAGTTTTAACCAATGAAATCATCCGTTTGATGTTGTATTCATCAGAAAAACTCTGGAATATTCTATATAGAATTGACGTGAATGAGAAACAAGTGAAGGATTTGTTCGATTCTGGTGAACCTAAAACCATAGCTCCTGCTATCAGCAAATTAATTATAAACAGAATGATGCAAAAAGCCAAAACTCGATTGGCTTATAGAGAAGGTAGGATTTAGAAAAATGACTACTTCAAGACATTCAAATTTAAAATAACGAATGGTTTACCTAAATTTGCGTTTCAAATTTGTTACATGATTATATTTTTGTTTCTTATTCTACATTGGTATTTATCCCTTTTCGGACAAACCTTCTTTCTACACAGATACGCAGCTCATAAAATGTTTACCATGAATCCTTTTTGGGAGAAATTTTGGTACGTTTATACTTGGGTTTTGCAAGGTTCATCTTATTTAAATGCAAGGGCTTATGCTATTTTGCATAGAATGCACCATGCTTATTCAGATACCGAAAAAGACCCGCATACGCCTCATTTTTTCAAAGAAGTTTTTAGTATGATGTGGCACACTAGAAAAGTTTATAATGGTGTTAGAGAAGGAACTTGGGAAGTAGAAGAAAAATTCTTAAAAAACTATCCTTCTTACCCTAAAGCAGATAAAATTGCTGATTCTTGGTATTCGAGAATTGGTTTTGGAGTTGCATATGTAGTATTCTATTACTTCTTTGCTACCGAATGGTGGATGTTTTTGTTTCTACCCATTCACTTTTTAATGGGACCAATTCAAGGTGCTGTTGTAAACTGGGCTGGACATAAATACGGTTATAGAAATTACCCAGAAAACGACCATTCTAAAAACACATTGATTTTTGATTTTATCATGTTGGGTGAATTGTTTCAAAACAACCATCATCATGCTGGAGCCAGACCAAATTTTGCATCCAAATGGTGGGAATTCGATCCAGTTTATCCTGTAATTAAAATAATGAATTGGATAGGAATAATTAAGTTGGTTCCATTGGCAAGTTCGAAGTAGGAAGACAATTTTTTGAGGTAGTAAAAATTGGGTTTAGAAATTTACATCACCCATTCCGAATTATTGTTGGTGTGAAATTGCTTTTTTATTGGAATGAAAGAATTAATGTCTCAATAAAATTATGCTGATTCCTCAATAACCGTGTGGCTTTAGCCCATGGAAATTGAGGAATTAAAATCTTTGTTTCAATTAAAATTTGTTTTCAACTTTTCTGTAAGCCCTGTTTATAATTTAAAGTAGGTATTGAATCCCAAAACAAATGATTTTCTTTGTGATTTATCACTTTTGTATTAAGTAATTTGAGAATACGCAATATGAATCAAGAAGATTACAACAACCTACTAAAACAAGCAGTAGAACAAATTCACATTTCTCGCAAACAGCTAGCTAAACAATTAAATAGCTATGCTCAATCGACTTATTGGGAATTGGGTAAATTGCTTTTTGAGAAACAATTAATTGAAGGTTATGGAAGTGGTGTTGTAAATCAATTATCAATCGATCTTAAAAGTGTATTTCCAGATATGGGTCTTTCACCCCGCAACCTTTGGGATATGAAACGCTTTTACGAAAGATATTACCAATCAGAACCAAAACTGCGACAAGCTGTCGCAGTTTTGCCTTGGGGCCACAATCTATTATTAATTAATAAAATTCAATCACATAATGAAGTTGCTTATTATGCCAATGAAGCAATTCAAAAAGGATGGTCAAGAGATTTACTTCTGAACGCTATAAAAATGAATCGTTATAGCCAAGTACAGAAGCAAATAAAATCCGACCAATATCTAACTTTTCATCAAGCTCAATTAAAAGATTAATTTAACTAAATGCATTCTAATTGAACAAAAATCAAACCCTAAAATATTGATTTTATAATAGGTCATTTAGGCTTACAACTTCGCTTCCGTAAACTTCCCAATCGCACTTATTAGGAAAAAGCACAATCCCATTAGTAAAGCTCCTCCCCAAAATGGAAAGCCCCAATCTAAAGAATACAACAATCCACCTAAAGCAGGACCAATAACTCTGGCTAATGAACCAAAGGATTGATTGGAACCTAATACTTGTCCTTGTTGATGTGATGGCGTATTCTTCGATAATAATGCAAGAATAGCAGGAGAAATAAATCCGTTTGCAAGCGCAATAAAAAACAATGAAACCAATTGAAGCCAGAAAATATCAACGGGTGTAAATGGCAATGTTCCCAAACCAATCACCATAAAAATAGTTCCATAAGTAAGTAATTGTTTTTCGCCAAAGTACTTATTTAACTTACCTACCAATCCACCTTGTATTATAGCACTCAATACACCGATATACATAAATACCCAGCCAATTTGTTTTTCATTAAAACCATATTTTTCTGCCCAAAAAATGGTGGAAGAAATTTGCATCATTGCAAAAGCTACAATGAATATGAAATTGAACAAAATCAATTCTCTAATTACAGGCTTTTTAAATTCTTCTAGCAAATTGGCAATTGGTTTAAAACTAAATGCTTTGTCTTTTTGCTTTTGTTGAAGTGATTCTTTTAAAAATAAAAATGCGAGTATTAAATTGATGCTACTTAAAATTGCACTAAACCATCCTACATACTCAACACTTCCTGTTCCACTCATAGATTTTAAGAAACCGCCGATTGGTGGACCAAATATAAATCCTAAACCAAATGCTGCTCCAATAAAACCCATATTTTTAGCACGGTTTTCAGGTGGAGTTATATCAGCAATGTAAGCTTGTGCAGCTGAAATATTTGCTGAGCCAATTCCTGCAAAAACTCTTGATAAAATAAGAAATACCAAACTATTGGTAAAGGCAAAAAATACATATGCCAAAACAGTTAAAGCAATACTGATTAACATAACTGGCCTTCTTCCAATTCTATCACTTAATGTTCCCCAAAATGGAGAAAACAGAAAATTCATCAGGGAATATATACCTGCAATAAATCCAATCTCAATAGCAGAGGCATGTAATTCTTTTGCAATTATTGGGAAAACCGGAATGATGATACCAAATCCTAGTAAATCGAGAAAAATAGTTAGAAATAAAACTAAAAGTGGTTTGTTTTTCATATTAAAATACTGCTCTCAATTGAACATTAAACGAACGTGGAGGATCCATTTTACCTGGTCTAGTAGCGTATTCTTTATTGGTTAAATTGTTTACTAAAAAACTAATTCTCACCACATCATTAATAGAATATGCCATTCTGATATTATGAATATGATCACCCGAACCTACCCTGCTAAAAAATTCTTTTACTCCCGGCAATAGCATTACATATTCATCTGTTTTTTCATAAACACTATAATATTGCCAATTGTAGCCAAGCATGAATTTTTTGTAAGTAAATTCTATATCCCACTTAGCTAATTTTCTGTTACGATAAGCTAACATGGATGAGTAATATTTAGCACTGTCTAAAGTTCCCATACTTTCGAAAAATGCACGTGTATAGTTTCCCCAATTTTTATATTCAGGACTCACACTTAAATTCATTGGCATTGAATAAGTAAAACCTCCTAAAGTGCGTATTAACACATTTTTGATTCTACCTTCTCCACTTACAGAAATTTCGTAACCAGCAGCGCGTGTTTGACCAATATTTTGCGATTTAAATCCTATCGTTCTAAGGAAATCAATTTGAGGATTTTCAAATGGATTAATCCATTGTCCAAATTGAAATTCAATCATAGAATCGAATTCCTGATTAAATATAGCAAAATCAATTAAAGCAGAAAAGTTACCTATTTTAATTCCTTGTTTAATGCCAATTTCTGCGGTAAAACCCTTTTCAGATAACAAATTGTGGTTAGGAAAAATATTGATGGATGATACTCTGTCTTCTACATATTTTTCGCCAATGGTTGGGAATCTATAACCTTCAGAATAATTTGCTCTTAAGAAAGTATTTTTTCCAAGTTCATAATTTATTCCGAAACGTTTTAATAAACCTGTGGTTTCTAAAAAGGTATCCAATCCGTTCAATTCAAACCTTGCACCAGCTAAAAATGTATACCTTTTATAACGGTATTCAGCTTGGGCATAAGCAGCCGAGCTAACTCCCGCGAAAGTTCCTCGATAAACATTTCCTTGGGCCCATAAAGTGGTATTATAAGTACCTGCTGTAAAAAATAAATCAGGTAAAATATAAGTCTTATAGTTATAATCAAGCGTATACAAATTAGCAATAGCATCGCTGTTCCCTGGGAATTTAATTGGGTCAACAAATCGATGAATTTGATACATTCTTAATTTTACAGCATGTGTATGTTTTCCTTTTGTATAATCTAAATGTGGGTCGATTGAAAAAATTCTATAAAAATCTTCAACTATATAATTATTAAAAGGTCTTAATGCACCGCTATCTGCATTGTTCCAAAGAAAAAATCTTCCTGATTTTTCGAACATGATATTACCATTTACACCAAAACTCAGGTTTTTACTGTAACGGTATCTGGTTTTAAAATAAGTTCTTGCCCTGTAATTATCGCCGCCCAATAAATGACTTCTATTTGCATTTAGGTTACCACACCAAACCAAGTCGAATTTACCAAATTTTTGTTTGTGGCTAAAAAACGAACCTGTTGTAAAAGGACTAGAAAAGGCATCCCACCAAATGGTTTCTTTTCTTCTTGGATTTGAATTAATTCCCTGATAAAACGAAAATTTAGTAACAGGTTTATCTGTTGGCCAGCCTGTTCTAACATTTACAGTACCATTTAAAGCTGAAGAACCATATAAAACTGATGCAGAACCTTTAATAATTTCAATTTGTTCAGCCGATTCAATTGGTAAAAAATTCCATCGAACATCACCCAAATCAGCTCCCATTATTGGCATATCATCTAATAAAACTGCTACTCTACTTCCTGTATTATATGAATATCCAACACCTCCTCTAATAGCTGGCTGCCCATCAATAACAGAAACTCCAGGAACTCTATTTAGCACATCCGATAAATCATTTGCATTGGTATTACTGATTAAATAAGGTTGAACAATATTTAAACTACTTACCTCTCTAGAAATTTGAGTAGCATTTCGTGAGGCAGCAACAACCATTTGGTCTAATTGATTGGCAAATGGTTCTAATAAAATTTGATACTCCTTTTTCTCATTTAAAAGAGAAAATTGAAGTTCTTGAGTTTTGTAACCTACTCTTGAAAAATTAAGTCTGTATTTTCCATTTTCAAGTTTCATTTTGAAAATACCTGAAGAATCGGAAAGTGATTTTAAATTTTTACCTGCATTCACAGAAACCAAAGCAAGTGGCTTAAAAGTATTGGCGTCTAAAATAATTCCGCTTACCAAATTATTTTGAGCATGTATTTTAGCGCAGAAAGCACTGATAAGAATCATTAAAATTATTAGTACACCTTTTCTCATTCAAAACAGATTGTCTGTAAAAATAATGTAATTCTTTAAAATGCCTGAAAAACGCGGTAGTTTATATTGAAAATGAGGTTTTCTGAATTGGAATCTGAAACTAGAATATAACATTTTAACAAAACACTAAGGTTTAAAAAGGCGAAATTCCGCAAGTATTTTTTTTAGTTCTGAAACAAATACTAATTTAGCAGGGTTATTTATAAGTTGAAATCGTATTAAATAGTCAAATGGGAAATCTAAAACAGAAATTTGCAGACAAGGCACTCCCTTTATCAGCTGAAATTAAGCAATTTGTGAAAGAAAATGCTAATGTAGCATTAGGGACGTTCACCGTGGAAGATGTATATGCGGGAATGAAGGGTGTTATTGGTTTATTAACCGAAACCTCTTTATTAGATGCTAATGAAGGAATTCGTTTCAGGGGATATTCTATTCCTGAATTGAGAAAATTCTTACCAAAAGTTCCAGGTGGTACCGAGCCTCTTCCTGAAGGTCTGTTTCATTTAATGTTAATTGGTGAAATGCCAACTTATGAAGATGTACTTGCAATTCAAGAAGATTGGGAAAGTAGAGCAGAGGTTCCAAAACATGTTTATGATACCATTGATGCTTTGCCTATTACAGCCCATCCAATGACTCAATTCAGTATTGGAATTATGGCAATGCAAACAGATTCATTATTTGCTAAAGCTTACAGAGATGGTATCAATAAAAAAGATTATTGGGATCCAACTTATGAAGATGTTTGTAATTTATTAGCTCGTTTACCTAGAATAGCGGCTTATATTTATAGAAGAACTTACAAAAACGGCGAACACATTGCTGCTGATCCAAATTTAGATTGGGCTGCAAACTTCGCTCATATGTTGGGTTACAACGAAAATGAGTTTTATAAATTGATGCGTTTATACCTTACCATTCATGCCGACCATGAAGGTGGAAACGTTTCTGCTCATACAACACATTTGGTTGGTTCAGCATTAAGTGATCCTTATTTGGCTTTTTCAGCAGCTATGAACGGTTTAGCAGGACCATTACATGGATTAGCAAACCAGGAAGTAATTCGTTGGGTGCTTGAATTAAGAGAAGAAATTGGTCAAAACCCAACTAAAGATCAAATTGCTGCTTATATACATAAAACCTTAGCTGATGGAAAAGTTGTTCCTGGATACGGTCATGCTGTATTAAGAAAAACCGACCCTAGGTTCTTAGCTCAACAAGAATTTGCTAAAACATATATGCCAGATGATGAATTGGTAAATATTGTTTGGAATATTTATGAAGTTGCGCCTCCAATTTTAGAAAATACTGGAAAAATCAAAAATCCTTGGCCAAATGTTGATGCACATTCAGGTGCATTGTTATTACACTATGGTTTAAATGAATATGATTTCTACACTGTTTTATTTGGTGTTTCAAGAGCATTAGGTGTTATGGCTTCATTGTTATGGGACAGAACCTTGGGAACTCCATTAGAAAGACCAAAATCTGTAACTTACGAATGGCTTAAAAC
>JAIYDG010000606.1 GCA_027487625.1 Bacteroidota bacterium
ATTACGACTTCCTTTAACACCTAAAATTATTGAAGTAAAACCACTAGAATAAGTTATTGCTCCTCCACCTGCAGATCTATTGTTTACTCCATTTCTAAAAGCAGTACCTCCGGCACTACTAGCAGCAAACGACCATTGAGAAAATCCATTTTGTGATGAAATCCCTTTAGCGAGTAATACACTACTTTGAGATGAAGCATTTCCATAAAAAAATGAGCCTCCATAAACATCCCAAGGGCCTGCCACATTGCTACTTGTGCTTCTAGACCCTAAACTTGGAAAACTTGTATTTGACTGAACCCCTGCCATTATAGCCAAACTAAATGCATTGTTATAATCGCTAAAGTCAGGGGATGTAAGTGAAGAATTACTTTCAAAATAAATTGCAGGTTTTCCATTCCTTCTTGACACAACACCATTGACAACAATTTTAGAATCATTTGACCAAGATCCCGAATACAAATCCCTAAAACTTCCAGCTTGATCATACCAAGCTGACACATATCCAATGTCTGCTCCAACAAAGTTCTTCAAAGCTGTCGTGTCTAAATCACCATTTGCAGTAAAACCAATACTTAAATAGGAGTTATCACTACTTCTTCTTACAAGAATGGCCTTGCCAGTATAAGAACTACTTAATTTACGTAAACTGTAAGCTGCTGGTGATGATACACCTAAATCCAAGCCCAAATTGTCTAACCTATTCCCTCTATAAATAGTAAAAGTAAAATCACGGTAATCACCAGCACCATCTGCCGCAAAAACTCTAACGGTAATGTTATTAACACCTTGGCTTAAGTTAAAAGTTGAACTTATTCCATTTGATAATGAATATGTACTACCAGCAATTATTTGAAGGCTACCTCCAGCTACTTCTCTATTAGCAGTAACTGTAAACGTTGACGATGATGAAGAACCTGTATATGAAAAAGTATTTGGCGAAAAGGGCGTATTTAAAGTAATATTACTAAAAGCTAATGAAGATAAACCCATATTATTTATTCTGAAATAATTAAGTTCACTACTTTCTAAAATTTGTCTATCAGTTGTATTTAAAACAGAAGCATATGTAACAAATTCACTTATCCAACAATTAAAATTTGTATTACTACCTATAACTATGCTTCCACCTAAGTCAGAATAAGGATATGTTGAACTTGCATCTGTATAATTAGTACCATTAACATATGTCTTAATTGTACTTGAACTAGCACTGATTACCCTTTGATGCCAACCCCTATGAATTCTAATTGATGAATTAAGTAATTCATGGTCAATAAAATTTGAACCGTCATACATATATAGATAAAAGCTTGATAATCCCCAAGGAGAGCTTGAGCCTTTTTGTACAAAATTTGTTGGACTTGGAGGTTCTGATTGTAAGCCAAAAACTAAACCGAGTGTATAAGCAGAAGGATATCCTGTAAATGAGGCTGTAGACATAGATTGTTGAGTAAATATAATACTTGGTAATCCTAGTTTTCTAAGCACTGTTCCAGATGATACTATTTGAGGCTGATTTGCTAATGTTGTTTGAACGGCATTTCTACCGTTTCCACTTTGATCGTACCAAATGGTAACAAAACCATTATTATTCCCTACAAAGTTTTTTAATGCTACTGTATCCAAATCCCTATTTGCTGTAAAACCAATTTCAGCAGTCGCATTATCATTACTTCTTCTAACTTGAATTGCATTACCTGTATATAAACTACTTAATCTTCTTAATGAAAAAGCAGCAGGAGATGATTGTGAAAGACCTAAATAATCTAATCCAGATGATGATGGTCTAAATGCTGAAATAGTATAAACTTGGGAACTATTATCAATTCCGGTAACTCTTATGTCTATTGTATTTTGACCAAAATTTAATGTCAATGAAGAAGATGCAACACCACTGCTTATGTTAACATAAGCACCACCATTTATTCTTACTGCAATTGTTGATGTTTCTGTTTCACTAATAGCACTTACTGTTGTATTAGCATTTGTCACAACTGCGGAATATGATGTAATATTAGAAGAAAATGCTGGACTAATAATTGCATTACCTAATGACAAAGAAGTTAAATTTTTATTATTAAAATTATAATAATTAAGCTGGTCACTTTCAATTATCTGTCTATTAGAAGTATTTAGCTCGTTTCCAAAGGTCAAGAATTCACTGATCCAACCATTTAAATTGGTAGTTCCATCACCCCTTGTGCCTATATATAAAGGACTACTATTATTAGCATACCATGGCGTTGAGCCGCTACCATTGTTATTGCCATTCCTAAATGCTATTGAAGTGCCTGAAAGTGCCGTAAATATCCATTGAGAAAAGCCACTAGTTGCATTTATACCATTAGTTAAGTTTATTACATTTAATTGTTGGTCAGATAAACCATTTCCAATAAACATATTTGAACTAAATAAATCAAATGGTGTTGGAAGATTATTATTTGTTTTTGAACCAAAAGTAGGATAAGTAGTATTTGTTTGAACTCCAGCTATAGCAGCCAAAGTAAATGCACTTGAATAACCAGAATAACTAACAGTTGCTAGTGATTTGCCATTAAAATAAATAGTAGGACGATTATTTCTTCTGAAAATTGAACCACTATTTATAATTTGAGGTTGTGAGTTATTTGTTACTTGAACTGCATTTCTTCCGTTTCCACTTTGATCATACCAAATAGATACAAAACCATTGTTTGCACCAACAAATGTTTTTAATGCAGCAGTATCTAAATCACCATTAGAAATAAAGCCAATATCTGCTGTTGCATTATCATTACTCCTTCTTACTTGTATGGCATTACCTGTATATGCAGGTCTCAATTTTCGCAATCCAAAACATGCAGGACTTGTAACTGAGCCAATATTTCCAAAAATAAACTCTGGTGAGTAATTTACAACAATAGTATAGGTCCTAGTGCTTAAATTTGAAGCTGTAACTACTATGTTAATAGTATTAATTCCTAGGTTTAAGTTTATATTTCCAGAAGAAGCTCCAGAAGCAATTTGAACTCCATTAACACTTACAGATGTTGATGAAGAATAATTGATTGGCGTTACAGAAATTATATTTGAAGTCCCATTTATAGATGCTGTGTAATTTGTAATTACTGGAGAAAAATTTGGTGATATTGCTCCTGAACTCAATGTTAATCCATCTAAATAATTATTGGAATTTGTATTAATACCATGATAAGATGCTTGAAGGTTTTCCAATAATTGCTGATCACCTGCACTTAATACACTTGCAATACCAATTACTTCACTTACCCAACCATTTAATTCAGCATTTCTATTGTATCTACTACCTATAATTATTGAACTCCCCTGGTTATCATTGAATGCATAAGCTGAACCCGTTCCATTTGCTACTCCATTTCTATATGCATTTGATCCCGCATGATTTGCTGTAAAATACCATTGAGAAAAACCTGAATTTGCATTCAGTCCATTTGTGAGTGAAAAGCTTGACCCAGTATTTAATCCGTTACCAAGATAAGCTGTAGAATTAATTACTTCAAAAGGACTAGCAGAAAAGGCATTGCTATTGGCACTGCTGTTTGCTTTTGAAAAGAATGATGTATTGGAAGAATTGGTTCTTACTCCAGCACAAATAGCAAACGTAAAAGCTGTTTGATAAAGATCAGAAGTAAGGTTAGTTTCTAAAAAGTCATTGCTAAAGCTTATTGTAGGTTTAGTATTAACTCTGGTTATATTACCGTTAATTGCAATTAGTGGTTGCAAGGTTGTATCGTTCTGTTTGGCATCTATGCGGCTTCCACTTTGGTCGTACCAAATTGTTACATATCCATTTTCAGCTCCAATAAAACTCTTTAACGTTACTGTATCTAAATCTCCTGCCGCTGTAAAATATATATCCTTTGAAATTAAAGAAGTTCCTCTTCTAACCCGTAATGCAGGACCTAAATGATTAGTGCTTAGTTTTCTTAAAGAAAAACTTCCTTTGCCAATAGTGTAAGACCCAAGGTTAATTGAATTTAAGGTACTAGCACTACTTGGCATTTTGATAATATTTATAGTATATGTTTTTGTAGTATAACCCGGTTTGGAAACCTGAATTGTGAAAATATTATTCCCTGTTGTAAGTGGATTTATATTCGTTAAAGTGTTAAAATTTAGCGACAATCCAGGGGAAACAATGGTAGCACTGGCATCAAATTTTGTAATGTCAATTTGTATTTGGCCAAGATTGCTATACTCATAAGCAGTATAATCAGTAATGAATTGTTCAAAAGTTGGTGAAAGATTGGCATTTAACATCGCAACATTTGAAGTATTATAAGTGCGAATAACTAAACTTGTTAAATCAGTTTCTCTTGTTCTTCGGGTTAAAGTAATTTTGTATTCCTTATAAGTTTGCATACTTTGGGAATAAACCCTAATATCAATCACATTCGTTCCATCAACCAATGTTACATTTCCACTAGTGTTCACAAGACCAATAGTTGTATAATCATTTTCAAGATTGCTATTTACCCTTAGCATTACATGTCCGCCCGCTACAGCTCTAGTTACACCAATGGTGGCAATAGATGCGCTCGTACTTCCACTTGTATAAGCCAATGTGGTCGAATCAAAGCTAGGTGAAAGGGTTCCGGTACTGATAGTTAGATTCGACAAATTTGCATTGAGAGAACCTCTCACTACTGCAACTCTATATTCTTTTATTGTACTTCTACTTTGCGACCTAACTTTTACATCAATATAATTGATTCCTATTGCTAAATTAAGACTTCCGGTATTACCTGAAATTAGTGCATAGTCAATTTCATTACTACTATTTACTCTAAACCAAACATCTGAATTTGCGTTTGCCCTAGTTACTGATACATCAACAGAAGAAAGTAAAGTATTGATGGTACTATAATTTAATATTGTTGAATCAAAAGATGGTGATAAACTACCCGAACTAAATTGAAGATTACTTAAATTAGCATCATTAGAAGGATTTACATAAGTTATCCTAATTTTACCATCTGCGCCTAGTCCACCGTCTTGATTGATATTACCTCCGGCACCACCTCCACCGGGGTTAGTTCCCCATTTTAACTGACTGCTTGCAATTTGCGCAGTACCACCAGCGCCACCACCAGTAACTGCAGCGCCACCATTATTTCCTGAAGCAGAATTGCCATTCGAGTTGGTTCCTGCCGAACCACCTCCACCACCTCCAAGGCTACCACTTGCACCATTCCCTCCTAAAAATCCAGTAATACCCGCTCCCGCAGTATAAGTGCCGCCTGCTCCAGGGCCATTTGCACCAGAGTAGCCACCCGAAGCGTTTAGCAATGCAACTCCGGGCCCATTCAAGGTTCTACCAAACATGGTTGGTCCGCCATTAGAAGATGAACCAATTCCAACAGTATAATCTATAAATGAATTTTGAGTTACCGATATAGTCTTGGTAGTGTAAGCACCACCACCACCACCATTTCCAACCGTAGAGCTAGTCCCATTAGATCCACCACCACCAGCACCCCAACATTCAACAGTTAATGAGGTAACTCCATAAGGCACATAAATTTGACCATCACCATAGGTGTTTTTTGTAAATGTTGTAGTTTGTGCAATTGAAACATGATACATCAAACAAATGATGAATGCACTTAAAACTTTAGAATAAAGATTTCTCACAATATTGATTTTTTAAAACTTCAATGACTTTTTAATTAAGCTCTTTTTTTTCTTGAAATTTTGAAAAATCTATTTTGCCAACAATAAAAAAAAGTTTCAATCGAAACACTAAAATTTAGAATCAACTGGTTCCTTTTAATAACTAAAACTTAGAAGTCACTATTGCCAAAACAGTTTAAACTGTTAGTTTTTAGCAAAATCCATTCAGCAAAAAACAGATCCATTTGATTTAAATCTAATTATCATAACATTAAACACACATTTCAGAACATTAAACAATTAATAGTTTCTAAATCTGTAAAGTTTAAAGGCATCACGTGATCAAAATTCAAGAGTTGCAAAATTAAATGAATGTTGTTGAGGTAATTCTTTTTGGGAAGTATGACATAAAAATGTATACGTTTGACATACTTATTTCAATTTTCTTATTTGAATGGGGGCTTATTTGCTTAATATTTTACAATCAGAATAAAAATAAATTGAAAATGTAAAATGAATTGGATATCCAAAACCTGTTTTTAATACAAAGTCGAAATTTTTTAGATAATAAAAACAGCATTAAAGGGATGTTTTGAAATAACTATTGCAATCATTGGAACTAAAAATTTATATCGATTTGAATTTATATCAAATATGATGACTTATTTATTATTGGAATATTTCATTCCAATATCTAGCAGAAATTCTTATTGTAAGCCAAATAAACTTAAATCTATAATATGAATATCCGCTACTTTACCTAAAACTAGTTTTACCAAGCTTAAAAGGCTATAATGAAGATGATTGCTCGAAATAATCATAATCTACCTTGAAAAATTAATTAGAATCAGAAACATGTTTTTTCTTAAAATTCTTAAAAATCCTGAAGGGATGACATGATTATAGAAAATATAATTAAAGAAAACCACCCCCAAACCTCTTCTAACGCGGACCAATGGTCCGCGTTAGAAGAGGTTTGGGGAATTCATTTCAAGCATTTTACTATAAACATGTGACCACCTATCGGGGTCTTAAATATCATAAAGTAGAACAATTTAACATCAAACTACTTTTGGAAATTGTTTCTCAAAACATTCACAAGATTTATAAAAAAATTATTGGTGGTAATCATGCGGATATTCGTTATTTATAAAACTGAATCTAGCATATCAAAGCTAATTTTTCAATTTAAAGTTTAAATTAAAGACTGCTCCGTTTTCATTGTAGGAATGAATGCTTCCGCCTAATTGTGCTGCAAACAATTTCAACAAAGTAATTCCAAAACTTTTGCTCTCATTGATATCAATTGATAAACCAGGTCCATTATCCGAAAAAATTAATCTATAAAAATTATGTTCTGCTTTTACTATTTCAACATTTACTTTTAGTGAAATTCCATTAATCGTTGCATGTTTAATTGAATTAGTAAGCAATTCATGAACTATAAGAGATATTGGAATTAATGAATCAAAATTTACAATCAATTCAAGATCATCTTTGATTGTAAATTCAAACAATTTTTTCTCTTTTTGTACCTGAAATGTGAATTTTTCGAACAAATCCTCAAGATATTTCTTTAATGAAATATTATTGTGATCTCCTACCCTATAAAGTTGTTCATGGACTTTTGAGATAGCTTGAAATCTATTACTTGTTTCAATTAAAATCTCAGCTGCGGGTGACTTAGCCAAAGCCCTCGACTGAATCCTAAGCATTGAAATAATTATCTGGTAATTATTTTTTACTCGGTGATTTAATTCATTCATTAAAACTTTTAAATTTTCAGATTGCTGAAAAATTTTATCATTGTCCCGCTTCTGTCTTTTATAATTTTTAAAGAAACTGAATGTAAATCCTAATAGTATGAGAATAAAAAATATCAAAAGCCATTTAAACTTTAATTCATCTCTATAACTCTTTGTATAAAGTTCATTTTCAATTTTTAAAAAACGATTGAGTTCATTGCCGTTTTGAATAGTTTTCTGTTTAATTTTATTTTCTACGATGAGGTTCTGCTTAAGAATCGAATCATTAAAGATTTCATTGTCCTTTAATAGAATATCTTTTTCGAGTAATTTAGATTTTAACAATTCACGTTCATATTCCGTTTTTACTGAAAAATTCTTTAATTCCAAAAATGCTATTTTGCTTTTATTTTGATTTGCTTCATATTTTTTAGTAAGCTCAATCGTGCTTTTAGCGATATCCTTTTTATAAATAGAATCTTTTATTATCTGTAATTTCCCAACAGTTAAAAAAGCATTAACGGTATCGCCATTAAGCAAATATGATTTAGATAAATATTCTAAAG
>JAIYDG010000583.1 GCA_027487625.1 Bacteroidota bacterium
ATCCACTATAACTAATGCTATAACCTTCTGGCAAAAAACCTTCTTTTGGTTTAAATGTCTGAAACAAAGAATCAACCCTAAACATAGGTTCTAATTTAGATGTAGCAGTATAAGTTTGACCATTATACTTCACAACTAAATTATAAGTAGTATCAGGATAGCCTTTGTAACCCGATGGTGCTAAAAATAAACCATCATCAGCTTTAATAAATGCAATTCCGTTAATCGTAACCTCTGCTTCTTTTACTTGTGGATATTCTGTAGGACCAAAATAATTTGATGACAAACTCAGTTTTACATAAGAACCAATATTTTCATCGCTGTTAACTTCTGCTTCAATAACCAATTTGGGATCTCCACCTGGAACATCAATATCTATTTTTTCTTGACAAGCATTTAAGCCTAAAATCAAGCTTAAACCTAAAACTATATTTTTAATTGAATTTTTCATGATGGCTTAGAATTTAAAATTGTAGGTAATTGATGGAACAAATGTGAAGAGGTACCATTTTTGAACGATTGGATTTCCATTATTGTCGTTGTCGTAGCTTAATGTATAAGCATTTTTTCTTCCATAAACATTGTAAACTGAGGCTACCCAATTCGATTCATTTTTATAAACTTTTCCAGGAATTTTCTTTCTGCTCCAAGTAATTGAAACATCAGCACGGTGATAAGCTGGCATTCTTGCAGCATTTCTATTACTGTATTGAATGGTTGCTTCTTCAGAATTAAATAAACGATATCTCTGACTTGCAATGGTAAAAGCCTCTCCGGTTGCATAAATAAAGTTTCCGCTAATTGAAAGTCTTTCTGTGATATCATGACTTAAAACCACAGTTAAATAATGTCTTCTATCGAAACGGAAATCGTACCACTCACCGCCATTGATATAATCGTTTTGTCTTTCAGATTTTGATAAAGCATAACTAATCCAGCCAGTAGTTCTACCAGTTTGTTTTCTCAAGAAAAATTCTGCTCCATACGAACGACCTTTTCCAGCCAAAACCTGCGCTTCAATAGCTTCATTAAATTGAATATCTGCGCCATCTCTTAGTTCAACGGTATTGCTCATCCATTTATAATAAACCTCTACACTTGCTTCAATTACATTGTCTTTAAAATTCCTGAAATATCCTAAAGCAACCTGATCTGCCATTTGTGGTTTGATATGTTTATCGGTTGGTGTCCAGAATTCTTGTCCAGTTGAAGCCGTAACATTCTGAATCAAATGCATATACTGAAACATTCTATTGTAAGAAGCTTTAACGGAGCTACTTGCATCAGCCAAATAAGTAAAAGCCAATCTTGGTTCGAAACCATAATTGGTATTGTAAACCTCGCCAGAAGCATAATTAGTATAAGGATTATTAGCATCTTTAGCAGCTTGTTTTACGAAACCATTTTCGATGTAAGTAGGACTTCCACCTGCATAATTAATGCTTCTTCCTTCACCAATATTTGAGAAAACCGACAAACGCGCACCGTATTCTGTGCTTAATCTGGAATTGAATTTGTAACTATGGCTGATGAAATAATTTTGTTCCATGGCTCTTTTTGATGGCAAAGCTTCTTCTGGAACAACAGATTCTTCAGTAATTTTGGTTCTGATTCCCGGATCGAATTTGTAATAGGTTTGTTTAGTACCAAACTTCAAACTGCTTTTAGGCGAAATGAAATAATTTCCTTCAATTTTTAAATTGTAATCGTTGATAAAATTCGAACGTTTAAAATTCAGGTTATCAGAAATATTTAAGTCGAAACCATAATCGTACTTACTGTAAACCAAACTGGTATTTACAAAAAGTTTGTTGTTGAAAATATGATTCCAACGCAGGGTTCCTGTATAATTTCCCCAGCCAAAACCGAAGAATTCACCAAAGCCTAATTTATCTCTTCCGGCATAACCCGAAATAAAAATTTTGTCTTTTTCTGTTAACTGATAATTGCCTTTGATATTGATATCACCAAAATAAGCCGTAGCATCTTTTGTTTGTTCGGTGAATGGAAAGAAAATATCGAAATAACTTCTTCTGCCCGAAACCATAAACGAACCTTTGTCTTTAACAATCGGACCTTCAACGGTTAATCTTGATGAAAGCAAACCAATTCCTCCTGAAACACCGAAATTTTTGCTATTACCATCTTTCATTCTCACATCTAAAACAGAAGCCAAGCGGCCACCGTATTGAGAAGGAATTCCACCTTTGTAGATTTCAAAATCTTTAATAGCATCACCATTAAAAACCGAGAAGAAACCCAAAACGTGAGAAGGATTGTAAACCACAGCTTCATCTAAAAGCACAAGGTTATGGTCGATATTACCCCCACGAACCGTGAAAAGTGTGCTACCATCACCGGCTTGTTGCACACCCGGAAGCAATTGAATAGCTTTAATGATATCAACTTCACCCAATAAAAGAGGAATCTTTTTTACTTGTTTGATATCGAGTTTCACCACGCTCATTTTGTTCGATTCGATATTGCTTTTGTCAACCTTATCAGCTTTTACCAAAATTTCTTTGAGGTCTTTTTTATCTTCCTTCAGTTCGAAATTTTGTTTAAGGTTTTGGTTGAGATTAATCGATTTCTTTTCGGTAACATAACCCAAGTAACTAATTTCGATTTCATAGGTACCAGCGGGAAGACTTAGTGAATAGAATCCGTAAGCATTGGTAGTTACACCAAGTTTAAGGGAAGGAACAGCAACAGAAGCACCAATAAGTTCTTCTCCATTTTTTGCATCTTTGATTTCACCTGAGATGCTGAATTTTTTTTCCTGGGCTGATGTTTGGCTGAGCCATGAAATCAGGACTAAGGATAGTAAGAGTATTTTTTTCATAAAAGTGATGGAAATCAAAATATTCAGGTTAGGGAATACTTTAAAATTTGCTGCGAATTTGAACTAATAAAGCCCATTACACACAAAAAGTTTGACGAAATGGAATTTTCTTGCTTTGAACGGGACAGAAAAGCGATTGAATTTCAATCAAATTAAAAACAAGTGCGAGTTGGTTTTTAAAAATCTACCTTTTTAGCTGAGGGTTCTGATTCAAAAATCCTTCTGAAATTTTAGTAACTGGTTTGATTTATTTGATTTTATAATAAGGCTTAAAGTAAATAAATCGACAAGAAATTTAGCTACTTTGTTTTTCGTTTTGAAAACAATTGGTCCTCAGCCCATTTTGAAGGATTTTTTTTGATATAATTAGAAATTCTATCATAAGCTTGTTCATTACGGATGATATGCTCCCAATAATTACGCTGCCACAATCTACGGTCAAACGATTGCCAATTTAAGCTTTTAACCCCACGTATGTATTCGTTTGTCGTCATTGTCTTGAACCATTGGATGGCGGAAGATAATTTAGAACCCATACGTTGAGGTAGACCTCCGTGTCTGCCTCCTGATTGAGGCGACCCTGGTTGAGGCAGACCTCCGTGTCTGCCTCCTCCTTCGATTAAAAAATTCTCCTCACGCAGGCCTTCTGGCCTGCTTTCTTCATTTGGGCAGACACTTAGGTCTGCCCCGACACATAGATCTGCCCCGACATTTAGATCTGCCCCGACGGTGATTATTTCTAGAATACAATGAAAATGATTTGGCATAACAATCATTTCATGGCATTTGATATATGGAAATTTGTTTTCTAATTCATAATACCATCTTTCAATCATTTTTCCTGCGTCGTTTAGTATCATTTCTCCGAATTTCCCTGGTCGAGGTGACCCCGTTTGAGGCAGACCTCCGTGTCTGCCTAATTCCGGTTCTGGCAGACCTCCGTGTCTGCCTTCATTTGGGCAGACACTTTGGTCTGCCCCGACTGTAATTATTTCACCGAATAAATTTGATCGATTTTGACAACAGAATGTAATAAAGTACAAACCTTCCTTCGAATAATCATATCCTTTTAAACGAATAGACCTTCTATTATGAATGCGTGGATTGTATTGAGATTTCTTATTCATGACTATCGTATTCGTTCCAATAAAATGCTGCGCCTTCTTCATCGATGGTTTTATAATAATCCAATAAGCTCACAAACAGATTTTCAGCAAATCCCATATTAACCAATGACAATAAAGTATCTAGAGTTTGTTCAATGCTATTTCGCTCTTTGTAACCAGATTTAATTAAATTATTCACCTCTTCTTCTAATGCAGGCAAGAGGCTTTCTATTGATTTGTTAAAATTCGTTATGGTTTGAAAAATATCTTCATAAGGGTCATTTTCCATTATTATAAATTTTAATAGTTTAAAAGGGACATTAGAATTAGGTAAGCAAATTCAGATTACTTTTTAAAAAGGTAAAATTCACAACTTATTTTTATGGATTGCCTTAACTCGATTCGGGTAAACAGTAAAGGATATTTGTAAACAGATTTGGCTTGGCAATAAAACCCTTACTCCCTAGTATTATCAATAGAGTAGTGTGTTTTTTTGAAGAGTAAATATCTGTCAAAATTAAAATTGTCTCCAGAATCTTTTAGAAGATGTGGATGTTTTGAAAATAGTTGATTAAGGATAACCTTAGTTTTGGAAGAGATGTTTTTTGATATTTTCTTTTTGAAAATACAAGTCTAAATAGGATAGCCAAGAATCAAATAATTAAATTTAAGGTAAGGAGTTTATAAATAAGATTTAGTTTTAGAAGAAGTATGCGGTTTTTTAATTACCAATCTTTGAAGATTAAATTAGGCCTTGTTTCTGTCTTTGGTTCGATTGAAAAAGAGTTTTAACCGAGCTAAGCATTTAAAAGCAAACCTTCTTAAAACCTTGCATTTAAAATATTGAACCCTATTCCAATTAATTGTCAATAAGCACTATTAAAGATTCTCATCAGGCCCCCAAAAGCAAAACCAGTTAACCATCATCATGTAATTTTCTCAATACTGTTAAAAGAAAACCCATAGCTTTAATACACAGTTTTTCTTGTGGTTTTAGTCTGTTAAGTCGAGGGATTTCAATTCAAGCATTTTTCTATAAACATGAGAATACCTTTCCAGGTCTTAAATTTCGTAAAATGGGTGAATTGGAATCAAAATAAACTTGAATTTTATTTTCAAAAACTGAAACTGATTTTGAATAAAATATTACCGATAAACAGACAGATATTCCTTAATCCTAATAAGACTTGTTTTAAACATTCACCCTTTTTAGCTGAGGGTTGTGATTCAAAAATCCTTCCGAAATTTTATCAACTAAAGCGTGATTTTCCTGCCAAGATAAATAAACGGAATTTGCCCAAGCTAGA
>JAIYDG010000189.1 GCA_027487625.1 Bacteroidota bacterium
ATTGTTCAAAGCAAAATAGTCTTGAACAGTTTGATCTGCTTGTTTTCTTGAATAGGGAACATTAAAGCTTTTGCAAACCAAGCCTGCAATTTTAATTGAATCAGATTCTTCTTCAACAGGACTAATTCCGTAATTACCAATATGTACATTGGTTTGAACCAGAATTTGACCTGAGTATGAAGGGTCTGTGAAAATTTCTTGGTAACCGGTCATTCCTGTATTGAAGCAGATTTCGCCGGTGGTGGTGCCGATTTTGCCAATTGAGGTACCTGTAAAAACAGTTCCGTCTTTTAATAATAAAGTGGCAGGGAATTTGTTAACTGAACGATTCAAGTTAGTTTAGATTTGGGCAAAATTAGGCCTTTTCAAAAAAGTCACCAAACTAAAATACTAACAATATTTAAATCAAATTGTGAAAATCAATTTTCAGATTTTATTATTCTTTTGATAATAGTGCCCTTTTCACCCGAAATTTGAAGAAAATAAATACCATTTTCAAGCGTACTTAAATCAATTTCTGAGCCATTATTCTCTTGCAAATATTTCATTTGCAAGTCGTATATTTTTAAACCAAAAACTTCAGAGTCGCACTCAACCTTAACTTTAGAAGAGCTTGGATTAGGGTAAATTACTAAACTTCCGAAATCTACAATTTCATTAGTTGAAGTTGGAATAATTCTGGTAGTTAATTTTGTCCAGTTATAAGTTGAATAAACTGGAAAATGATCACTTGTATTATTGCTGAAGTTTGAAACAAAACTTGAGGCATTGTCAAAAACTTTTACTGAACCTGTATAATAAAATGAATCTAGCGTTTTTGATTGAAGAATATGATCAAGCATTACAGAACCAAATGCATATGACTTTTTTCCGGCATCAGTTAGTTCTTTGCTTGGAAAAATATAATTCGCATCAAGAAAATTTTTGTAAGGAGATGTTAAACTATTAAAGGTAGAACCATTTAAATCGTCATTCCAATCGCCAACAACCAGCCACTTCTTTCCTACCAAACTTGCTTCTACATAAGATTTTAAATATACTGATGCATTTTTTCTTCTATCGTATGAAGTTTGATCTGAAAACGCTTTCATATGAATAACAATCACAAATAAAGTATCAGTTTTAGTACCTCCAATTGTTTTCAAAGCAACTTGTAGTGGTGGTCTTGATGCAAAGGCATAATTTTGATTGGAGATAATTGTTTGTGTTAATAATGGAATCAAACTAAACATTGATTTCCTCCAATAAATAGCCATTTTTTGAGTTTGACTGATATCAGAAATATAAGTTTCGTATTTGCTTGAAAGTGCAGTACTTAAATTGGCATATGCCACATCATTACTCATTTCTTGTACACCAATTATATCAAATTCAGTTTGATTTAAAAGATTCTTTACGTTATTAAACTGAGTAGCTTCATCACTAGGTCCATTTCCCGAAGTTGCATCTCCAAACCATTCTAAATTCCAGGTTGCAATGTCTAAAGTTGTATCATTTCCTAATTTTGGAAACTGCGAAAATGCACTGAAAACTAATAAGTTAAAAACTAAAAAGATAGTATTTTTTTTCATTTTTTATTACCAAAATAGAGAAACCAAATGTAAGATATAATTCCAAATAGCAATGTTAAAACCGATTGAAAGCCATGAATTACAATTGCCAATGCACTTGCTGTTGGTTCATTCGTTCCTAACAATATAAATGCAGTACTAACAACATAATGATAAGCTCCTGCCGAACCAGCCTGAATTGGTAATGTTCTTGCTATTACTCCTAAAACCATTACCTGAAAACATGGATACATTCCTAAATCTGCTGAACTTGGAAACATAAAAATCCATAAATAAGTCATCAAATAAAATCCAAGCCAGATTAAAACGGTTGATACAATAAATTGAGTTTTATGTGGCATTGAGAATAAGTTCAAAAAACTTTCCATCAATTCACTGAACCAGGTTCCAAACTTTTTCCTGTTTTTGTATACTAGAAAGAGTAACAACAAAACTAATAGCAAAAACAAACTTATATAAAGCAATTTAGATTGTAAATTCAATTCTAATCCTTTTGTGAAATGGTTCAATAAACCATCACCCAGAAAAAATTCCAAAACAAAGGCGGTTATTATCAAAGTAAACAAAGCCAAAATATCAGCTAATCTCTCAAAAACTATGGTCGACAAACTTTGATTAATGGGAATATTTTCAGTTTTTTTCAGAATTAAAGTTCTGGTAATTTCTCCTAATCTAGGAATGGCAAAATTTACCATATAACCAATACTTAATGAATGAAAAAGCCAAATAGAATTGGTTTCAATTTTACTTTGTTTATACAATAATTTCCATCTCCAAACCCTTATCACAAGTACTAAAAATGAAACTAAAAAAATAGGAATTAAAACGAAAAAATTACCTGTTTGAATTACACCAATAACTTCACCAAATGAAACTTTTGAAAACGTAAGATACACTAAGACAACGCCTATCAAACCAAATAAAATGCCCTGAAATAATACCCAGTTTTTCAAAATATTATTTTATTCGGTATAATACTGCAGATTTAGAATTAGTGCCAAACATCAAATAATTATCTTGGTCTTTAAACAAGTCACCACTAGTGAAATTACCATTTGATTGAATAGGAAATGGTTCTGTTTTGCCTGATTTACCATCATCAACTTGTATCAAACCATTTGAATTATTGTACCAAATTGATTTAATTTTATTGTTAAATGGCTTCCAGTATTTGTTGTTTATAATAGTATCTGGTTCTAATTTGCTATAAACCACCTTACCTTTTGCATCAACAATTTGAGTTTCATTGAACATCTTGATTTGAATCAAACCAGTACCTTTATTTTGATAATAATTTATCTTTAAAATTTCTGATTTAGACTTATAAATCTGTTTGATTTCAACAGGTTTATTCGTTTGATAATTGATTGAATAAACTATACTACTATCAGAAGCAAAAATCTGTAAACTACCTGTATCTATTTGATTTATAAGAATATTTTTCCATGTATAAACTGAATCTTTAAACAATGAATTTAACACTTTACCAGAAAGGTCGAATCCACTTAATTTACCTTTTTCATTTAATGCCCAAACTTGTTTAATACCTGAAAGTTTAATTGGGTACAATTCAGAAATGATATTTGGATAAATTGACATTGGATTCCAAACCGGTATAAACCTTGCCTGAGAATTATAAGCACTTAATTTATAAAACTTTCCAACGGTAAAAAATCCTAATTGCTTTTCTTCATTTAATTCAATTATGCTTATTGGATAAGTTGTAGATGTTGGAATCCATGCAGGCCAGCCTTGAATTGCTTTTCCGTTTTCATCTACAATATGAATATTATGACTTGTATTAAATACATATTGGACTTTACCATTTTTATAGATATCCACTTCTTTAATCCCTGAAACCAATACATCTTCAACCTGGTATTTCCAAAGTACCATTCCAGTTTTAGAGATAGAATATAATTGGTGTTTTTTATCCATTATCAATAAAACCTGTTCTCCAATTTTGCTTGAATATACAGAAACCGGGTTCATTTCCATAATTGTATCTAAAGGAATTTCCCAGATTTTTTCTGTCTTATCTGTTTTTCCAGTATTGAATTCAATAGTAAACTGGCTAGCAAATGTTTTATCGGTACTTCCTCCAAATTGCATTGCCAAGTAACCAGCTTTTCTGAAGGTTCCCATATTCCTGGTAAGAATTCCATTCCAAGCTTCATTAACAAAATTTATGGCATATTTTGGCGCAACATCTGCATTTATAAATAACTCCAAATTACTCTGACCAACCATTTTTTCTCTAAAATCTTTAAATCGTTCTGATTTTTGTAAAAGATTTCCTTCTTGCCAATTTCTTATCAATCCATTTAAACATGATGGATGTGCTGAAAGAAAAACATAATTACCTTTAATGGTATAAGAATGAAGTTTTAAACCATCAAATAAATTTCCAAATAAAACCTTTGGATAATCGCCAAGATAAAAAGGGAAAATTCTATGAGTTGAATCCATGGAACTTATTAAGCTTGAATCTCCACCATTTTTACTTTGATATTGCGATTGAATATCATTCATCAAAGATTTAAAACCCAATGGATTATTTAATTCAAAGTATATTATATAAGAACTATCTTTATTGATTCCTGGTTCAACAACAGCGGTTATTCCAGCTTGAGTTCCTAAATAGGATGATAATTTTGAATTTAATCCTTTTCCGAAAATTGACTCCAAACTATCTGAATAATTAACATATTCTCTAAATAATCCTTCACTAAAAAGATATTCTTTTAAATTTGGGTACCATTTTTCATATCCATTAAATGAGAAATTCAAACTAAAAGCAGTGTTTTCAGGTAAAAATTGAATTGCTTTATTCTCAATTGGCACCTGAGAATTCAATAAATCTAAAAACTGAAAATTTTTATCAGAAGTAATAGATGCTCCTTTTAAAATCAAATCCTTTTCACTTATTTCAACTTGATAAAAACCTTTATCAGCCAAAGTTCCCAAAGTACCAAAAGCAGTCGGCTCTTCATTATTGGTGATACTCTTTATTAAC
>JAIYDG010000241.1 GCA_027487625.1 Bacteroidota bacterium
GAAGGACCATGAACAATATTACTTGTTTCAATTATTTATTTTTGCTCTTTATGTTTTGGTAACATATTTTGGACTGCCTGTTTCCAGGCAAAGAAGTGAACTCTCTCTCCTTCCCCCTCCCTCTCCAGTGAGAGGAAGGAACAAGCAGAGATAGCTTAGTGAAGTAGTCATTTATGGAAGGATTGAAGTGGTTCTTTACACACCCGGGCTTCCAGAAATAACTACTTTAATAGCGAACAAATATATATCTTTATACTATAAATGCACATGTGTCTTTCAATTATCAGAATTAAAAGGGTTGGCTACGGTTAGCCTTTTTGTAGGCACAGAAAACAACTGCTATTCCTGTGAACACTAAAAGTCCCAACACTAATGCAGGGATTGAGATGCCAAAGCTCATTGCAGAATGCATTGAAGATTGCTTGTTTAAAGTAATCCAGTTTTTCAGTTCGTTCAAGTCTCTCTTTGGCAATGGACTGATTTTATCCAATTCTTTGTAGGCTTCAGACACTGTTTCGTTTGATGACTGACCCCAGATCTCACTGATGTCGACCTCTGTTGTTTTGGCGATGAAATCTCCAACGATGTCGAATCTCAGTTGTGGCCAAAAGTAATGTTGACCAGTTGTTATGTGGCAGTGGGGCTCAACAATGATTTCCTTGAGTCCTCGCTTGCCCGTCATAAGATGCGTACCATTGTTGCAAGCTTTGACGATGGTTTGATTTTCCTTCGCGTAGAGCAAAAACTTGTTGGTTCCTGTCTGAATTGCGAATTCCTCCTCGTCCTCAATTCTCTTCACGAAGTGAGAACATTTTCTCCTCAATGTTTGCTCAGATCCCATGAACAAGGATCCCAAACATGTTTCACGAATATTTGACCTCATCAGATTGGTGTTGGGACACACATAAGTGTTTCCACTCCTCGTATTCTCAATACGACATTGTAGCAAGTCCGTCTTGGTTAGTTCCAGGCCAACTTCTCCTAACTTGTCGATTGCCAAAATATCCTTTGGCGATTCAATGGTGAGCATCAGCTCGTCATGAATAAATGGTACTGGAATATATTCCAGCAGGCTGATGGGGTCTTGATGTACAAGTGGGATGTGTACAAATATTCTGATTTTTAAGTCGCTCGTTGCAATGTAACTAATGTCTGCTTTGAATACTGACGAAAAGTCACTGTGAAGTCTTTTGAGACCGTATTGTTTGACACTTACATCAAGTTGAGAAAGCACTTGCTGAAGGCTCGTCGAGTCCATAAGTGTAGGATCGAGGTTTCCGAAGAGTAGAGCCTCAACGCCCCTCCCCCAGGACGAGAGTTCCGCATTGTGCTTCTCAAGAATTGTCATAAGTAAGATTTGATTACTCATGTATTCCAGTTCGATTTTCATACCGTTTTCCTCTTTTACCAAATCCAAAATTGCGGATTTGACGTGATTGATGTTGCTACTCAACATGGTGATAGCAGCATTTTCTTCTCTAAAGATGCGAAGAACTTTTTCGAATCCCTCTGAGATGCCGTCGACCTGATTTTGAAGTCTGGATAGCTGAATGGTGTTGTATATGGACAACCCCAAGCTCAGGATTGATCCGAACCCTGCAGCGACGGCCAAAATTTGACGCTTTTGACGTGTTGGAGTGAAGAACGCTTTCTCGAGACGTTCCAGGGATGTAGTACCAACTTGCATTGAGTTGATAGCAAGAAGATAGAATCTTCTTTTTTCAGGCATGTGCTCCTTTTCATGTGCATTTTTCAGAAAATGGAGTAGACTCTTTTGGGCTGACTTAACCTTTTCAAAGTTAATGACAGCGTTGAGATGGCCATACGAAAGACCAGTTGCGTAAGTTCCGATGTTTCGAAAGTTCATCGTAACTTCTTTTGCACTAACATCACTGTCGCACGTTAGCGAGATCACAAATAGGATTGTGAAAAGTTTTAGGTTTTTCATGATTGACGTGTTTTCGACACAAACTTTTGTTTCTTCTTTGGTATGTTGTCTCTTGCAGACTGATGAAAAAAGTATTGTTTTCCGTCTTGATATACCAAATTTTCGTAGCTTCAGCTACATTCTTCCACTTTTGTTTTCGCTTTCCGTCAAGGTTAAGCTGATTTAACACATTTTTTGTAAAGAATTTCGAAAAGTAAGGATTTTTTACTTATTTTTAAGGAATTTGACTTTGAAATAATTTTAATTTAACGTTTTTAGAAAAAATAAAATGATTTAATTTAATATTGCGATAGAAAATGTGTTTTACTTTTTAAAAAACATTTTCTAGTAACGAAATTCTTTGGATCGGTCTTCTCAATTCCGAACTTTGAGTTTTGACAAGAACGGTTCTTACCAAACCATCCTTGCTTTTGTAGACCTGAATGATTCTTCCAAGTCTCCATTCATTTCTTGAGAGTAGATCATCTTTCAAGATAACCACTCTATTTACCAAGTCTTCTTCAGAAGGTTCTTGCCACTTTTTTCGAACATTTTGTTGAAGTAGATAGTCATTACTCCACCTTTTCCAAAAGCGGTTAAGACATCGACTTCTTTGTTTCCACAGATGCTGGAAATCAGATTTTTCTCTTCTTGGGTTGTAGTCTGGTAACTGTTCCATTCTTCGCCCAATTATCAGTTCTGCTGGAGTGATTGGAGTCACATCCTGCGGATCATCCGACACATTACATAATGGTCGATTGTTCACGATTGCCTCACATTCTGTGAGGATCATAGACAACTGCCGATAAGTTAATCGAGCAGTGCCCAGGATTAATCGAAGTGGAGTTTTCACACTTTTCACCATTCTTTCGGCCAAACCATTTGCCCATGGGGCCTTTTCAACATTGAAGAACCATTCAATGCTCTTTTGTTTTCCTTGGTTAGCAACTGCTGACCAATTAATTGATTTGTACAGGGCTTTCATTTCCTTTGAACCTTGCTTGAAGTTTTTTGCGTTGTCACTGAACATGACATTTGGTGTTCCTCTTCTCGCACAAAACATCCTGAATGAACATAAAAATTCCTCAGTGCTTTGCCCTCGAATGAGCTCACAATGGATAGCTCTCGAGTGGAAGCATGTGAATAATGCTCCATAAACTTTGCTTTCCTCTTCATGAGGACAGATATCTTCTTTTCCATCCACACATTTGTGTTTGGCATACAATGGACCAAAGAGATCCACAGACACGTTTCTAAACGACGCTGGATTGTCTGATCGCAGTGCCGGAAGTGGTGCCATTTGTTGTTTCAAGTCTCGACTTGGAACACATTTTCTCTTTAGACATCTTTTCAAAATCCGCTTCATCTGCCGAATAGCTTGACACAGACGAAACTTTTGTCTCAAAATACTCAATGTATAGTTGGGACCTTGATGTCCGTTATCCTCATGCATCTGCATGATAAACTTGTCAACTATCTTACAATTCTTTGGCAAAATAATTGGTCGTTTTGTTTCATCAGCTAAATCTGAATGGACTAATCTTGTTTCACTGAACATGATTTGTCTGGTTGAATCCCATTGCGGGTTGTGTTCCCTAAGTTTGGATTGCTTTTCAATTTTTGTACCATTTTTCAAATTGGCAATTTCCGTTCCAAAACTTCTGAGTTGCGCGATTCTCCATAGGTGAAGTTCCGTTAGTTTAAATTCTTCAACACAGATTTCCGTATTCTTGATATACTTTCTGTGTGCTTTGCAGCCGAAGCGTAAGATGTACGCAAACAGCCTCACTGTTTTATTCCAGGTTTCAAACCTATCGAAAGCTTTATTGAACGCGTCCGCACAATTGCTCGCTAAAGTCAAAAACTTAGGAATGTCAAAAAGTTTTCTTTCTTCAGAATCTTTTTCCACTTTTTTCGCCACTTGCTTTGGCCACTTTTCTTTCTTCTCATGAATGAAGTCTGGACCTTCCCACCACAGCTTGCTGTTGATGAGTTCTCTTGCCGTAAGACCTCGAGAAGGTAGATCGGCTGGATTCAAAGTCCCAGGACAATGATACCAATCTTCCTGTTTTGTTGTAGACAAGATTTCCTTGATCCGTCCACCGACCCAAACCTTGTATTTATCTGGGCCATTTTTGATTCGCCAAAGATTTATTAGCGAATCCGTAAAACAATAGCTGTGAGCAATTTCTAATCTTGGTAGAATTGCTTCTTGAACGAATTTGAGTGCTCGAGCTGTAATCAAAGCAGCGAGTAATTCAAGTCGCACTATCGTTTCAAAGGTTTTTTCGTTTTTCAACATTGTCATTGGTGTAACTCGAGTTTTAGAGATAACCAAATTTGATGAAGAGGTTCCATCATTATATGTACCCTTCACATAAATTGCTGTCGCAAATGCTTTTTCCGAAGCATCACCAAATGCAAACAGTTCGATTGATTTTGGTACTCCTCTTTTTTCATCAAAGAAGCACCTTTGCTTTTCCAATTCCACCACATCTTTGATGTCAGTTTTCCAATCTGACCATTGCTGATGCATCGACTTTGGGAGTAAATCATCCCAAGCCAAATTTTGCAACCAAAGTTGTTGAAACAAAACTTTCACATTGGTTGTGAGGGGTGAAATAAGACCTAAAGGATCAAAAATCTTAGCAGATTGCTGAAGAAATTTCCTTTTAGTGGTCTTCTCAATTGTAGAATCCGTCTTCTTGGAATCCAACGACGATTTTTCACTTTCTTCTGATTCTTCGTCACTTTCTTCTAACTTGTCAATGAAGTCAAAAGTCAACTTATCACTTGAGGTATCCCACTGGACACCTAAAATTTTTGTCTTCGATTTTTCAGTTTTCAATTTTTCAGGAATGTCTTTCAAGACTTCTGGATGATTTGAAGCAAACTTATGAGGTTCCATAGATGCCTTCAGTAGTAACTGAAATATTTGAACAGCCATCTTGGCAGCTTCCATTAGTTCAAATGAGCCGTCACAAACGTCATCCATGTACATAGACTCTTTGACTGATCTATGAGCCAGGTCATAGATTTTCTTGAACAATTCTGCGTGTTTCCGCACAACAAAAACTGCTTGAAATGGACTTGAGATGATGCCAAAAGTGATGACAATCATCCTCCAAATTTCCGGTGGCACATGCTGTGCACAACCTCTCCATAGGAAACGTAAGTAGTCTTTTCCGTGGACTAACTTTATCCTTAAGAACATTTTGCTTATGTCTAGCATGAAGACATAAAAGAAAAGTCTAAACCTTATCAGTAAGTGTACTAAATCAGGAAATAGACATGGACCCTGGTATAGGCAGCTATTCAAAGCATACCCATTTTTGGCTCTTGCAGATCCATTCATCACAATTCTACATTTCGTAAAAACACGATCAAGTTTGTATACCGGATGACATTGAAGGTAGTGGACATCGCCCTCGTGCGGTTCCACTTCTCCAGTAGGTACTCTTTCAGCAAACCCACCATCTATCATCTCCTGGTATGATTTGTTCACCAGATCCACTTGATTGTCTCTGATGATATTTTTCTCAACTTTTTGAAGTACAGCTCGTGCACCAGCTACATTACTCTGTAACTTTTTTATATTGTCTTTGAACAATAATGAAGTATACCACGTTTCTTCATCTTCTTTGTAGAAGGTTGATTCTTCCATTAATTGCACTGCCTCATCCTCTTCCTGGGTGAGGTCAGCGTTTTTGTTTGGGATAATTCCGAGATGTTCGACGTCCCAAAATGCGGAAATCATATCTTGTATATTCCTCGCCGAACATTTTGTTGCTTGTCAAAATTGCTGAGTTAGTCCTGCCGATTTGAACGCACCGGTGAGGACATATCCCAGTTTTGTGGGCAAAGCAACAGGTTCGTTTACTTTGCCAGTGATTGGCTTTCCGGCCAACAACATCGTGTAGTAGGGAAGACCTACCATGATGTCAACCACTGATGATTTTCTTGGAAAGTCATCAGAAAATTTCAACGATTTAAGGTGTTCGAACTTGGACACCTCGAACGGGATCTCTCGCAGATCCGTTGTGATCGTTTTTGTTGTTGTTGCTTCCATTGTGGGTGAGCGGTATTTACCGTCCAAACTCTCCAATTGGAAGTTGACCAATTTTTCCTGTGTGGTAGGCAGTTGGCTACCACCTGCTACACACAGTTGAAGGCTGACAGTTTTGCCATCTAAGCCCATGATTTCTGCCATTTTTCGTGTGATAAGTGACAGTTCAGCACCACCATCCAAAAAGGCTCGTGCTTTGAATCGTTCTCCTGCGGGACTTAAAGCCCAGCAGAGGCAGCTTTGTAGAATGGCTGTCCAATCGCCCATTCCAAGTTTTTTAGCTGACATAGCTTTTTGATCTTCACCCTCGTCTTGCTTCTCGCCTGACTTCTGTGCACTTCCAGCACCTTTTGTGTTGGGATGAAGATACCTTGAGTGTGGCTTGTCACACCCATTGATGTCGCACCTTTTGAAAGTGCAGTTATTTGTTGTGTGATCATTTCTGAAACACAAATAACAAAGTTTGTTCTCCTTGACGAACTTCCATCGATCGTCAATAGATTTTCCGGACAGAATTTTACAGTCTTTGATACTGTGGCCCTGATTTTTGCAGAAAGGGCATGTTCGCCCTTGCTGTCCACTACCAAGGCCTCCTCCGCGACCACCTCTTGAGGAGTGGCCACCTCCACGGCCTCCCCGGCCGCTTCCTCCTTGAGCGCTTCCATCTCTTGCATGATAGAATCCGTCTCCACCAGATTGGTGTTTTTGTTTCTCATGTTTCTGAGGGGATCCGCCCTCTTTTTTGGGTTCTTGCTTTTTATCAGTTCCCATTGACTTTGTCAAGTTGATCTCCTTGTCGAGAACTTCTAGCAAATTTCGTTCCGTGGAGCGATGACCAAGAGGATGTTCTTGATCAATCATCTCGTGAGATTCCTTGAGCTTCGCCCAGGATTTAAGCACATAGTTATTCAATTTCAGCTCAAAAATTGTGCTTAACAGGAGTGTTCGACACTGACGTGCTGTCAGTTCAAAACCAATCAGGTCTGTGAGGAGTGACGTCAATTCCAAGAACGTCTCCTCCATGCTGAAAACATCATTACCCATTTTGGGCAACTCCAGCATTCGTTTCACAACCAGCTTTGCGCCAATTGCCTTGTTGTTGTATGCTCTGTCCAAAAGCATAATTGCACCTTTGTAATTTTCCTCATTGCAGTCCGCCAACGATTCAATTCGACGGAGTGCATTTCCGCTAAGGCACTTTTTGAGCATAATGAGACGCTCAGAATGGGGTTTCCCCATCTTGCTCATTTTGACATCAGCTGCTCTCCATGAAGTGATAAAATTTGAGTAGAGCCTGATATTTGACCCATCAAACTTCACAACCTCCCTCACCGGGTTGTAGTTCATTGACATCATGGCGACGTACCTCTTTTCATCCTTATCTTCTTCAAGATCATCTTCTCCGATTTTTCGTAGTGATGGGTCTTTGAGACGACCGTCAAATTCTTCTGCACAGTCATCTTCATCTTCATCGTTTGCCCAGTCAGAGGCAAAGTGTTCACTCACTTTTTCAATTTTGTCTTCTTCAAACCTCCTGGCTGCACCTGAGGAACCAGTTTTTGGTTTGTTGATTCTGAAGGGCACCTTGTGTGGTCCCTCCAGGAATTTGATCCGTTGCTGGAGATCAAGCCTCACACTGACATAGTCACGATCAAATGGATCCAATTCGTCCATCTCGTCCATGTCATCCAGGTCACACATTACAATCTGTTCTTGGATGGCCTGTAATTCGTCAAACCTCTCAGCGAGATTGACGAGAAGAAATGAAGCTTCATCGACATCATTCTTCCCCCAATCTGTTCTTTTCAGGTTTGCAGCGATTTTGTTGAAAGACCTCGTGAACTGTGCTTTCACATATTTTCGTTTGTCTTTCAAGAAGACTTTTGCTGCGGCTTTTTCGTCTGCCGTCGAGTTTTCGTCAATGACTGGAATCGTCATTTTCGACATTTTTTGTTTCTCAGATTCTGTTTTAGACATTTTTTCATCCAGAATCGAACCTTTTTTCACAGATTTTGGATCACTCATCAATTTTTTGACAAATTTGCCAAATTCAGCCATGCAAGAATTCACCAAAAAACTTGACTGCTTTGTTACGTTTTGAAGTTACTATTAGCTCACCAATAAATAACCGTTGTTTTCTGTGATACAGTTTACACTCAAAAAAATTATTTGAATTTAAATGAATATTTTTAAATTTACGGGGAAAAAATTGAGCAGAAATTGAACACGTAATGAATTTAAATATTAATACACACGCGCGAAAAATTATAATTACACAAAATTATAAATGAAATTGAAAATTTAAAACTTTTTTGTCACTACTTTAGTGTCTTTTAAACTTATAGTGTCTTTTTCACTGCTTACGCATCCAGCCTTACCTTGGACTGGGCCTCGTTGAAGCTCGCCAGCCAGATTTTCCACGTTTTTGCACGAAACCAGTCCGATGCCACACCGTTTGGTTAGAACCGACCTCCTCGCCTCCTCGCGCGTACCGCTTCAGTTGTTGTCGTAGGAGTTGGGCCTCTTTTGAGAAGCGCGCCCTATCCTCTTCAGCAAAAAAACCACAATTATGCTGGCATTGACAACTAATTTTGCATTAGTTGTCAGGATCAGCTGATCACCCTCAAAAATAAAGATTTTGAAAGGTTTGGTGATCAGCTTAATTTTGTTCCGCTTTTTTTTCGGACTGCCTCTTTTTGCAGAGGTAGTGCTGCTAAGTGTTTGTTTATTTTGATACACCTATGCTGCTATTTGAACTTCAGAAAATTTTTTTTTTTCGAAGATGTTTTTGCACCAAAATTGTTCTTTTGGAGTGAGAATGTTTTTGAGTGCACACACACACACTTTTGAGCGGGATTTGAACTTCA
>JAIYDG010000222.1 GCA_027487625.1 Bacteroidota bacterium
ATTTTATTGTTTTGAGAAGGGTCAACCTGAATCATCAACCACAATTCCAAATAGGATTGAGTAACAATATTATCGCTGTTGATATATGCCAGTTCTTCTTGAGCCAATTGGGCTTTTAATTGAAGGTATCTGCTTTTGTTGCTGCTTCCTAATTCAAACATTTTCTTTTGTCTTTCAACCTGAGCGCGAGTTGCATTTACTCTAGAAACTGCTGAATTTCTTAATTCAATGTTTTGTAAAACACTTAGGTAAGCATTACAAACATTTAATGTGATGGTATTTCTTGTATTCTCCAATTCCTTTTCACTTGCCTTTAAATTAGATAATTGCAAACGAGTATTGTTCGAATTTTGAAAACCATTGAACAATGTCATGCTGGAGTTTAATCCCATAGAATTTGTTCTAAATGATTGATTATTCTGGGCCGAGTTTGTTTCAGGGTTAATTGCAAAACCTGTTTGCCAATTGTTACTTAAACTTCCATTTAAATTTGGAAGCATGGCAAGTTTACTCTGATTGTAATCAGCCTTAATGCTTTTTGTTTGAAGTTCCTGCTGCTGAACTGTAATATTGCTTTTGAGAGCTTGTTCAACACAATCTTGCAATGTCCAGGTTTTTTCTGTCTGGGCAAAGATTGGATTCATCAGCAAAAGAAACAGTGAGGCGAATCCTATTGTTTTTTTTGATATTTGAAGCGTCATGCTTTTCTAGGTTAATTTTCGTAAGGTAACAAAAATAATGTTTAAATATAGAATACCTCTTTTTCTTCAATTACTTGCGCCATCCTATACATGGAAGGTTCATACAAATGATAAAGTGTTGTACTTCACTTTTGATGATGGACCACATCCCGAAATTACACTTTGGGTTTTGAATGAACTAAAAAAATTTAATGCAAAGGCTACTTTTTTTTGTGTTGGAGAAAATGTTTCCAAATTTCCTGAAACTTACCATGAGATTTTAAATCAAGGTCATGCTGCTGGAAATCATACCTTTAATCATTTAAAAGGATGGATTACCGAAGATGATGAATATTTTCAAAATACAGAAAAGGCTTCACAATTGATACAATCCTCCCTTTTTCGGCCACCTTACGGACGAATTAAACCATCACAAGCTAAGGTTCTTAAAGAAAAATATAAATTGGTGATGTGGAGTCATTTGACTTGTGATTATGAGAGAAATTTGAACATTAATACAAGTCTTCGTCACATGAAAAAAGCTGTTCCAGGCTCAATTTTTGTTTTCCATGATTCAGAAAAATCCTTTCATAATTTACAAATTTTACTTCCTGAATTGCTTCATTATTATAGCAATCTGGGTTTTAGGTTTGATGTAATCCCTGATAAAATATGATAGGAGTGGAGCTGATTATTCTCTTGATACTGTGGGTTTATATAATCCTGCAATTGCTTATTTTAGCAATGTTAATGGCTTATAAATCACCTGGAATCCAAAAAAAATTTTCAGGATTTGAATATCCATTTGTTTCAATTTTGGTGGCCGCCCGAAATGAAGAAGCCACAATTAAAAGGTGTATTTTATCATTACATGCATTGAATTATCCAAAAGATAAATTTGAAATTTTAATTGGTAACGATGCTTCTGATGATAATACTGCCTCAATAGTGGAAGAATTAATGAGTTCAATCCCAAACTTAAAACTCATTCATATCAACGAAAAATTAGGTTCTGCAAAAGCAAAAGCCAATGTTTTGGCACATTTGGTTCATGAGGCAAAAGCAGAATTGATTTTTGTAACCGATGCTGATATTCAGGTTAAACCCAATTGGATTTTGGTTACACTACCTCATTTGAAAGAAGAAAAAAATGGAATTGTAAGCAATGCAACAATGGTTTATGGCAATTCTTTTTTCTCAAAAATGCAACAAATTGAGTGGATGTTAGGTTTTGGAAATATCATTGCTTTTGAACAGTTAGGGCTTAAAAGCACGGCAGTTGGAAACAATATGGCATTTTCAAAAAGTGCTTATTTTGATTCAGGTTCCTATGAAAATATTCCTTTTTCAGTTACTGAAGATTTTCAATTGTTTAGGTATATTAGAAAAGCTGGTTATAAAGGACTAACTATTTTGCAATCAGATGGTTTGAATTTATCTGAGGCACAAACTGTATTTATGAAATTAATGCACCAACGAAAACGATGGATGATTGGAGCTCAGGATTTACCCTTCATTTGGAAAAGCATTTTTATGTTACAAGGATTTTATTTTCCCGCTGTTATTCTTTTGGCCTTTTTGCATTTGAAATTGGCTGTGATACTCTTTTTGGTAAAGATTTTCATTCAGTCGGCTTTTATTTGGAGAATGAGTTATTTACTTAAAGAAAAACGTATTCTAGTTTATTTGCCATTATTCGCTATATATCAAGAAATTATGGTGTTATTAATGTCGGTTTTCTATCTGTTACCTATTCAAATGGATTGGAAAAATAGAAAGTATTAATGATGCAGAATTCGGTTTCATAAGCTTATTTTCGCCCGATGCAATTTGTAGATACTCATACACACCTTTATTCAGAAGAATTTAAAGAAGATAGAAAAGCAATCGTTGAAAAAGCGATTAAAAATGGTGTAAATCAAATGTTTTTACCCAATGTTGATGTCGATTCAATTCAGCCAATGTTGGATTTGGTATGGGATTTTCCGGAAAATTGTTTTCCAATGATGGGTTTACATCCTTGTTCAGTAAATGAACATGTGGAAGCACATTTGTTTCAAATTCAAAAATGGTTTAAAAAGAGAAAATTTTGGGCAGTAGGTGAAATTGGACTCGATTATTATTGGAGTACTGATTTTAAGGAACAACAGATTTCAGCTTTTAAGAAACAAATTCAGTGGGCAATAAATCTCGATTTGCCAATTGTCATTCACTCAAGAAACAGCAACGAAGATGTTATAAAAATTCTTGGAGAAATGTCACATCCCAAATTAAGAGGAATTTTTCATTGTTTTAGTGGCGATGCTAATCAAGCTTCTCAAATAGTTGAGTTGGGATTTTTATTAGGAATTGGTGGTGTTCTTACGTATAAAAATAGTGGTTTGACAGATGCAATTGCTGATATTTCTCTACAGCATATTGTACTTGAAACAGATGCTCCATATTTAGCTCCGGTTCCTTTTCGAGGAAAAAGAAATGAGAGTTTTTATTTGTTGGAAGTAGCAAGAAAATTGGCAGAAGTTAAAGCAGTTGGCTTAAATCAGGTAGCAGAAATTACAACAAACAACGCAAAAAAAGTTTTTGGGTTTTAATCCGGATTCTTCTAATTGTTAAAGAAAAATTGACAAAAAGTGCTCCGAATGGGTATTTTTTTTAATTTTTACTTTGCACTTTTCGCAAATTGTATTGCATTTTATTCCAAATGCTTATTATTGGTTAAAATTTAGACTCTTTTGAAAAAACATCTACTTCAATTTTTAATAATATGTTTGTTTTTGCCCTTTTTATCTTCTGGGCAAACTACAACTATCAGAGGTTTTGTAAAGGATTATAAAACCAGTGAGCCATTAATTGGTGCCACAGTTTCTATAAAAGGTACAAAAACAGGTGTTGGTACCGATTATGAAGGTGCTTTTTTGATAAAAGCTGGTCAAACTTTGCCAGTTACACTTATAGTTTCTTATATAGGTTATAAACCAGATGAAATTGTTGTTGGTTCGGTTGAAAAACCAATTACAATAAAGCTAAGAGAAAATACAAAAGAACTTAGAGATGTTGTGATTCGTGATTCAAGAATTACTGAAAAACAAAAACAAGCTCCTCTTACTGTTGAAACAATGGATGCAATTGCCATCAAAGAAACTCCTGCTGCTAATTTTTATGAAGGTTTGGCTTTATTAAAAGGTGTTGATATGACGAGTGCCAGTATTGGATTTAAAATTATTAATACACGTGGTTTTAATAGCACTTCTCCCGTTCGTTCATTGCAGTTAATTGATGGCGTTGATAACCAAAGTCCTGGATTGAATTTTTCTCTAGGAAATTTTTTAGGGGCTTCTGAATTAGATGTTCAAAAGGTTGATTTAATTGTTGGAGCCAGTGGCGCTTATTATGGTCCGAATGCCTTTAACGGGGTAATTAATATGCAAAGTAAAAGTCCTTTTCAATTTCCAGGTTTAAGCATGCAAATGCGTTTTGGAGAAAGAAAATTGGTAGAAACTGCTATTCGTTATGCCGAAGTTTTTAAAAATAAAAAAGGTGAAGATTTTATTGCTTATAAATTAAATGTATTCACCATGAGTGCACGTGATTGGGAAGCAACTAACTACGAAGCAACTATTCAATCTCCTGTTAATGAAAAAAATCCGGGTGGTTATGATGCAGTGAATATTTATGGTGATGAGTATTCAACTTCTCGTTTCAGACAAAGTGGATTGTCTTATTTAGGTTATGGTTATGCTGTAAGAAAAGGTTACCAAGAAGACCAGTTGGTTGATTATAACTCGAAAAATTTGAAATTAAATGGAGCTGTTCATTTTAAAGTAAACAAAGACAAAGAATTCATTATTTCATCGAGTATTGGCAATGGAACAACAGTTTATCAGGGTGATAATCGATTTAGTTTAAAGGATATTTATTTCTTCCAAAACAGATTAGAGTTTAGAAAAGAAAACAAATTTTTCGTAAGGGTTTATGCCACAAACGAAGATGCCGGTAAAAGTTTTGATGCTTATTCAACTGCCTTAATATTGCAGAACTCAGCAAAATCAGACAACAATTGGGCAATTGATTATGCAGAAAACTGGAACAAATACATTTTTAATCGCATTCAAACTATCCGTCCTGCAATTGGTACACAACCACCAGGAGTTCGTTATGAAGATTATGCAAATAATTATTTATATGAGAAGTTTTATGATTCATTGAGTTACTACCATTGGCTAAATGGTTCAATTTCTGATACATCTTATAGCAATCAAAGAGGTGGAATTGCACGTTTCGAGCCTGGTACTGCAAGATTTGATTCAGCCTACAATAGTATTATTGGGAGAACAAACAGAGAAGGTGGCTCAAGATTCTTTGACAGATCGGCATTGTATCATGCAATGGCAGAATATCAATTTATTTTGGCCGGTTGTGATGTAAGAACTGGTGCAAGTTTCAGATTATATACACCTAATTCAAGAGGAACAATTTTCTTAGATACGATTGAAAACCAAAGGATTTATAATAGAGAAGGTGGTGTTTATATTGGTGTAGAAAGAAAGTTAATGGATGACAAATTAAAACTAAGTGTAACTGCTCGTTCAGATAAAAATCAAAACTTTAATTTGTTATTTTCACCAGCTGCAACTGCTGTTTATACAATAAATAAACATGTTTTAAGATTTTCTGCTTCTGCGGCAATTCGTAATCCAACTCTTACCGACCAATATATTAACCTTAATGTAGGAAGAGCTACACTTTTAGGTAATCTAGGAGGATTTGACAGTCTAGTTACAGTTAGTTCTGTAATTGATGCATTTAATAATGGACGTTCAAGATTGAGTTATTTTAATGTAGCTGCTATCAAACCTGAAAGAGTAAGAACTTTAGAAGTTGGATACAGAGGAAATATTACCGAAAAGATTTTTGTTGATGCGAGTTATTATTTCAGCTGGTATTATGATTTTATTGGATACCAAATTGGAGCAAAAATAGATTGGCCTGAATTATCTCCATTTGTAAATTCGGTGAAGGTTTATCGTGTTTCTGCAAATGCTCAGGATGTGGTAACAACTCAGGGTTTAACTATAGGTGTAAATTACTTTTTTCAAAAATATTTAGGCTTTTCTGGTAATTATTCATGGAACAGATTGGACAAAAGAGGTTCAAACGACCCATTAATTCCAGCATTTAACACTCCTGAGCATAAATATAATCTTGGAATTAATGGCAGAGATATAGATACCAAAATTGGAAAGCTTGAAATTTCTAATTGGGGATATAGTATCAATTATAAATGGCAGGAAGGATTTAGTTTTGAAGGCTCTCCACAATTTACTGGATTTGTTCCGGAATATGGAATGGTTGATGCTCAAATAAATAAAGCTTTTATATCTGAAAAATTAACCATTAAAATGGGTGCCAGTAATTTGTTAAATAATAAAGTTATTCAGGTTTTTGGTGGTCCTAAAGTTGGAAGATTGGCTTATGTATCGCTACTTTTCGACTTAGGGAAACCTTAAAAAAGTGGTATTCGTCGAAGAATTAATGCAGAGATTGCAAAACTTTTTGTGTTCTCAGTTTTTTATCTTTTCTTGTAAATCAAATTTAAATTTTAAAATATGAACAAAAATCTACTTTCTGTATTTGGCGCATTCGTGATGATGCTATGCGTTAATTCAGCGATGGCACAAAACCGTTACATCGATGAAGTATTCTCAGAAGTTTCAAAAACTTCAAACATTACTTATGATTCAAATTATGCAATTAACTTGTTGTTTGGTCAGCCAATCCCTGGTTTAGGTTCTTCTCCAATTTGGAATGAGCCATTACGTTGTGATGTTTACACGCCAACAGGTGATACTGAAACAAAAAGACCAGTTATTATTTTAACTCACACTGGAAGTTACTTGCCAGCATTTATTAACAAACAAACTACTGGTAGCAAAGACGATAATTCAATTGTTGAATTAGCAAATCGTTTTGCAAAACGTGGTTATGTTGTTGTTGCAATGAACTACCGTTTAGGTTGGAACCCAGCTACAACTATTCAAGAACAAGCTACTGAGCAATTAATTAAAGCAACTTACAGAGGATTACAAGACGTAAGAAATTGCGTACGTTTCTTAAGAGTAAATGCTTCTACTTACGGTATCGATACATCAAAAATTGTTGTTGGTGGTCAAGGTACAGGTGGTTATATCTCAATGGCTTTAGGTTCAGTTAGCACTAGAGCTGATATCGAATCTAACTTGAAATTCTTACGTGGTGATGCTTCTCCAATGGTAAGTGTTGATACATTAGGTGATTGGACTGGTTTAGGTGGTGCAGTTCCATTGAACAATCCTGCTGATGCTTCTATTCCTTCTAATGTTCATATGACATTTAACTATGGTGGTGCTATGGGTGATTCAGCTTGGATGAAATCAACTAGCTTACCTATTGTTAGTATGCACGTAACTCGTGACCCATTTGCTCCTTACAGAACTGGAAACGTTGTTGTTCCTACAACAGGTGTAACTGTTATTCCTAATGCTTCTGGTGCACATGATGTAATTCGTAAAGCTGACGCACTTGGTATCAATGCAAAAATCAACCAATACGATTATATTGATGAATATTCTTACCGTGCTGATGAAGTTAATCCTGATGTAAACAACGTATTTGGTTTTGAAACTTCATTCCCTTTTGAAGGTTCTTCTTGGGAATGGTGGGATAGAGCAGCAGCTCAAGCTAAAACTTCTCAAGTTTATCGTGGAGTTCCACTTCCAACAAACGGACGTGAAGCAGATTCACTTTCTATGTTAACCAATCCTTTCATGTCTGAAGCTCGTGGTAAAGCTTATATCGATACTATTTCTGGTTACTTAGCTCCTCGTATTGCTGTTCAATTAGATTTAATTGGAAACTTGGCTTTAAATAATTTCAACTTGCTTTCTCCTGCATCTGGTGCTAGTGTTAATGTAAGAAAAGATTCTACAAACTTAGTTACAGCTAAATGGCAAAAAGCTACTATGGTAGAAGGTATTGAGTACGTTTGGGTTTTAGATTATGCTGATGGTGATTTCAGCGAACCATTAATTGTTCAATCTGTTACTGATGTTGATTCAGTTACTTTTACTGAAAATGATATCTGGGAAAATTTAACTGCTTTAGGTTTAGGTATCGACCAAACTGCTAATTTAAAATGGACAGTTGCAGCAGCAAATACAAATTTTGCTAAATATGCTTCTCAAGAATTCTTAATCAATTTAACAAAACGCGCTCCAGTTGGTGTGAAAGAAGTTGATTACAGCAGTTTCTTAAATGTATATCCAAATCCTGCTGTTAGCAATATCCGTGTAAGTCTTGATGTAAACTCTTCTATTAAAGAAGTTTCGGTTATGGACTTATTAGGTCGTCAAATCAGCCGTGTTGATGGTATCAATTCAAACAACTTTGATTTATCTTTAAATGGTGCTACTTCAGGTATCTATATCGTTAATGTGAAAACAGCTAACGGAGCTACTGCAAGCAAGAAATTTATTGTTCAATAATTTCAATTAGATTTTATAAAAAGGGGCTGCATCTTTGGTGTAGCCCCTTTTTGTTTTAATTAATTGAATATTACCTTTTTTTTAAGTAAAACTTATATTGATAGTTTAATGTTCTACATACCTAACATTTAAATTCATGAAAAACCTTACATGGAAAGAAGAAAACAATTCTTTAAAGAAGACCTTAGTATTTAAAGATTTTCAATCAGCTTTTGCTTGGATGACTCATGCTGCTTTTATTATGGAGAAAATGAATCACCATGCAAAATGGACCAATACTTATAACAAAGTAGAATTGGTTTTAAATACGCATGATGCCGGAAATACCATCACTCAAAAAGATTGGGATTTGGCTGCTGCTCTTGATAAAATTTAAAATTTATTTCTCAACTATTTCCATCAAAACCCTAAATCCAATAAATGGATAAATAGGGCTTTTTCCTTCGAATTCGTCTTCTGCATCGGCTCTGGTATAATAACCAGGACTTAAATAATTACCACCTTTTGTTTTATTCCCTTGAACCATTTCACTCACATTTCCGGCCATGTGATAAAATCCAGCTTTGTTTTGTTTGAAGCCTTTGGCAGCTACATTTGTTGTATAAAAGGCATTACTTAAACCACTGCAAATTGCAGGCATTTCATACATGTGAAAATCCTTTTCATAATATATTGTATCGTAATAAGGTGAGTTTAATAAAAATCCTTTCATTGAATTTGGGTCAGGTTTTTTATTTTCCCTTTTATACCTGATTTCCTCCTGATGTGCTTCACAATAATTAACAGAAACATCTTTTGGTTTACTTTTCATAAAATATCCCCAAGGAAATCTAAATCCGAAACTTGAATCTTTTCCAGTATAAGCCATTATCCATTCACCTTCTGTAGGTAATCTGAAAACTACCGATTTGTATAGCCTTTTTTCGTTTCTCATGTAATATTCCGTTAGCCATTTGCAATAAGCTTCTGCTTGAGCTCTGCTAATATTCACAACCGGAAATTCAGAATAGGCTGGATGTTTGAAGTAATAGATAACATAAGGTTCATTATAAGTTCGAAGATTCCTCCATTTTGCTGTGTCTGGATATAATCTATTAAAGGAATCACTTGAAACTCTATATTTCATTTCTAGTAAAAATTGGTGGTAGTCGTTGTTGCTTACTTCATATTTATTCATCAAATGTTTATCCGTTACAGGGATAAAATTTTTATCGATTGATTTCTTCAAATCTTTCTTTTCAGGATAAGTTTTTTGTGCTTTAGCATTGAAGCAGAAGATAATAAGCATAAGGAGAACGAGGTTTTGTTTCATGTTAATTTAATTAGATTTTGCATTAACGAAGATTTAGTGTCAATTTTCTTGATACAAATCACTTTTAATCAGATTATAATTTAAAATGTATCTTTGTAAAAATGAATTCGTTTAAAAAATATAGTCTTTTTGTTTTGATATTCCTGCTGGGGCTGAATTCGCTCAAGCCGGACTTATTTGAACAATTATCAAGACTACCTTATTTAATCGGTCATTACAAACATCATACAATTGAAGAAAAAGAGGACATCTCGTTTATTACTTTTCTAAAACTACATTACGACGAAGACTCAAAACATAAAAGTGAAGAGAATCATGATGATTTACCTTTGTTTACGCATTGTTTTAGTCATTACCATGTTTTAGTTATTGAAGAATTACAAGCTCTAGGTTTTCATACTTTATCTGATGTGCCAAAACCTGAAGATTCTTACCGCTTTCATTATAGTTTTACCAAGTTAGCTGCCATTTTTCAGCCTCCTCGAAATGCCTGATTAACCCCGCGTTTTCAGTTTTTCATTTCTTAAAAATTAATAACAAACATGTTAAATCATATTATCGGGTTTTCAATCCGAAATAAGTTAATTATTGCATTGGGTGTTTTGGGTTTGGTGATTTATGGTTCATACCAGTTTACTAAACTTCCAATTGATGCAGTGCCGGATATTACCAATAACCAGGTTCAAGTAATAACGGTTTCACCTTCTTTAGGCGCTCCAGATGTTGAGCGACTCATTACATTTCCCATCGAACAAGCCAATAGCAATATTCCTGGTTTGGTTGAAATCAGAAGTTTTTCACGTTTCGGACTTTCTTTAGTTACCATTGTTTTCGATGATGAAACAGATGTATATTGGGCTCGACAACAAGTAAGTGAACGCCTTGTAAATGTCAAGGATATGATTCCTCCCGGAGCAGGAATTCCTTCATTGGGTCCTGTAACTACAGGCTTAGGTGAAATTTATCAATATGTAGTTCGACCTAAAAAGGGTTATGAAGACAAGTTTGATGTGATGCAATTACGTACCATTCAAGATTGGATTGTACGCCGACAATTACTCGGAATAAAAGGAGTGGCTGATGTAAGTAGTTTTGGAGGTAAACTCAAGCAATATGAAATTGCTGTTGATGCTGCTAAGCTTAAATCGTTTGGTATTACAATGGATGATGTCTTTACATCACTCGAAAAAAACAACCAAAATACTGGTGGTGCTTATATAGAAAAAGGACCAACAGTTTTGTATATCAGAAGTGAAGGTTTGGTAGAAAACATGGATGATATCCGCAGTATGGTGGTGAAAGAAACACAGTCGGGAAGCCCGGTTTTTATTAGAGATGTTGCCGAAGTAAAATTAGGAAATGCAACACGTTATGGTGCCATGACATTTAACGGCGAAACTAAAGTTGCAGGAGCAGTTGTGATGATGCTCAAAGGTGGTAATTCAAATGAAGTCATTAAAAGTGTTAAAGAAAGAATAACTCAGATTCAAGAAACCTTACCTGAAGGTGTAGTAATTGAACCATTTTTAGATAGAACCAAAATGGTAAACAATGCTATTGGTACAGTTGAAAAGAATCTGATGGAAGGTGCTTTGATTGTAATTTTTGTATTAGTACTTTTTCTTGGAAATTTTAGAGCCGGTTTGCTCGTAGCTTCTGTTATTCCGCTTGCAATGCTCTTTGCTGTAATCATGATGAACACTTTTGGTGTAAGCGGAAATTTGATGAGTTTAGGAGCTTTGGATTTTGGCTTGATTGTAGATGGTGCCGTCATAATTGTAGAGGCTGTTATGCATGGATTACACAGCAGGAAAATTATTGGTGAACATGTAATGCTCGATAAGCGAGAGATGGATGAGGGAGTTGGACATGCAGCAAGCAAAATGATGAACTCCGCAGTATTTGGTCAGATTATTATTTTGATAGTTTACCTACCAATTTTTACACTTGAAGGTATAGAAGGAAAGATGTTTAAACCCATGGCACAAACTGTGGCATTTGCTTTATTGGGTGCTTTCATTTTATCACTAACTTATATTCCTATGATGTGTTCTTTTGTATTGAGCAGAAAACTCGGACATCAACCAAATTTTTCCGATAAATTGATGTTAAAACTTGAACATTTTTACCACGATAAATTACAATGGGCTTTAGGTTTTCCTAAAACAATTATTGCAGGTTCATTTGCAATGTTATTAATCTCAATTGTAGTGCTGATGAACATGGGCGGTGAATTTATTCCAAGTTTGGAAGAGGGCGATTTTGCAGTTGAAACAAGGGTTTTGGTGGGTTCCAATCTGAATGTAAGTTTAGATGTGGCCAATAAATCATCTCAATTATTAAAGGCCAAATTTCCTGAGGTAGAAAAAGTAGTTGCCAAAATTGGAAGTGGTGAAATTCCAACAGATCCTATGCCAATTGAAGCCATGGATTTAATGATTATTTTAAAAGATAAAAAGGAATGGACATCAGCTAAAACCTTTGATGAATTGTCTGAAAAAATGTCAAAGGAATTAGAGAATATTCCAGGAGTAACATATGGATTTCAATATCCAGTTCAAATGCGTTTTAATGAACTTATGACAGGCGCTAGGCAAGATGTGGTTTGTAAGATTTTTGGTGAAAATTTAGATTCATTGGCACATTATGCACAGACATTGGGTGCTGTCGTTTCTGGTGTAGAAGGAGCGAAGGATTTATATGTTGAAACAGTAACTGGTATGCCTCAGATTGTGATTAAATTCAATAGAAATAATCTGGCTCAATATGCATTAAATATTGAAGATGTCAACCGTGTTATTAATACAGCTTTTGCAGGTCAAAGCAGTGGTTTGGTTTTCGAAGGTGAAAAAAGATTTGATTTAGTAGTAAGATTGGCGTCAGAAAAAAGAAGTAATCTCGAAGATGTTAGAAATCTTTTAATTCCAACAAAAAAAGGTACTCAGGTTCCTTTATACCAATTAGCAGATGTTTCGATTAAAGAAGGTCCCGGACAAATACAACGTGAAGATGCAAAGCGTAGAATCATCATTGGTTTTAATGTTAGAGGAAGAGATGTTGAGTCGATTGTAACTGAATTACAAGAAAAGGCAAAATCGAG
>JAIYDG010000621.1 GCA_027487625.1 Bacteroidota bacterium
CCAAAACCAACCAGTTCAATATATCAGAATTCAAAAATTATATCAGAACGATGCAAATTCATCAACATCAGCAGGTGCAAAAATTGCAGATTCCTTATACTTCGATTCGCTGGTAGTTACTTTAAGCGAAGGAAACAAAACTTATCAATGTTATAAAATTGATACTGTATTTAAAGATTCAGGCTTTTTTGGAAATCAGAAACACTATTTATATGCTGTTTCAATTCCTAAAAATAATGATATTGATGAAAGGTATCAATTGCTAATTTATCATCCAAAATCTGGAAGAACCTTTAGATCAAGCACATCAATTGTAAAAGATGCTGCAATTGAAGCCAGAACTATTGCAATCAGACCAAATATCAATAACCATGCTTTCCCATTTAGGTATACAAGTGGCAAAAATTCATTTTTATATGATTTAGTAATCAGGTTTAATTACCTTGAAATGGATAAAAATGACACAAACTCTTCTGAGTTAAAATATTATGATTATTATGTAAAAAGATCTTCAGTATATTTTGAAAGAGAAACTGTGTTATCAGAAACTTTTGTTAATACACTTAAAGCAAGTATTCCTACGAATAATAGTAAAATCAGACGTGTAGTTGGAATTCAATTTATTGCTTATGGAGGTTCAAAAGAATACAAGGAACTATCAGATTTAAGTAAACCAAATACTTCCATCGTTCAGAAAAACACCGAATATACAAACATCGAAAATGGTCTAGGTATATTTACAAGTCGTAACTATACTATTCAAACCAAGATGATTCTTGACAATGAGTCGAGAAATATATTAGCAGATAATCTTCCAAATTTTGTCAGATAACCTAAAGATCAGTCTTAACTGACTTATTTCCAAATTATTAAAACAAAATAGCGTTTAAGGAAGTTCATTTCAAAATAGGATTTACAAAATCTTTCTATTCAGGATAAATACATTCTTATTCAGCATTATGGCAATGGATTTTTCTGCCATAAAACTGACATTTTGCCTTATCAATTCTACAAAAATTGAAATTAAATGAAAGTGTATCTGTCAGATTGCTCTAAAAACTGACAAATTTTATCATTGGTATAGAGATTGATAAATTTTGTGAAAGAACATTAAACTTATGAGCAAAATAATAGGAATCGATTTAGGAACAACCAACTCATGCGTTGCCGTTATGGAAGGTAATGAACCGGTTGTAATTGCAAACAGTGAAGGTAAAAGAACAACTCCTTCTATTGTTGCATTTTTAAAAGATGGTGAAAGGAAAATTGGAGATCCTGCAAAACGTCAGGCTGTAACAAACCCTGTAAATACAATCTTTTCTATCAAAAGATTTATGGGTCATACGCATGCAGAAGTAAGCACAGAAATTAGCCGAGTTCCATACAAAGTAGCAAAAGGTGATAATAATACACCAAGAGTTGATATTGATGGAAGATTATATACTGCTCAAGAGCTTTCAGCTATCATTCTTCAAAAAATGAAGAAAACAGCTGAAGACTATTTGGGAACAGAAGTTAAAGAAGCTGTTATTACAGTTCCTGCCTATTTCAACGATGCACAACGTCAAGCAACTAAAGAAGCCGGAGAAATTGCCGGTTTGAATGTAAGACGTATCATTAACGAACCTACTGCAGCAGCATTAGCTTATGGCTTAGACAAAGCTAATAAAGACATGAAAATAGTTGTTTTCGACTGTGGTGGTGGAACTCATGACGTTTCTGTATTAGAATTAGGAGATGGAATTTTTGAAGTAAAATCAACTGATGGTGACACTCATTTAGGTGGTGATGATTTTGATCAAAAAATTATTGATTGGTTAGCTGATGATTTTAAATCTGAAGAAGGAATAGATTTAAGAACAGATGCAATGGCTTTACAACGTTTGAAAGAATCGGCTGAAAAAGCAAAAATCGAATTATCAAGTTCTGCTCAAACAGAAATCAATTTACCTTATATAACTGCAACACAAAGTGGACCTAAACACTTAGTTAAAACTTTAACCAAAGCAAAATTTGAGCAATTGGTTGATGATTTAATCAAAAGAACTATCGCTCCATGTCAATCTGCTTTGAAAAATGCAGGTTTAACAACTAAAGATATTGATGAAGTTATTTTAGTAGGAGGATCAACACGTATTCCTGCTATTCAAAAAGCAGTAGAAGATTTCTTTGGTAAAGCACCATCAAAAGGAGTAAATCCTGATGAAGTAGTGGCATTAGGAGCTGCAATTCAAGGTGGAGTATTAACAGGTGAAGTAAAAGATGTATTGTTATTAGATGTAACTCCTTTGAGTTTAGGAATTGAAACAATGGGTGGTGTAATGACCAAATTAATTGAATCAAACACAACTATACCAACTAAAAGAAGTGAAGTGTTCAGTACTGCATCAGACAACCAACCTACTGTAGAAATTCACGTTTTACAAGGCGAACGTCCGATGGCTAACCAGAACCGTTCTATTGGAAGATTCCATTTAAGTGATATTCCACCAGCACCAAGAGGAGTACCTCAAGTTGAAGTTACTTTTGATATTGATGCAAATGGTATTTTACATGTAAGTGCAAAAGATAAAGGAACAGGTAAAGAACAAAAAATCAGAATCGAAGCTAGCAGTGGTTTAAGTGATGCTGAAATCGAGAAAATGAAACGTGAAGCAGAAGCAAATGCGGAAGCTGATAAAAAAGCTAAGGAAGAAGTTGAAAAACTGAATACTGCTGATAGTTTGATTTTCCAAACAGAAAAACAAATCAAAGAATACGGAGATAAAATTCCAGCTGATAAAAAATCAGTAATCGAAAGCAGCTTAGCTACTTTAAAAACAGCACATGCTGCAAAAGATTTAGCAGGAATTGAATCAGCAATGGAAGCATTAAACAATGCATGGCAAGCTGCAAGTCAGGATATTTATGCTGCTGAACAAGCTGCAGGAGCAAATGCACAAGGTGCTCCAAACGACAATAACGCAGGTGGTGCTTCTTCAGCAGGATCCGACAACGTACAAGATGTTGAATTCGAAGAAGTGAAGTAGCACCGCGATTCATCGCGGCACCGCTGCTGCAGGCAGCAGCGATAAAGTGATATAAGCGATAAAACGTTGATGTGATTACAATAAGCGCATCAACAAAAAATATAACAATAAAGTGTTTAAGGAAGTACCTTGGTTTTCGAGCCAAGGTGCTTTCTTTTTTTAAGGAAACGTGAGTGGGAGTTTGAGTGTGAGTGGGAGTTTGATTAATTAGGGAAACTTTCTTTCTAAACAAATTTCGTTCTTGCTCAATACTCACACACAAAACTGTTTTGAGGTTGAGTGTGAGTTTGGGTGTGAGTTTAGGCACCGCGATGAATCGCGGTGATACAGGGGAAAACCTAAAAAGGACGAGTTTAAAACAAACAAAAAGGCCGACTCAAGAATTTGAGTCGGCCTTTTTGTTTGAACGATTTTCTATCGAATCAATAACTTCTTTTATTGATGCTGGAATCTGAAATGTTTTACTGATTTTGATGTAGCAATTTCTAACAGATAAATTCCTTTTGAAATAGAATCTAAGTTTAGTTGCCCTTCAAAAAATCCAGAACCATCAAAGTTCATTCCTGTTTTGATTATTTTTCCATTTAAATCTAAAATTCGTAATTGAATACATTCTTCACCATTCGTATTAAATGAAACATTTAAAACATCACTTGCAGGATTTGGATATATCTTTAGGTTGTTAATTCCTGCTAATTCATTTATTGAAGAAGCAATTGCCACTACTGTTTTTGAAGCAGTATCAGAACAAGAGAAATTATCTGATAAAATTAGTTTAATGTTATAAGTTCCTGAAGTTGAATAGGAGTAATTACCTATAATATTCCTAACTGTATCTATTTTACCATCACCAAATTCCCATCTTAATTTATCAAATGGATTTGTGGTGGTATTTGTAAAACTAAACGTTGTTCCATCTAAAGTTTGGGTTACTAAAAAGGAAGGTTTGATTTCATCTAAAACTTTAAAAACTCCAGGTTTAGATTTTGTAGAACAACCTGTGTTTGTATTCCATTGCTTTATATTAAATGCATAAAAACCACCCACTGGTTTAAATGCGTTGATATTAAATACAAAACTTGTATCATTTAATGAATTTTGAACAACTGAATCAGTTTGAGTTTCGGTATTTATATAATAGAATAAAATTGAATCTGCGCTTGGCGATAAATTAGAACGAATTTCAAAACTCTTATCATAAGAACACAAATAATTGATTTTGCTTTCAATATTTGTGCTTATTGGATTTAATCCGGCTTTAGCTTCAACAAAAACAAAAGTATCAATTGGACAAAATAAATTAGCTGAATCATAACAAATTATTTCAATGCCATTATTACCTAAACTCATTGGAACATTTACTGATTCACCAGCCTTTGCCCAAGCGATAAAGTTTGTAATTGTTCTGTATCTAACACTATAATTTCCATTTGGAGTAGGCTTAGGAACAGAAACGGTAACAAAACCAGTATCAGGATTTAAACATATTGTTTTAGGTGCTTGAATTGTAACTGCTTGGTTAGGACAAGGCGCATTGCTACAAGCTAAAACAGCAGTCTCTCCTACCTCACAAATACCATTCGATAAGGCTCTTAACCAAAGTTTTTTGGTTTGATTTGGAGCAGTAGCTTGCACTGAAAGTGAATTTACGGTTGAAGAAACTGAATTCCAAGTTGCTCCAGAATCAAGACTATATTGATATCCAATTGCGTTTGGAATATTAGTCCATGAATAGTTAATAAAAGATTGAGAACTATTTCCACAAAACATTTGAGGTGCTGGCAGTTTTTGATCGACACTTATAAACTTTGTTTGATAAGGACTATAACAAAAACCATTAAAGACCCTGTATTTATAATTCCCTGAAACTAAATTTTTGCCATTAAATACTGAATCATTACCCGATTTTAAAAGAGAGGTATCTCTGTAAAATAAATAGTTTTGAAAAGTACCAGAACCCGTGAACAAAATTGAATCTGATGTGCAAACTGTATCTTTAGAAGCAGTAAAATTAGAAACGGGTAAGGTTCTTTTGGTAATAATTGTTGCTGTTGAAGTATTGAAACAGTTATTTGCATTGGTTACTTTTACAGTATAAGAACCTCCATTATTAACTTTAATACTTTGACCGTTTATAGAACCCGGTTGCCACAGATAAGTCAATCCAGCGCCTGTATTTGCTGAAAGAGTTACAGAATCTTGGTCGCCACAAATGCTAGTAGAACTTGCTGTAAAATTAGCTGTTGGTTTAGCATTCACAGTAATTAATATAGATGTAGGAGAAGAAGAACCACCAGCATTTGAAGTTGTTAATCTGATTTGTTTTGTACCCACTGTTGTATAAACCAATTTAGGATTTTGCAGATTGGATGTTCCTGGAACATTTCCAAGAAATTGCCAAGAATAACCAGTAGGATTATTGATACCACTACCTTGAAGATATAATGTATCACCTAAACAAATAGAGGTAGCAGAAGGTGTAATTACTGCGGTAGGCAAATTCCCTTGAGAAACTGTAAAAGACTTAGCATAAACTAGATCTCCAGAATTATTATTATTGGAATTAGTACCCATAAAAGAAGTATAAAACGTAACTGTACCAACCCCAGTTGCCGGAGCTGTCCAGCTAAAAGAAAATGATGATTGAGAAGTTCCAGCGCCATTATGACTCATATAATTCCTACCACTACCAATTAAAATAGAATTACCAGTACCGGCGGTAAATGAACCGGCCATTGTATTTGTTGGGCTCAAAGCAGTAAGAGAAACACCATTTTTTGCAGTAGCTGCTGAAGAACCATTTAATGTTAATGAGTAAGTAGTCCCTGGAATATAACCACTTGCTGGTAATCCGCTAATAGTAATAGCATCCCAAGCTGAACCAGAGGAAATAACTGAACCAGAATGACAGTTTGTACAATTGCTTTCTCCTGGTGCACCAGTCATTCCTGTTGGGGGACTGCTTGCATTGTTATAACTGGTATAACTAATAAACAACAATGCAATGAATAAAAAGCCCTTACTCCAATTTTTTGAAAGTAGATTTTTTCGCATATAAAATGATTTTGAGCAAATTATTACATTTTTTAAATAATTAACTCAAAATCAGATTTAGGAAATCAATTTTAAGAAATAGGCGTATATTTTTTTTAGATCTAAACTTACAAAACCGATCTCCAAATTATGTCACCAGATTCTTTTCCCCAGTTTTTTGTAGCCAATTTTAACTCGTCTAAAAACGTTTTTATTGTATTTATTTTCTTTTTGGCTTTTGGATAAAAAACCAAACTTTCATCGCTTACACTCACATGATCTACTCTTGTTGCAAACCAAGTTGTATTTAAACGAGGAACCACCAATCCCAAAATCATTCCGGGTAATCCGTTCATTGATTCAGGTCCACCACTAACCGGAATTTCATCAGTAAAAAATGCTATGATATATACTGAATCAAGTATGATTGTACTTGCTTTTCTGCATGAAAATCCAGCAATGGTTCTATATTCATTGTGCAATTTCCAGGTGATTTTAGGAAGAGAATCATTGATCTGATAAGTATTTTCATAAACAACTTTTTGTGCCTGAACTTTTTGATTTTCGATATTTTGTGATACAATATTTGATTTAGCTACATTAAACCAGTCAAGAATATTTGAATTTCCTTCAAACTCCTGTTCCATTTTATATAAACTTCTTTTAGTATTAAATGATAGTTCAAAAATATCTATTCTATATTTAGGCAATTGCTTTTTGAACTCGTTTGTCCATTCATTTTCTTCAGTAAAAAGTTTATGAAGATTTTCCTTTCTTTCATAATGAATTTTACCTTGAAGAATCAATTGTTGAGCTTCAGTTACGAAAGAAGCGCTTAATAGTATAATTAGGTATAATATTTTTTTCATAAGTGTAGTATTAATAATCAGAACCTGGAGCTTGGTTAATATTATAAGTTAAACTAAACATTACAAATCGTTGTAGTGTGCTGTAAACATTTTGACTTACAAAATTTGAGTTGGCTGTACGGTTAAATCCTAAATTTTGGTTCAACAAATCGTAAGCACTTACAGATGCTTTTAATCTTTTACTTTTTAGCATTTTATATCCAATAGAAGCATTCCAAATTACAGTATTTAAATTGGTTTCACTTTCATAGGCTTGTTGGCGTTTATTAAAATCTACATCAGTATTAAAACTTAAACCAAAAGGGAAATCTAAATTTAGGTAAGGACTATAAGTTTGAATCCAAAATTCTGTAATAATATCAGGCCTTAAACTCGATTTACTTCTATTATAACTCCAGTTACAGTTTACACCTAGTTCTAACCATTCATCTAGAGAATAATTAGGAGAAAATCCAAATCCTGTTCTGTTGTTGTTATTGATATTGTCTTGAAAATTAACTCTATTTTTATTTTGGCTAATGTTTGCATTCAAATTAGCATTCATATTTAAGTTTAACTTTTTAATAGAGAAGTAATAATAGATATAAGAATATAATGACTTGTTTCCATCAACATTAATTGTTTGGTAAACCCTTCTACCCTTTTCATCTACAAAATTATTGCTGGCAAAATCATTATCAGTAAAATTAAAGCCAAGATTTGCAAAAACGCCTCTTCCTGTAATTGGTTTGTAAGCATTGTATCTTAATCCGATTTGGTGCTCAAAACTTTGTTTTAATGCGGTATTACCAATTGAGATATTTAAAGGATTACTATTGTCTCTTAATGGCTGTAATTGTTGAATTGATGGCTGTTCTGTTCTACCATTATAATTAAACCCAAAAGAAGTAGTTGTACTTAGTTTATAGTTGAAACTCGCTGAAGGGAAAAAATTAGTAAAGGTTCTATTAAATGAAGAATCAAGTAACAAATCTGATTGTTTTAAGATTGTATGTGCAGTTCTGGCACCAAAAGAAAAATTGATTTTTTTAGTAACTCTTCTTAATGTTAATCCGCCCGAATGAGCCCAAATATCATATTTAAAATCACTACTTAAGGAATCTACAAAACTGGTATAGGTTTCTGCTGATTTACCAAAGGTGCTTCTTTTAGCCATGCTATTGGTATTATTCAAATTATAATCGGTTACTAAAAACCATATTTTAGAAAGAGGTTCCGTGTAGGCAATTTTTCCGCCCCAAGTTGCTGAGGATGAATTATTGATTTTTTGTTGGTCGATTGTATCTGTTGATAGCAATGTATTATTTGCCTGATAAAAATTACTTACTGACCTTAAAAATCCATCACCATCATTGGCATTATAAGTTTGATTCAAGGCAACATTTAAACTTCTGCCCAAGGTTTTAAACTTCCTGTTATACGAAATATTAGACTCTAATTTGGTATTATTTGTTTCGGATGTTTGAGTCCTAATATTACTATTTACTCTTTGCTCATTTTCATTTAGATTTTCGGAGATATAGTCTGAAAAACCAGTTGCTCTTCCTTGACGAACATTAAACTTCGCTTTGATTGTTGTTAAAGAATCCGGTCTAGCTTCAAATGTTGCAGAACCTTTTGTAGCATTTCTAAAATTCCTGAAATAGTCTTTTTGATTATCGAAGTAAGTGGTATCAGGCAAAATGTATTGTGTATAGGTATTATTGTTACCATCCACGTTCATTTCTCTATGAGTAATATTTATATTTAGTGAATTCTTATTTTCCTTGTATTTATCGGAATAGTGACCACCAACATACCAGGTTCTTGGAATACCTCTTCCATCAAAATCCACATCACCATCATCACTATAATAATATGAGTACATATTACCTGATTCTTCATCATAAGTAACATTGTCGTCGCCGCCTGAATATGCATTTTGGTCCTGCCAATTCATATTGGTTTTGTTAGTATTACTGGCAGCTCCAAATACAGCTAATTTTCTTTTGTTTTTAAAATAAAA
>JAIYDG010000550.1 GCA_027487625.1 Bacteroidota bacterium
ATAAATAATATATAGAATGCGGATAACATGTTTAAAATTAAGATAATCAATCTAATAAATATTTAAATGATCAATTTTATCACTTTCAACACCAATTATTAAGATTATTTTTATCCAATCTTCAATTTTCTCTTTGCCATCAATTAGCCATATCACTTTCTTTTGTTTCAGTAAATTTCGGTTATCTCTGTTTTCTGATGGATTATAAACATAGTTTAAGAAAACTTCGGGTGATATCCAGCTATCATTTACAGGTTCAGAAGGATTTATATCGTCTATTATTAAGCAATCTGAATCAACCCAATCCCAAATCCCATTTATGTTTTCTATTTTGTTGTTTGAAAAGAATAATGGCACAAGTTTCATTGAGGTAAAGTAACTGATTTTTTCTCTTTTGATTGCCATTTCTGTTGAAATTCCTATTGATAGAGTGGTCTTCCCAACGCCGGGTTTACCAGTAATAACTAAATGAGTTTCTTTGGTTTCTTTGGATATAAAATTTAAAACCAAAGATTTTTGTTCATCAGTTAATTCAAATTTCCACTGACTTAGTCTGATTTGTTGAGGAAATTTGCAGTTCTGAAGGATAATTTTAGTTTTATACCAATAAACAAAAGGTATAAAAATCAAAATAAGTAATCCATAAAAAACGAAGTCTAAATATGCTAATTGGCTATTAAAAAGTGCTAGAAACAATGCCCCTAAATAGAAATATAATAAGTCTGTAAATGTATCAAAACCAACGTTTAACCAATCAGGTTTGAAAGTATACGAATCATTTTTGTTTAATTTAACTTTTAGAGAATTCATCTTAAACAAAAGTGGACCTAGGAAATTAAACGATTCGAATATCGTCCAAATAATAGCCGAGAACAGAATTGATTGCAATAAAGTGGGTTCAATACAAATTGTAAAAAATTTGCCTTGTATTGAATAACATAAAAAGGCTGTTAAAAAACCAAGAGAAAAGTGTCCAAATTGATTAGCAAGCCAGCTATAACTCAATGAAACACCTCTGTAAGAATCTTTTCCAATTAAATCTGCTTTTAATTGATTTAGTAATTGGGCAGCTGTAATATGAATCATTTTTCAGGGTAGTTTATAAATTAAATATACAATTTTTCTGTAAAAATTCAAATTAATAATAATTAAAAACTTGATTTCGCTCAGTAAAAAGTATAGTGCATATATTTGCCGCATGAATTATACCAGAAATAATCTTGAAGATACTATTTGTGCTCTAGCCACTCCAATGGGAATAGGTGCAATTGGTGTAATAAGGATTAGTGGACCAAATGCTATTTCAATAGTATCAAATTGTTTTAAAGGTAAGAATCTAAATGAGGTTGCAACCCATACCTTACATTTAGGTAAAATGATGGATGAAAAAGAAATCATTGATGAAGTTTTAGCTGCTGTTTTCATAGCTCCAAAAAGTTATACTGGAGATCATACCATTGAATTAAGTGGCCATGGTTCGCCTTATATTCTTCAAAGAATACTGGAATTACTTGTAAAGAATGGTTGCAGAATGGCTCAACCGGGTGAGTTTACTTTAAGAGCATTTCTTAATAAAAAACTAGATTTGAGTCAGGCAGAAGCTGTGGCAGATTTAATTGCTTCAAGTAGCTCCGAATCGCATCGTACTGCCATCAACCAAATGCGTGGTGGTTTCTCAAAACAAATTCTCGACCTCAAGGAAAGATTGGTCAATTTTTCTTCTCTAATTGAACTTGAACTCGATTTTTCTGAGGAGGATGTTGAATTTGCAAGTAGACCAGAACTCAAAAATTTGGTGTCAAATATTGTTGAAATCATCACTCTTTTATTGGATTCATTTAAGTATGGGAATGCCATTAAAAACGGGATTCCAACTGTAATTGCAGGCAAACCTAATGCAGGAAAAAGCACTTTGTTAAATGCTTTAATTAAAGATGATAGAGCTATAGTTAGTGATATTGCGGGCACAACCAGAGATGTCATTGAAGAGAGTTTTGTAATCAAAGGAGTTTCATTCAGATTAATTGATACAGCCGGAATTAGGAAAGATTCTGTTGATGTGATTGAAAACATTGGTATCGAAAAAACCTTTGAACGTATTCAAAAAGCAAGTATCATTATGTACATGTTTGATGCAAGTACAACAGATGAAAATTCACTACAAGAAGAGCTTGCTCAGTTTGATGGTATAAACGCTGTAATTGTTCCGGTTGCCAATAAAACAGATTTACCTGAAGCGAAAAATCGCACATACCATGATGAATTAAGCGTGATTCCAATCTCATGCAAAACCTCTACAGGACTAGAATTATTGGAAGAGCGACTTGTTGAAATCATTGAAAAGGATAAGGTAAAGAATGATATCATCATCACCAATTTAAGGCATTATGAAGCCTTGAACAATGCCAGAGAATCATTGAAATCTGTATTAGAAAGTATGGTAACTGGTAGGAGTGGAGAGCTATTGGCATTTGATATCAGAAAAGGGATTTTTCATCTAGGTGAAATCACTGGAGATATCAGCACAGACGACTTATTGGCTAATATTTTTAGTAAGTTTTGTATTGGAAAGTAATTCTTTGTTTTTAGTAATTAGCTTTAAATCTTAAATTCCAATTAGTACCTAATAAACTTTTGAATAGAAGTTAAAATATCAAGTTTTGTAAGCATTTTAGCCTTAAAAATTATCAAGGACATAAATTAGTTATTGGTTTTAAAATATTTAATAAACACATCGATAGTAAAAACTTGTTCCTTATTTGTACCTTAATTAATAGTTCTATATTTTTAAAACACCTTAAATAAAGGTAAGTTTTTTCGTAAATCTATTTATTGATATAAGTAAAGAATACATTGATAACAGAAAACATAACCGATTAATGGTGGAGCTAGAAATAATATATATCATAGATACCTATTTAGAAGGAACTAGATTAAAACCTAGGACGGTTTAATACTTGAAGACAAATATGCCAATCGAGCAATTCTTAAAGGAGTTCAAGAAAATTATTGTAGCCTGAATATTCTATGTTATGTAGATACATTTGAAAAAAAAGCTGAGATTGAAATTGTTGTAGTGCAGTGTAAAATTTACAAACTTGAAACGGAATTTAAAACGTTGATAGTAAGTAGCTTAATACTTGAAGAAATTGGGAGCGAAATGTTTTAAATAAAAGAAAAATATATAAAAACTTAACTTGTAATATTATATATTTTCAATGGTATAATATTGGTTTAAGATTGTTAAATAATAAAATAGAATTATGATAAATCAAATACAAATGTGGGATAAAATTAATTCACTAAAAGCCGAACTTGAAGATCTGGGTCCATTAAAACCCGAAGATGAGGAAAGGCTTTGGAAAAAATTTAGACTTGAATGGAATTATAATTCTAATCATATTGAAGGCAATACTCTCACTTACAGTGATACAGAATTGTTATTAATTTTTGATAAAGTTGGTAGTGATTATACTGGTCGTGAAATAGAAGAAATGAAAGCTCATGATGTTGCAATTCGGTTTGTTGATGAACTATCTAAAGATAAAAACAGAGATCTTAATGAAAATTTTATAAGAGAATTAAATAAAATAATTTTAGTTCGTCCTTTTTGGAAGGATGCAATTACTGCTGATGGACAATCAACAAAAAAGGAAGTTAATCCAGGTGAGTATAAAAAACTTCCAAATTCTGTTCGATTAGCAAATGGAGAAATATTTCATTATGCTTCGCCTCAAGAAACTCCTGCAAAAATGAATGATCTCATAGAGTTTTACAGGAAATTTGCCGATGATGTTGAACTAGCGTTAAAACCTTTATGGTTGGCAGCTCAACTTCACTATCGATTTGTTCGAATACATCCATTTGATGATGGAAATGGAAGAGTTGCCCGTTTATTAATGAATTATTACTTACTAAAGAACAACTTTCCTCCCATAATTATTAAAGATTCTGATAAAAAAAACTATATAACATCCCTTAATAAGGCGGATACCGGAAATGAAGAAGCATTTCTGATTTATTTAGGTGAGCAACTTATTTGGTCATTAGAAAAGTCAATAAATGCAGCTCAAGGTTTGTCAATTGAAGATGAAGATGATTTTGAGAAAGAACTTGAAATCCTGAAAAAAGAATCTGTTTTAAAGGAAAGAGTAAAGGTTAAAAAATCTAGAAATGCTATTAAAGTTGTATATGAAAATTACTTAGGCTCACTTTTAGAAAAAATAGATGATAAATTAGCTAAAATAGACCCATTATTTGCCGAAAAGGACCTACATATTTGGGCTCAATCTCCAATTAATTCAACAATTGTAAAAAGTCCAGGGAAAAATTTAGAATATGTTTATCAGCAAATATTTTTTGATTTTTATGATCCCGAAAAATTTGGAATGATTGCAGGATATGGATATTCATTAAACAAACCTATATTACCTATCGAGTACCCTGATTTGAATGATTTTAATATAAGTTATCATTGGAAAGCTTATAAAAACGCTGGTATTAATGCTTTTAATCTTGGCATTGAAATTAAAATATATTTTCTTGATTATAAATATCAAATATATATAAATGGCATTAATGATATTTTACTTGAAAAATTATATGATAGCTCAATAACTGAAACTGAATTAAAAAATATTGTTTTAAAAATCTCTAATTATACATTATCAAAAATTAAATTTCAGGTTGAAAATCTTATGAAGAATAATTAATTTTTAATTGATTTAAAATTTAACATGTCTAATCAATTTAAATATGATATAGCAATTTCTCTTTGTAAAGAAGATATTGAATTTGCGCGCAAATTGGTTGCAGCAATTAATCCAAATTTATCAATTTTCTTTTATGAAAATAAGCAAGAGGAACTTATAAATAGTAATGGGCCAGAGGCATTTTCAAAAGCTTTTAAAGAAGAAAGTAGAGTAGTCGTCATTCTTTCTAGATTTGAATGGGGCAAAACCCTTTATACAGGATTAGAGGAAAATGCAATAACAGACCGATTAAAGAAAGGATTTGGATTTTTATTTGTAATTCCGTTAGCTCCAAATCAAATTCCTGCTTGGTATCCTGAAACTCGAATTTATGCTGACCCTACAAAATTTAGCATAGAAGAATTAGCCCGATTCATAGAATTTAAAGTTACAGAACAAGGAGGTGTTATAGAACCTATAACTTTGGAGAGTAGATACAATTGGTTTCATAATAAGTTAAATTTGAAAAAGGAGTTAATTAAACTTCAAGAAACTCAAGATGCATTATCTGCTGCTAAAGTTGAGATAGAAAAACTCAAAATAATTTTCAATAAAAAAATTGAATATCTATCGTCAGCCAAAGTAAATAGCACAAGCCAAATTAAATTTGATGAGAATAATTCCATAGCTGCATTTGCATTAAACCAATTTTGTTTGGAATGCAGGTGTAATCCATCTAATTTCAACATAAGTCAACTTAAAATACCACAAGATGCAATCATTCAATTTGAGTTATTTGAATCAGTTTTGGGTTCAAGAGAATTGATTGAACAAACTGAAAGAACATTCTTTTATTCAAAAGAAAGGTTAGGTTGGGCCGAAAAAATATTGGTAAAACCATCGCACCCCAATGACAAACTTTTATTATTTGGTAATAGAATAAATAATCAAATGTTCGACCTAAAAAACACCTTAAGCACTGAGGAAATAGTAGATTTTTGGTTTCAAAAATTATTCTTAAACGCAATTGCAAATATGGAAAGGTTTTTATGAGTTTTATTGCAAACGATAGTGTAATTTCATTTTAAATAACTCAAAACTATTCGATAAGTAAATAATATCCGAAATTTCAATTAAAGAAAGAATGGAACATTATTTTATAATCGATATTAGAAAATATCAAGGATTTGAACCCTATTGTACTATGAATAGTTGCAAATTTAAAAAGCCCTTTACTTAGCCTGTCAATATTTTGCTTTGTAAGTAAAGTAAGCTTACTTTAAATCAACTAATCAAGACTTTTTAAATAGTTTTCTGCTGTTCTCAAATGCTCATTTCTCTTTTCATCCGACATTTTATCAAAGGTTTTAACCAACATTCCTAATCGTGGATTTTTTAAGAAGAAATCTCTTTGTGTATGCATGAATCTCCAAAACAAGGCATCCCAGGTTTTTTGCCATTCTCCTTTTTCATAATTGCTCATTTTCATTAGGTAATTGCTTCCGCTGATATAAGGTTTTGTTGCCATCAATCCGCCATCTGCAAACTGACTCATGCCATAAACATTGGTTACCATAACCCAATCGTAAGCATCGATGAACATTTCCATAAACCATCGGTACACTTCATCAGGATTGAATTCACACAACAGCATAAAATTGCCTAAAACCATCAATCTTTCTATGTGGTGACAATAGCCCGTTTCCAAAACCTTTTTAATGGTTTCATCAATGGGTTTAATTCCTGTTGTACCTGTCCAAAATGATGCTGGTATACTTCTGCTAAAATTCCAGTAATTTCGGGTTCTTTCTTCGGTTCCTTTTAGTTCATAAACAGCTCGAATGAATTCTCGCCAACCAATTATTTGCCTGATAAATCCTTCGAGTGAATTCATGGAAATTTCATGAGTATCAGCATAATTTAATGCTTCTTGAATGACAAATTGTGGACTCATTAAACCCACATTCATCATGGGAGATAAGACAGAATGATGAAGGAAATTTTCTTTACTTACCAAAGCATCTTCATATTCACCAAATTCTTTAAAACGATTTTCGAAAAACTGATTTAACCACTTTTTACTTTCATCAAAATTAAAAGGATAAAAGGCTTTTAAATTGATTTTTCCTGGGTTATTTGGATAGTGCGTTTCTATATAATTTGAAGCTTCTTTAGTCAATTCATTCATTTCTGGAAAAATAACTTTTGGTGCTATTTTACCTTTGGGATATTTGAGTTGGTTTTCTGAATCAAACGACCATTTACCTAATAGAGGTTTGTCTTTTTCTTCAACTAAAATTTGAAGTTTTTTTCTTTGGAAGATATAAAAATCAGTTTGAAAAAATCTCTTTTTATTGCTGAAGAATTGTATGTTTTCAGTACTTGAATTGATGAATAAAGGCGAGTCGATTTTCAACAATGAAATTCCAGTTTCATTAGCAGATTTCTGAATTCGTTTTTCAAGCCAATTGTCGGTAGGGTCGATATAAACCAATTGTTGATGTTCATTTTTACCTAAGTAAGAAATCAATTTTCTAATATCAGATAACTCATCAATAGAGTTGATATAGTTTACTTTAATCCCTTTATTGATAAGGAATTGTTCATAAAACTTCATACTGGCTCTGTGATAAGCTAATTTCATTTTATGAAAAGTATATAACTTAAAAAACAAGAACTCTTCTATCATGTAAACCTCATTGCAATGAAAAAGCAGCTCGTTGTTTTCAAACAATTGATGAGGAAATATGATTCCGGTTTTGGTTTTATGATTCATTAAAAGAGTCGTTTTGTATTAGGGTTTGTATGTTTTTGTAAAATTCGATTTCCTTCTTGTTGAACATCCTTTTGCTTTCTGTACGACCAGATTTCAACTCCTGCTTCTTTTCTTGTTGCATCTAAATCAACAATAGGATAGGGGTAATTTTTCCCAAGTACACATTGATATAAATTTTGCTCCATTTCACTAAGTTTCCAAGGTTCATGAGCCAGTTTTGAAGGAATGTTTTGTAATTGAGGCAACCATTTTTTGATGAATAAAGCATCCGGATCATGTTCAATTGAATTTTTTACAGGATTATAAATTCGAATGGTATTCACTCCAGTTTGTCCGGCCTGCATTTGTATTTGTGGATAGTGAATGCCGGGCTCATAATCTAGAAACCATCTAGCCAACATGTGTAAATCGCGCCAATCTTGCCAAAGATTAAACACAAAAAATGAAACCAACATTGCTCTCATTCTAAAATTCACATAACCTGTTTCTTGTAAGCATATTATACAGGCATCAACAATAGGAATTCCAGTTTTGCCTTGTTCAAAAGCATTTATATAAACTTCATTTTTGGGTTTAACCAATAAATCATAAGCCTTATTTACATTTTCAAACTCCATTCTACATTCATCTTCAAACTTTTGAATAAAATGGCAATGCCAATGTAAGCGAGATATAAAGTTCGATAAAGACCTTTTGTTTTTAGCAGTTGGATAAAGCTCTATGGTTTTTTGCATGACCATTTTCATGCTAATATTCCCATAAGCCAAATAGGGTGAAATTCTACTGCAACTTTTTCTGCTTAAAGCTGGTTTTGAAATATGCTTGGAGTAGTTAATGTATCGCTCCGATAAAAAACTATTAAAGTATTTCCATGCAAAGTCCTCACCGCCATGTTGAAACGAATTATTATGAAGCTTAAAGGA